>NZ_BDHE01000001.1:0-78310 GCF_054786175.1 Treponema sp. R8-4-B8
GGCAGAAGAAGACAAGTAAAAGAAGCAGTAATACCAAAGGAGAAGATAATATCATCTCTAACGGTTCGGGTATTGTGGTAAATAAGGGACAGGCGGCGATTATTGTTGATAACGGAAAAATCGCCGAAGTTTGCGCGGAAGAAGGACACTTTACTTATGACCAGTCCAGTGAGCCAAGTATTTTTTATGGCGGTCTTGGTCAGGGTATCAAGGGAGCGCTTAAAAGTATTGAGGAACGTTTCAAATACGGCGGCATTCCCGGAAAAGATCAAAGAATATACTACTTTAACACAAAGGAAATAATGGGGAATAAATATGGCACACCAAATCCAATTCCCTATCTGATTGTCGATCCAAACATCAATTTGCGCCTGACCATAAGCCTTCGCGCTAACGGGGAATATTCCTTCCGCATGATAAACCCGGTTCTGTTCTACGCGAATGTCTGCGGCAATGTTGATGAACCGTACACAAGAGACAAGATTGACAGCCAGCTAAAGAGCGAAATTATTACAGTTCTGGGTCCGTCCTTGGGCAAACTTGGAAAGGGGTTGGAGTACCACGAGATTTCATTTCAAACTGAAAAATTGGCAGAGATACTCAACGAAGCTCTCAGCGCGAAATGGAGGGAAGGCAGGGGCATAGAAATTGTTAATTTTGGAATTACCTGCACCGCTTCGCCGGAAGATGAAACACGGATCAAACAACTGCAAACATCGGCAGTTATGCGCGACCCGACAATGGCCGCCGCGTCACTGGTAAACGCCCAGAGCGACGCAATGCGTACTGCCGCAGGAAATACAGGCGGAGCTATGGCTGGCTTCATGGGGATGGGAATGGCAGGCGCAGCGGGCGGCATGAACGCGCAAAATCTTTTCGCGATGGGACAGCAAAACGCGCCGCAACAACCGGCAGCTTCCGCGGCGGCGGGGTGGACCTGCTCATGCGGCCACGCTGGAAATACCGGCAAATTCTGCGCTGAGTGCGGAAAGCCCGCGCCCGCTCCGGCTTCAACATGGACTTGCTCTTGCGGACACGCAGGGAACACTGGTAAATTTTGCGCGGAGTGCGGAAAGCCCGCTCCTGCCGCCGAATGGGATTGCCCGTGCGGACAAAAAGGAAACACCGGCAAATTTTGCGCGGGGTGCGGAAAGCCCAGGCCCTAAGGCGGAATCATGGAAATAAAAGAATATAAATGCCCTAATTGCGGCGGAGCGGTTAAGTTTGACAGTTCATCGCAAAGTATGAAATGCCCGTTCTGCGACGCGGAATTCCAAGTCTCGACAATTGAGGAGTATCAGAAGCAATTACAGGTCGCTGAAAAGGACAATGTAAAATGGGACGGGAAAGAAACAGCGCAGGAATGGGAACAGAAAGAACTTGATGATCTTTCAACCGGTTCCTGTCCCTCGTGCGGGGCTGAGCTTTTGGGAGATAAAAATACAGCGTCAATGGTTTGTCCCAATTGCGGCAATACGCAAATTGTGTTAAGGCGGCTCACCGGTTTATTAAAACCGGAATACATCATCTCATTCAAACTGGACAAGAAGGTCGCGGTGGAAGCTTTAAAAAATTTCTACAAAGACAAGCGGCTTCTTCCCGACAGCTTCAAAGATGAAAACCGCGTCAACAGCATACAGGGCGTTTATCTTCCCTTCTGGCTTTTTGACGCAAACGCGCAGGGGCATGTTTGTTATAAAGGCGCAAAAACAAGAGTATGGAGCGACTCAAGATACGATTATACAAAAACTGATTATTATTCCATTGTGCGCGACGGCAGTTTGCAATTTAAAAAAATTCCTGTGGACGGTTCTGAAAAAATGGACGATGACTACATGGACGCCATAGAACCTTTCGACTATACCCAGATGACAGGTTTTGAGACAGCGTATTTGTCGGGTTATTTGACTGAGAAATACGATGTGGACGCGGAGAAAAGCAAGGAAAGAGCGGTCAAGAGAATCAAAGGGTCTGTGGAAGTGGAGTTTGCCCGATCTGTTATAGGGTATGAGTCTGTTACTACTCAAAGCTCTACAGTCAGCGTAGAACAGGGCAAGGTGAGTTACAGCCTGTTTCCGGTGTGGGTACTCAATACCAAGTATAAAAATGAAAATTATATGTTTTTAATGAACGGACAGTCGGGGCGCCTTGTAGGAAAACTGCCGGCAGATCGCGGCAAGTACTGGAAATACTTGGCTTTGATTGCCGGTATCATCGGCGCAGTCTCAACATTTTTCATTCAAGCTTTGCGGATATT
Source organism: Treponema sp. R8-4-B8 (assembly GCF_054786175.1). Lineage (NCBI taxonomy): Bacteria > Pseudomonadati > Spirochaetota > Spirochaetia > Treponematales > Treponemataceae > Treponema > Treponema sp. R8-4-B8. The sequence goes on from NZ_BDHE01000001.1 coordinate 2,258, forward strand.
ACTGTAGGAGTTTTTTATGAAAACAAAATTGATTAAACTTTTTTTGGCGGCCATGATTGTTTTTTTTGCCGTGCCAGTTTTTGCCCAAGAACGTGTTGTTGATAACGCCAATATTTTAAGCTCGTGGGAAAAAGATAATTTAAAAGCATTAATTTCTTCAATCTCATCAATGTATAATTTTGATCTTGTAATTGTTACAGAAAATGATATTGGCGCGGCCAGCCCAATGGCTTACGCGGATGATTTTTTTGATTATAAAGGTTACGGTCTTGGACAGGATCGGGATGGCTGTCTTTTTCTATTGGTAACGGGAAGCCGTGACTACTGGTTCAGCACATCGGGTAGAGGTATAAAGTTATATACCTCCACAGCGATACAAAAACTGAAAGACGACATTGTGAAATTGCTAAAAAAAGGCAGCTATTACGACGCGTTTCAGGCGTTTCTGAATGATTCAAAGGAATTTCTCGCGCTTAACGCAAGAGGCGGCAGGACATACAACTTCTTTCACAGATGGAATTATGTTTCAGTATTAGTCGCGTGGCTTGCATCCCTGCTTATAGGCTTTATGGTTGTGCAATCATGGAAAAGGAAAATGAATACCGCGCTTCCGCAAACTCAGGCTGCCGCCTATGTGGTTCCGGGAAGCCTCGCGTTTAACGTGAAAACGGAAACTTTCTTGTACAGCATAGTCAGTAAAACTGCCCGTGATGACGATGATTCCCGCGGAGGAGGTTCCCATACCGGTTCTTCCGGAAGGAGTCATGGCGGCGGCGGCGGCAGATACTGATACAAAAGCTAAAAGCTTTAAGCCACCGCATACTTTGTTTCTATTTTTTTATTACACTTTTTTATTCCCATATATAATTGAAGCTTGCTTATAACTTCTTCAAAATTCAACGGTTTGCCAATGTGGCTGTCCATCCCGGCATCAAGACATTTTTCAATATCCTCTTTAAAAACATCTGCGGTCATTGCAACAATAGGAATTTGCTGGCGCAAATTCCTATTGTTGCTTCGAGTTTTGCCTTCGGCAAAACTCGAGCACTGTGATTCTATCGGAAACTCCATGCAATTTGTTTTACCCCCGAAAAAACTCACACAGGCTTTGCGTTGTTCCGCCTCAATAGCGCGGATACGCCGTGTCGCTTCGTAGCCGTCCATTTCCGGCATCTGTATATCCATGAAAATCATATCGTACTTATACTTGGCTTCCGTAAACATGCGTACCGCTTCTATTCCGTTCTCAGCGCAGTCTATCTCCAGCTTTGTCGGCTCAAGCAGGGTTTGGACAATTTCGCGGTTAATTTCCACATCTTCAACTAACAGTATGCGCCGCCCGGCAAATATGCCCGCTATATCCGCAGCTTTTAATTTATCCGCCTGTTGTTTATCCGCGCCGAGACATTCATTCGCGCTTCGTTTCAACTGAACGGTAAAAGTAAAAGTTGAACCTTTTCCCAGTTCTGATTCAATCCATATTGACCCGCCCATCATTTCCACTATGTTTTTGGAAATGGCAAGCCCCAGCCCCGTGCCTCCGTATTTTCTGCTTGTGTTTGATTCAGCCTGTTCAAATGATTTGAAAAGTTTTGCCTGTTGTTCGGGGCTTATGCCGATTCCGCTGTCGCTTACCGAAACTTGCAGATTACAAATGCTGTTTTCTTCTCCTACAATGTGCACGTCAAGGGCTATGGAACCTTTTTCCGGCGTGAATTTATTCGCATTCCCAAGCAAGTTGGTAATTACCTGCGCTATCCGCTGGTCGTCCCCAATGAGCGCGCGGGGAATGGAACTGTCAATATGAACGGTGAATATTTGATGTTTTTCGTCTATACGGAAATTTATGACATTTACTATCCGCCGCAGCATTTTCTCAAGATCAAATTCCGTCTCAGAGAGTTCAAATTTATTGGCTTCGATTTTTGACATGTCCAGAATATTGTTAATAACGCCAAGCAGATGGTTTGACGCGTCTTCTATTTTAGAAAGACAATAATCTTTGCGAACTAAATCAGAAGCGGACTTTCCTATTGTAGTCATGCCGATTATCGCGTTCATTGGCGTGCGTATCTCGTGGCTCATGTTTGCAAGGAACGCGCTCTTATGCCTGTTCTCCGTATCAGATTTGTTTTTTGCCGCGTCAACTTGAATTAAAATTAAAATCAATACTGCCGCCAGCGATATGCCCAATACGCTGAGTGTCAGCGCCATATTGTTTAGGCTTTGATAATATACATTTTTTGGCTCCAAAAGGCCTAAATGCCATCCATTGGAAAGAGTACGGAAAAAAGCGATAATCATTTCGCCTTTCCAGTTATTATACGCGGCTTCTGAAATTTTTCCCGTGGTTAATAAATCAATAACCAAATGCGATGAGGATATTATCGGATCGTACATTTTCATTCCAACAAAATTTGGGTTAATATGGCCGATTATTGTTAAATCATTACCTACCAATACTCCGTAGCTTTTGTCTTTTGCAAAAGCGGTATTGGCGACTTTTTCCCCGATATGGCCTGCCCGTATATCAATGGCGACGACTCCTATACAGTTACCGTCGTTGTCAAAAATAGAACGGGAGTATGAAAAAACAAGTTCGCCTGTAACTACATCCTTATACGGTTCTGTTTCCGCGACAATGCCGCCGGCCTCAAGAGCGGCTTTGTACCAGGGACGCTCAGGCGGATTCCAATCATCGGGCGGTTGCCAGCCAATGCCGTTAAAAAAGAACGGGCCTTCCGGAGATTTTTCAAAATAGCCGAAAGGACCGTTAGTGCTGAAAGTGTCATTGTTTTTTGAAATTAAATGGTTTGATATATCCTCATTATAAGCGGTCAATTTTTTCGCATTATAGCCTTGCCGCGTTAAGTTTTGTACGGATTGTGCAAAATCATCCAGTATTGTGCGTGATTCCCGCAGATTAGAATTAATTTGCGCTTCCACAAAGTCAAGTACGCTGTCCGCGTTGCGTAACAGATTAGTGCGAACGATTCTGCCTGTAAAGATGCAGCTTAAAACAACCATTGCAATAAAGGCAAAGACTGTAAAAAGCAATTGTATGTATAGGGGGCGTTTCGGCAAAAATTTTGCCATTATTTTTTTCATAATCAACCCCCTATACGATATTTCCGTTTAGTTAAGCCACCTTAAAGCGCGATACTTCCCTCATTAAAGACTCAATGCTTTCGCGGTTTTTAATGCATATCTCATTGACATGGTGCACTGCCACATTTACCTGATCCGCGCCTGACGCCATCTCATTCATGCCGCCGGTTATTTCCTGCGTTACTACTTCAAGATTGCGGCTTTCATTCATTACTTCCTTGCTGCCTTCAAGCATTTCCTGGCTGCCGCCCTTTACCTGCCGGGTAATTTCGTTTACATTGCTTACGCCGTCAAGTATCTGCCTGCTCCCCTCGCCCTGCTCTTCCATAGCGTTGCGGATATTATCCTCTTGTTCCACTACCGTCTTAACGCTTGAATCAATAGATTGAAACTTGTTAAGCACGTTTCCTGTGGAGTCTGTAATTTTGTTGATTGATCCAATAATTTTTTTCAAAACAGTGCTGATTGTTTTAGACTGCTCGCTGGAACTCTCCGCCAATTTACGGATTTCATCGGCGACTACGGCAAAACCTCTGCCCGCTTCTCCAGCGTGAGCCGCTTCTATCGCCGCGTTCATCGATAGCAGATTAGTCTGGCTGGCGATGTTTTTAATTACAGCGTTAATTTTCAGTAAGTCTTCAGATTCGCGGGCTACTTCTTGAATATCAGCCGCCACTTCCTGCAATCCGTTTCTGCCTATTTCGGAGGCTTCTTTTAAAGTGTTTACATTATCAGCGTTCTTAACCAGCGTTTCAGTTACCGAATTAACATTGGCTACCATCTGTTCAATGGCGGACGACGCCTGGCTAATATTACTGCTCTGGTCTTCCACATTGCCGTTAAGTTTGTTGATATTGGTAATAACCTGTTCCATTGTGGCGGTGGTTTGGGTAACGCTGGCGGACTGGTCAATAACGCGGCCCTTGATACTCTGGATATTGGCGTTAATTTGATTAATTGCCGAGGCGGTCTCGGTCATGTTGCTGGCAAGGTCATCGCCTATCTCTGTCAAACCGGTTGCCTCATTCTTAATATGGATAATCATATTTTTAATTTTTTCCAGCGTCTTGTTAAAGTGCAGGGCAAGGTCGCCTATCTCGTCTTTGGAATTGACGGTTATAACCCGCGTTAAATCGCCTTCGCCTTCGGAAATATCTTTAAGAGTTTCCGATACCTTAACGATTGGTTTGGTAGTTCTGCTTAAAACAAAATATATAAGCGCCGTCGCTATAAGAATGGCTATTGCCGCCAAAATAATGACGAAATTTCTCATCGTGTTGACATCTTTTAAGATGTAATCTTCAGTTGAGCCGATCATTACCGACCATGTTGTCGGAGAAGCCGCAAGTGGAATTGGAGCTATGCTCATATACATGGTTGTTTTCATTTCGGGATCGTAACTGGAAACTTCGTATTCTTCCGCGTTTCTAATAGCAGTGGCGACTTGGTTTAGTTTATTGCCGTATTGCGTTTCCACCTCAACTAACTGCCCTCCTATCATCTGCGGCAGGTAATTTGCCAAAACAAAACCTGTGTTGGTGTAAATCGCCATACTGGCAACTTCTTCAAAATCATTGATAGCCTTCTCTACCTGAGGTTGTATCAGAGCAATATTAAACTGACAGCCGATGACTCCGACTGATTCATTAAGACGCTCATTAATAATGGGAACCATGATTCTTATACACCATGTGTCTTTTCCCTGCATCTTAATGACGGCGGGGTCGGACATTTCAACTAATTTGCTATTGGTTCCTGAAAGATGCGCCATTGCCTGCGGAACAACGAGGCAGGTTATAGCTTTTATATCTCCGGTTTCCCTTGTCAGCGCAAAAGCGAATTGTCCTGTTTCAGTTGAGCCCGCTCTGCCTATATTACGCGCGTCCATGCCGTCAATAGCGTCCGGCTTCCAGACTGTAAATATTCTGATAAAATCGGGCATGTCCTTAAAAACAGACATCATCGTATTTTCATATTCCTGTCGCCGCGCTTCAGGCGCGATATTTTCATAAAAGTCCATAACATTCGATAATGTTTGTAACACTTTTATATAACCGTCTATTTTACCGTCCCATTCCTTGGCGTACTCACGCGCCATATACATGGTTTTATGTTGGGATAAATTCAAGGCGATGTTGGACGCCTGCCGCAGAAGGAGTATGGCAACTCCCGTTACAATGACCGTAACAATGGCAATAATTAAAATACTCAGTTTAATTTTGATTTTCATTTTCTTTCCCCTTTTTAAGCCGCGACAGCGGCATGTATCCGATCTAACCGGATAGCTTTAATTAATATTGAAGTTTTAGGTAAAGCAGTTTCATCGCTCCGCGACGCGGCGGCGATTTTTCATTTTTTTAGTTACAGATGTTATGTATTTTTTATAAGTAAACGACCCTTTAAAACTTCAGTTTTTAAGGTTTTATTATTCTATAAGAGCTCTTACTTTTAATATCATAAAAATTACCATCCAAGGCAAGGAAATTCGTTCCGCCACTGGTACTATATTTTAATTAGTTTTAGCTTTTTTGCAGTATATTTCTAATAAAAAGTAATTTATTTCCATAAATTTAAAAGAATACGCCTAAGGCGATAATTTTCTATTTTATTGTTAATTTTACTTTTAAATGGTATAATGCCATAATGAGCCGAAAAAATGCTCTCAATGGCAAAGAAGCCTAATAAATTCCAAGCTTAAATTAGAAGCGGAGGCGGTATAAATTTTATACTCTTGGAATTCAGCAATCGTAAATATTTAAGGAGAAAAAAATGAAACTCAAATTTAGACTGAGTCTGATGGTTATCGCCATTGTGGCGATTGTAGCGTCGAGCATTGCCATAATACTATTACGGCAGGCTTCCGCAAGTACCCTTTCCTTGAGCCTTAAGGAGCTTGAATATATCGCGAAAGATCAAGCCACGTACCTGAAAGGCAGGGAAGACGGCTATATTCGCGCGCTGAAAACATTGGCGAATATCATGGGTGATTTTGATACTGTACAAGCTGAAGATCGGCGGAACAGGTATGACGATATGCTGCGCTCTACCTTGATTGCGGAACCAAATTTTGCGCAGTTGGGTTCTGTCTGGAAAGCAAACGCCATTGACGGCATGGACAGCCGTTTCACAGGCCGTCCCGGCTCGACCGCCACAGGGCAGTACGCAATGGTATGGGGCAGAAACGCCGATCAGATAGTAGTTGCGTCCGACGCTAAAATCCAAGATACCATAGCCTATATTTCAGGCCCCAACGCGAGTAAAGAACGCGTGGAGAATCCCATTCCTTTTACGGTAAACGGAAAAGCCACTTATGCGGTCAGAATGGGAGTTCCCATTGTTAATCACCGTAACAATGAAGTTGTCGGTACCGTATTCTGTATGTTGTCAGTAGATCCATTACAGCCATTCCTTGTAGATACAATAAAAACTCATGAAGAAATCGCTTTGATGGTTATATATTCGGGCGATGGGACAATTATGGCGCATTTTATTCCCGAGCGTATAGGTAAAAACACGATTGATGTCGATGTTGAAGTCGGCGCTAACCAGACGCCGCTTTTAAATTCAATAAAAGAAGGAAAGATGTTTTCCGGCTCCGCTTATGATCCAACCATAAAAACATTTGTATACTTTAAGATGTTGCCTTGTAAAATCAGTGATTCAGATATGAGTTGGGGGGTATTGGTAGGAACCGCTGAAATAATAATATTAAAGGAAGTCAACACAATTACCCGATTCACAATTATTTTGACGGCGATAGCAGTTGTTTTAGCGGCTTTAATTGTGTACTTTGTTTTGAACAGCACTATAAAACCAATCGTCAATGTAGCCAACACTCTCAAGGACATTTCCGAAGGCGAAGGCGATTTAACGCGAAGCATAACCGTCAGTTCCAAAGACGAAATCGGCGACCTTGCCCTGTACTTCAACAAAACCATTGAAAAAATTAAAAACATGATTGTTGTCATCAAGAATGAAGCGGCGGGACTGAACAGCATTGGCAATGATCTTGCCAGCAACATGACTGAAACAGCGGCGGCGATAAACCAAATCACCGCCAATATTCAGAGCATCAAAGGGCGCGTGATCAACCAGTCCGCCAGCGTAACCGAAACAAACGCGACTATGGAACAGGTTATCACGAACATCAACAAACTCAACGGCCAAGTTGAAAATCAGGCTGAAACAATAACAAAACGATCCGCCTTTATTCAGACAATGGTAAACAACATCAATTCGGTAAATCAGACTCTGCTTAAAAATATGGAAAATGTTAAAACCTTAAAGGAAGCCTCCGAAGTCGGCCACGGCGGATTGCAGGAAGTGGCTACGGACATTCAGGAAATAGCAAAAGAATCCGAAGGGCTTATGGAGATTAACTCGGTAATGGAAAATATCGCAAGCCAAACAAATCTGCTTTCGATGAACGCGGCTATTGAGGCGGCGCACGCCGGAGACGCCGGCAAGGGCTTTGCCGTAGTCGCCGATGAAATACGCAAACTAGCGGAGAGTTCCAGCGAACAGTCCAAGACTATCGGGAATGTTTTAAAGAAGATAAAATCTTCAATGGACAAAATAACCGTATCCACAGAGACCGTCCTAGCCAGATTTAAATCAATTGACTCGGGCGTAAATACAGTGGCTGAGCAGGAAGAAGTTATTCGTAAGGCAATGGAGGAGCAAGGCGAGGGCAGCAAACAGCTTCTTCAAGGTACCAGCAATTTGAACGCGATTACCCAGCAGGTAAAGAGCGGTTCTGAAGAGATGCTCGTGGGCAGCAAGGAAGTAATTAATGAGAGCCACAACCTTGAAAAGATAACGCAGGAGATCACTGGCGGCATGAATGAGATGGCAACAGGCGCGGATCAGGTAAATTTATCGGTAAACCATGTCAACGATATAAGCGCCAGGAACCGCGAAGGCATAGACAAATTAATGCGGGAAGTTTCGCGCTTTAAGGTGTCGTAAAATTACATTTTAAAATTATATTTTAAGAATAATTTAAAGGAGGTTTTTATGAAAATTCATCAACCGGGAGAATTAATTGAGGACGCAAATGTGGCGTTGCAAATGCTCAAGGAAGGAAATGAGCGTTATTTAAAAGGGGCGCTTATCCCTAAGACCAGCTATAGCGCCGATAGGGAAGTTTTAAACAGCGGGCAAAAACCTTTTGCCGTGATTTTAACTTGCGCCGATTCACGGGCCGCGCCTGAAATTTTCTTTGATCAGAAATTAGGGGACATTTTTGTTATCCGCAATGCCGGTAATGTCGCCGACAAAACGGCTCTTGGCAGTATTGAATACGCGGTTGAACATCTTAAAAGCAAACTGGTCGTCGTCTGCGGACACGGCAAATGCGGCGCGGTAACTGCTGCATGTTCGGGCGGGGAACTTCCGCCAAACATCAAACATATTGTAGATCACATCATGCCCGCCGTGAAAAAAGGCGGCGACATAGACAAGGTTGTTCATACCCATGTTGCGGAAATGCTTGAGCAAGTTAAAGCGGACGAGATTGTCAAACGTTTGGGAGTTAAGGTTGTAGGCGCCTACTATGACATTCACAGCGGCGCGGTAGAGTGGCTTTAAGATAACAGACTTTAAGTGAGTTATAGATTAGTATTTTCCACGCGCATTTTTCAGCGTAAAAAAAGCCCCGTCATAGAACATTGTCCTACGGCGGGGCTTTTTTTACGCTTCTTTAACATTACGCTACTTTAAAGCGTGAAACTTCCTGCAATAAGTGTAAAATACTCTCGCGATTTTTCGCGCATATGTCATTTACATGATTTACCGCCACATTCACCTGATTCGCGCCTGATGCCATTTCATTCATGCCGCCTGTGATTTCTTGAGTAACAATTTCAAGGTTATGGCTTTCATTCATTACTTCTTTGCTTTCATCAAGCATGTCCTCACTGCCGCCTTTTACCTGATTGGTAATTTCATTTACATTGCTCACGCCGTTAAGTATTTGTTTGCTGCCTTCGCCCTGTTCTTCCATCGCGCCGCGGATATTCTCTACCTGCTCAGCCACCGTCTTGACGCTTGAGTCAATCGCCTCAAACTCGGAAAGCACATGTTCCGTGGATTTTGTTATTTTATTGATTGATACCATAATTTTCTTTAAAACATCGCTGATTGTTTTTGATTGTGCGCTGGAATTTTCCGCTAATTTACGGATTTCATCGGCGACAACGGCAAAACCTCTGCCCGAATCTCCCGCATGAGCCGCTTCTATCGCCGCGTTCATCGACAGCAGGTTGGTCTGGCTTGCGATATTTTTCATTACAGAATTAATTTTTAACAGGTCTTCAGATTCAAGGGCTACTTCATGAATATTAGCCGCTACTTCTTGCAATCCGTTGCGTCCCACTTCCGAAGCTTCTTCCAGCGTCTTTACATTTTCCGCGTTATTAACCAGCGTCTTTGTTACCGAATTAATATTCGCTACCATTTCCTCAATCGCGGACGACGCCTGGGAAATATTGCAGCTCTGGTCTGCAACATGCTCATTGAGTTTGTTGATATTGGTTATAACCTGTCCTATGGTAGAGTTGGTTTGGGTAACGCTGGCGCTCTGATTAATAACGCGCTCTTTGATGTTCTGAATATTGGCTGTAATTTGATTAACCGCCGAGGCGGTTTCTGTCATGTTGCTGGCAAGGTCGTTGCCTATATTGGACAATCCATCCGCTTCTTTCTTGATGTTTACAATGAGATTTTTTATCTTCTCCAAAGTCTTGTTAAAGTACAGGGCAAGGTCGCCTATTTCATCGTTGGATTTGACGGAAATAGTCCGGGTAAGGTCTCCTTCGCCTTCGGAAATGTCTTTAAGGGTGTCAGCTACTTTAGAGATTGGTTTGGTAATGTTACTAAGAGAGAAAAACACAATTACCGCGGTAACCGCGACGGCTATAACCGCTATAATAACGGTAAATCTGGTTATCGCGTTTACCTCTTTTAGCGCGTATGATTCTGTGGTTCCTACCAATACCGACCATGTTGTGTCTGAATCGCCGATTTGGCACGACTGCATTTTAAAGTATACGTTTGTTTTTAAGGTTGGATCATAAGTGTTGCCCGAGAAAGTTTTCCCTTCGTTTATTGCCTTTAAAAGCGCCGGTTGGTTAGCGCCGACTTCAACATCAACGTCAATCGTATTTTTGCCTATGCGGTCGGGAATAAAATGCCCCATTATAAACCCATTGCCCGAATATATAACCATTAAGGCGATTTCATCGTAATTTTTTATGGTGTTTTCAACTAACGGCTGTAACGCGTCTATTGTTATCAGGCAGGTTACGGTTCCCACTACTTCGCTGGTGCGCGGATTAATGATAGGGGCGCCCATACTGATTGTATATGTGTCTATTCCGTTTACCCTGAGCGGAACAGGATGCTCCACCCGCTCCTTGTACGCGTCAGGGCCACTAATATGAGCCATGATTTCTTCAACGTTAATGTTTTGCGTAACCTCAATTTTGCCGGTATCCCTGCCCCATGTCATCGCGTACTGGCCTGTGGCTGTCGAGCCGGGGCGGCCTATAAAACTATCGTCCATGCCGTCTAACGCGTTTGGTTTCCAGACGGAAGATATACGGACAAAGTTGGGTTGTGAATCGAGCGTGGAGCGCAGCATATCGTCAAAGCGGTCGCGCCGCTCTTTTACGGGAATTGATTTATAATCACCCATAATACCCGCTAATGCTTGCACCGTCTTTAGATAGCTTGATTCCCTGCCTTGTATGTATGCGGCCTGATTATTGGCGACATACTGAAGCCCTTGGAGGCTCAATGAAAGGCTGATGTCGGAAGCCTTCTGTAACAGCAGTACGGCAATGCCCCCCGCTACGATAGTCACAATTGCGATCACCAGAATACTCAGTTTGAATTTGATTTTCATTTTTTCGCTCCTTTTTAAGCCGCGACAGCGGCGTGTTATCCGACACAGCCGGATAACATTAATCAATGACTGAAGTTCGAATAATGTTGTTTCATCGTTCCGCAACACGGATACGATTTTTTTTTGTGATAAATATTTATGTAATTGTTAAGTTTGTTTACTTTTTAAACTTCGGTTTAAGAGACTTTTATAATTTGATAAAAGCTCTTACTATTAAAATCATAAAAATAACAATAAAAGGCAAGGAAATTCATTCAATTTTTTAGACTTTTAGGAATATTTTTGTTATAATCATTGATAAGGAAAACTATATGGATTCTGGCATAAAAAATAAACTTCTTTTTCCACGTAAGGACGCTTCTGTTTTTATGAGAGTAGAAGAAATTAAAGCGGCTGATGAGTATTGCAAGGCTTATATCTCTTTTCTTAATGCCGCGAAAACTGAAAGGGAAACGGTAAGCGCCGCCATAACCTTGGCCGAGAAAGAAGGTTTTATTCCCTGGAAAAAAGGAATGAAAATAAAAAGCGGCGATAAATTCTATCTTAGCCGCCGTGGAAAAGCCGCTGTTTTTTGTACCATCGGCAAAAAAAGTTTTTCTCAGGGCATTTCTATTATCGCTTCCCATGTAGACTCCCCTCGCCTTGATCTAAAAATGCAGCCGCTCTATGAAGACTCACGTTTAGCTTTTTTTGACACCCATTATTATGGTGACATTAAACCTTATCAGTGGACTGGCATTCCCCTTGCTATTCACGGTTTTTTTATCCTTAAAGACGGACAGGAGCTTAACATAAAAATCGGCGAAGAGCGTGATGATCCGCGTTTCTTTATTGCGGATCTTCTTCCTCATCTTGGGGAAGAACAGATGAAGAAAACAGTAAAAGACGCGGTTGTGGCGGAAAGCCTTGATATTCTCGCGGGACTCAATTCAGCGCCGGGCGAAAGCGGAGCGGGAGCGGTGAAACTCAATATACTCAAGCTCCTGTATGAAAAATACGGTATTACCGAAAAAGATTTTGTGTCGGCGGAGATTTCCGCAGTTCCGGCATTTCCCGCTTCGGATATTGGGCTTGACAGGAGCATGGTAGGCGCCTATGGCCAGGACGATAAGGCCTGCGCTTACCCCGCTCTTACCGCGTTCCTTTCCGTAAATGAGCCTGAATATACATCGTGTCTGGTTCTCGCCGACAAAGAAGAAACCGGCTCTTTTGGGATTAGCGGAATGAAGTCGTCTTTTTTCCCCAACTTTATCAATGAACTTGTTGAGGCCGCGGGAGAGTCCGGGAGCGAAGTTTTTTCAAATTCGTTTTGCGTTTCCGCTGATGTTAATACCTGCTGGTATCCTCTTTATAAAGAAGTTTTTGACGAGTATGGAGAGGCAAGGCTAAATCATGGCGTTGTGCTTTTCCGCTATTGGGGCGAAAAGGGGAAAGAAAACACAAACGACGCTGATGCCCAAACTGTTGCGGCGCTTATTAAAATTTTAGATGAAGCTGATATAATCTGGCAAACGGGAGAAGGTGGAAAGGTTGATGCCGGATACAGCGGGACTTTATCGCGGTTTTTCGCAAACCTTGACATTCCCGCTGTTGATCTCGGCGTACCGCTCCTTTCAATGCACTCTCCGTTTGAGGGAGCCGCAAAAGCCGACATATATATGGCGCATCGGGCTTTTACGGCTTTCTTTAAAAGAAATTAATTAACGGCGCGGACGTTCTGTACGGGAAGCACCCACAGCCACGATGGAGAAACGGCAAGCCCGGTATATTTTTTGTTTAAGACGCTCTGCCGTGAGGTGTAATCAAATACGATATAGGGAACGTCGTTTACAATAATATCCATCATCTTTGACTGAATATCAAAACGCTTGGCGGAATCCACAGTAGTTCTCTGGGCTTCGATCATCGCGTCAACAACAGGATTGATGTAAGCAGCCGCGTTGTATCCGTCTTCACCGGCCTGGCTTTCCGCGAACATGATTTCAATATTGCCGTTAAGATCGGGATAATCCGCTTCCCATCCGCCGATGAGCATATCGTAATCACGTTTGCCGTTGGCGTCCAGAACGCCGCCCATTTGGTAGGTGTCCTGCTCGTCGCCTGACATCTTCTTAATATTTACGGTGATGTTAAGCGCTTTTAGAGACTCTTGAATGTACAGCGCCCTCTGATTGGCAAGAGAATTTTCGCTTACAATAAGATCGCATGTAAAACCATTTGGATACGCTGACTTGGCAAGATGCTGTTTCGCGGCGGCTAAATCGTAAGTGTAGCCTTGAGTATTATTTAAATACTGCTGCCATTTGGCGGCGTTATCGCCGTAAAGCGCCTGGCCGAAAGGCAGAATTGTTCCCGCTTTTCCCGCGTTTTTAATAATGCGTTTTTGGAATTCAGAAATGTCCATTGCCCGTGAAATTGCTTTGCGTACATTTATATCGTTCATTGGCGCCCGCTGCGTATTAAACGCCACGTATGTAAGGCTGAAGGAGTCCACGCTTGTAAAGTTAAGATTCTGGTCCGCGCTTAGCTTGTCCAACATATCCTGCGGCAGGTTGGCGCAGAAATCAGCGTTTCCGCTCTGGAGCGCGATTACCCTCGTGGTGTCCTCCGGAATAATTTTGAAAATCAGAGTGTCAATAATATTGGCAGCTAATTTTTCCTTGTTCCAGTAGTTTTTATTTTTCTTTAATACTATTTCCTGCCCGCTGATCCATTTCTCGTAAACAAAGGGACCTGTCGCGACAATGCCTCCAGCCGCAGTTCCAAAATCATTGGCGTGCTTCTGGTAATAAGCTTTGCTGATTATCCGTCCCGCGCCGATTGCCGGAACATACTTGAACACCGCCGAAGGCTGGCTAAGCTTAATAGTGAACTGCCAGCCGTCAACGGAAAAATTCTCAACATCGTTAAAGAAATCGGAAAAGTAAGTTCCGCCATCGGGGTCTTTTGATCTTTCAAAAGAAAATAACACGTCATCCATTGTCATTTTGCTTCCGTCAGAAAAAACAATATCATCCCTGACATTGTAGACGTATGTTAATTCGTCAGGCTGGCTCCAGCTTTTCGCCAGTTCCGGAATAATATTGTTATTGGCGTCAAAAGTTACCAGCCCTTCGGTGATCTGATTTGTAACCTGATTGGTAACATAGTTCCATGCCACTCCCGCGTCCACCGCCCTGATGTCTTCGCTCAGAGCCACGGTAAAAGTAACGCCCTTGGATTTTGATTTGGAACATCCGGTAAAACTCAAGCTGGCAATGACCAACAACGTTATGACGATAAAAAACAATTTCTTCATTATAACACCTCCTAAATTTGATTGTTATTAAAAATCATATTAGTTTATTTTTAAAAAAAGATCAATATGCCGCCCAGAACCGACAACGGCATTCAAAAGGTATAAATCCCTCGCTTGTCGCCTTTCCCTTTTGTGTTAATATAATCCGTATGAGCCATAAAATGCCAAAAAGGTGTCAATACGTCGTATGTTTTTTTGGCAGAGTAATGTAAAAATTTTCTTCGGAGTATTTATTCAACAAATGAGCAAATTAAATCTATTACTTCGTCAAGTAAATCATCGGTAAGGGATTCTTTGTATGATGGATTTCTGGCATTTATATCCAAACATTTTACCTGTTAGCACATGATTTCACCAGTTGTTTTTGTTCTGTCATCCAACAAAATGTGCATTGGGAAATTGCTTATTGTATTCGTTATTGGACAAACCATCGCCAGTTTAGTCCGCACATAAAATTGATTATTGCTCACAACTACACAAGGACGCCTTCCTTTTTGTTCGTGCCCTGCTTGCGGATCAAAATCAATAACAATGATGTCGCCTTGCTTTGGCTGATACGCCATTACCAAACCTCCAGACCAACAGGTTTTCCAGTATCAGCCTCGGTACACTGATAATCGCCTGTATACCCTTCAAAACGTTCCGCAAGGCTTTTTATCGCACGGCGTTTCCGTGTCGCTTTTCTAATGACTATAGAACCGTTTTTCGCCGTTATGTCAATTTGGTCATTTTCTTGCAGAAATAATTCCTTTAGAAAAATTTCTGGCAAGCAAACTGCCTGAGCGTTTTCCAATTTTTGAATTGTCGCCAACATATAAACCTCTCTTGCGGGCTTGCGCCTCAAAGTTTAATGATAGGGAAACCGATATTTCCCATCGCCATTATACCATTTTTCACGGCTTTTTGAAACTTCTCCCCCTATCCTCTACACGCAGTCTGCCCTGCATGTACTACTCTGTTACTGGTGCATGTCCTTGATAGGAAGGCAACATGGGGCTGTCCAAGAAGTAAGAAAATAACCACGGAGTACACAGAGTACACGGAGGAAGAAAAGATTTTCGTACAAAAACTCTGTGTTCTCCGTGTCCTCTGTGGTTTTAAAATTCTTCTTGGGACAGTCCCCATTTTACCCAAATTAGCCTGAATATTGCTTGAAAATGTTATCCAATAAATTTATTACGTTATTTTTAATATCATCAGATAAGTGGTTAAGCATTGTTTGGTGGGCAGGTACTTCTTTCCTTATAAAGAGTTCAAAAACCTCAATCTCAAGAACTTTTGCTAATTTTGCCACTGTTTCAGCTTTAGGGTATTTGGTTCCACGTTCAATGCTACTTAGGAAAATGACCGAAATATTCGCTTTTTCGGCTAAAACCGCTTGGGTTAATCCCTTCCGCAAGCGGAAAAATTTGATATTTTCCCCTAAAACGGCTTTTACAGCCTTTCCATCCATGTATCATACCCCTAAAACCACCTTTATACAATAAAAAAGAAAAGTCGCTATAGACAAAAATCTAGTAGATATATAAACTATTTCTATGTGGAATATAAGAAAAATATATCTTTTTTCCGCATATACCGCCCTTTTGGGGCTGTAAAATGTCGAGCGGACATTAAGCGCAAAAGGAGTTTTCTATGAAAAAAGCAATGAAACTGTTCGTAATCGCCCTTATCGCGGTAATCGGGTTTTCAATGGCGGCTTGCGTTTTAGGCGACATCACCTACCCCGTAACCGTCATCAGCGGAAGCGGAAGCGGCAGTTATGCGGCAGGCGCAACCGTAAGCATTAGCGCAACAGCGTCATCGGGGCAAACATTTACAAGCTGGACGGTCAATTCAGGCAACACAACATTGGCAAACGCAAGCAGCGCAAGCACCACATTCACCATGCCTGCAAGTGCGGTAATGGTTACAGCAAACTTTACAAGTGGCGGCAATAACAACACAACAACCTACACCGTAACCGTCAATGGCGGAAGCGGAAGCGGCAGTTATGCGGCAGGCGCAACCGTAAGCATTACCGCAATAGTGCCCTCGGGGCAGACATTCTCATACTGGACAGTCAATTCAGGCAACACAACATTGGCAAACGCAAGCAGCGCAAGCACCACATTCACCATGCCTGCAAGTGCGGTAATGGTTACAGCAAACTTTACAAGTGGCGGCAATAACAACACAACAACCTACACCGTAACCGTCAATGGCGGAAGAGGAAGCGGCAGTTATGCGGCAGGCGCAACCGTAAGCATTAGCGCAATAGTGCCCTCGGGGCAGACATTCTCATACTGGACAGTCAATTCAGGCAACACAACATTGGCAAGCGCAACCAGCGCAAGCACCACATTTACCATGCCTGCAAGTGCGGTAACCGTTACGGCAAATTTTACAGGCGGAAGCAACAACAACAATACAACCTTTAACAGCATTGACGCCATGAAAACATGGTTAGCAGCGCAACCAGACAATACCATCGACACGCCATATACCGTTAAGTTGAACGTGGCCAATCTCGGCGGCAATGCCACCGCTACTGGAAGCGTTGGAAGAGCGCTGAGAGACAACCCCACAAAATACGTCATCCTTGACCTTTCCGGCAGTACTTTTACCAGTATTGTGAATGCCGCTTTTGGAGCATATTCTGCATCTAACAGATGTCTCACGCTTGTCGGCGTAATCTTACCAAACAGCATTATCACTATTGAGCAATACGGTTTTAACGGTACCAACCTTAAACAAGTAACCATACCCAGCAGTGTTACCAGTATTGGTGTGGACGCTTTTAGCGATTGCAACCTCCTTACCAGCGTAACCATTCAAAGCGGCAGCATTGGAAATGAGGCTTTTCAAAATTGCAAGGGCCTTACCAGCGTAACCATAGGAAGCGGCGTTCCCAGCATTGGGAATTATGCTTTTCAGGGTTGCACCCTCCTTAACAACGTAACCATAGGAACCGGCGTTACCGCCATTGGGACTAACGCTTTCAGTGGTTGTACCGGTCTTGAGAGCGTAACCTTTGCCTCCACCAGTAAAGTTTCCAGCATTGGGAATTACGCTTTTAACGGTTGCACCAGCCTTACCAGCGTAATCATACCGAATAGCGTTACCAGCATTGGGAATTACGCTTTTTACGGTTGCACCAGCCTTGCCAGCGTAACCATAGGAAGCAGCGTTAATGACATTGGAAGCTCCGCTTTTAACGGTTGTACCAGTCTTGCGAGTGTAACATTTGGAAAAGCAGGTCTTATTTTTGGCAGTCTTGCATTTATTAACTCTGCTAACACGACAAATTTGCAGAATCAGTACAATAGCGGGGGTGTAGGGACGTATACGAGAAGCGGCACTGCGTGGACAAAACAGTAGGAAGAAGCAGATACTTGGTAGTGGTTTGAGAAAACCGCAAGTAAGGAAGTGTCCGAGAAGTAAGAAATAACCACGGAGTACTGTTGTCCGTTGGACAGCTAGGAGTTACACGGAGGAAAGAAGATTTTCGTACAAAAACTCCGTGTAACTCCGTGTCCTCCGTGGTTAAAAAAAATGTGACTGTCACCTATTTTAAAGGAGGATTTATGAGCGCTAAAATTACAAAGGGGGGGTCTTCCTCGGTTATGAGAACTATCGACTTTGTGATCGCATCCATCATTATGTGCATTCCGGTTGTCGGCCTGGTCGTCTATATTATTTGGGCGTGCGGCGGCTGTGAAAACCTCAACAGGCGAAATTTCGCTCGGGCAATGCTGATTCTTTTGGCTGTCGGCCTGGTTCTCAGCCTTTTGTCCTACTTCGCAGTCAACAAGGTTATTGGCGCCGCGTTAGGCGGAGGCGGGTTTCAAGGCTTGTTTGGCATACTGAAACAATTCGGTGGAAGGTAGAGAGACACGCAATTGTAGCAACTATTGTTTTTTCATTGAAACCGGGAAGAGGAAGTGGTAAAATAGGAAACATAATCGCTTTAAGCGATCAGCAGGATCTATAAAAATAAACGGCGGTAAAGCCGCAAAGGAGTATTTTATGAACAACATGAAATCAAATTTGCTAAAATTGCGAAGCATTTTGGCAATTATCGCCATTACAGCGTTAATTGGATTCTTTATGACGGCGTGCAACTCCATGCCACAAGGGGCGGAAGAATCAAAATTGGCCCCTGACGCTTCCAGCGCGGTTATCTATTTTATTCAGCCGCCTGTGTCGAGCGGCGCTGGCGACATAGTTATTTGGGACGGAGAAAATCCAATTGGAAAAATATATGGGGGATTATATAGAAATGTCGCCTATAAGGCAAAACCCGGCACTCATTATTTTATGGCGAACAGATTCAACTGGAGCAGTTTGAAACTTGATGTAAAAGCGAATAATGCCTATTACATAAAACTTAATTGGACGCCAAATCCTATACCGTATTCAAACGCCTTTGTCATTTTGGAATTACTGTCGCGGCAGGAAGGGCAAGAGATGTTAAAGAAAAACGAAAATAATATTGCTTTTACCGAAGACTGGCGTAAGGAATTTAAAAGCAGCCTGTCTAAAGATGAATTAGCTGAATTGCGTGACAACTTGAATAGCGCTAGAAAGAAATAAGCACTGGCTACGCCGGATTGCAGCGTACCCAGTGTTCAGGTGAGACTTCACGAAGTTCAGGCAAGACTTCAGCGCATTGAGGTCTCGCTTGCGGACAGCGCGGGGCAAAAGGACAGCCATTAATAACAGCCTGCGGGTTCGGTGTTTCCCCGTAAACGGGCGTAGTCTTTTCTTCGGAAGAATCCTTAAAAACATCAAGCCGTGGGGCGCTTGCCCTGAGGGATAGGGTATAGGGATGAAGGGCATTATGTGACAATTCAGAGGCGGAAACAAGCTCCATTATTTTGCCCAGATACATTACCGCTACCCTATCGCAGAAGTACTCTACAACGGTCATGTCGTGGGAAATAAAAATCATCGCCATTGAACGGCTTGCGCGAAGATCATCAAGCAGATTGAGAAGCTGGGCTTGAACTGACACGTCAAGGGCGGACAGGGGTTCATCGGCAATTAGCAGGGAAGGTTCTCCGATGATAGCCCTCGCGATGGCAAGGCGTTGAAGCTGCCCGCCTGAAAGCTCGCGCGGCCAGCGGTTAAGCATGTCGCCTGAAAGGCCAATGTCGCGTAACAATCGGTTTATTTTTTCACTGCTATCAAGATAATTCATGCCGTAATAAAAGCATACTTCCATAAGAGCGTCGCCAATGCGAATCTTAGGATTAAAAGAAGAAAAAGGATTCTGAAAAACCATCTGCATCGCTCTGCGTTTTGGGCGTAAAGCGCTCCGGTTGATGCCGGTTATTTCCTCGCCGCCGAAATACACCTGTCCTGAATCCGGTTCAATCAAACGCAGAATAAGCCGGCCCAGCGTAGACTTGCCGCAGCCGGATTCTCCGACAATCCCCAATATTTCATTTTTCCGCACCTGAAAAGATACCCCGTCTACCGCCCGAATCCGCCGTCCGTTGCTCAACGCAAAATGTTTTTTTAAATTGATGATTTCTAACATTATATGTCTCCCAAGTGGTGACAGCACACCAATCTTCCTTCGCCAATATCCGTGGCCGCAGGCATTACAACGCAGGCTTTATCGGAATCAAGGCAGCGTGGGACAAAAGGACAACCCTTGAGGGGAGCGTAGAGTCTTGGAGGAGAACCGGAAATTACCGGAAGTTTTGTTTTTTGTTTTCCGGCGGTATTTGCTCGTGGTATACAGTTGATCAACGCGTGAGTGTAAGGATGGGCGGCGGATTTAATAAGGCTTCTTGCCGGAGCGGTCTCGACAATGCGTCCGGCGTACATTACCGACGCCCTATCGCAGTTTTCAGTAACCAAGGCGAAGTTATGCGTAATAAGCAACACCGTAAGAGAAAGTTCTTTTTGCAAACTTTTAAGAATAGCCAGCACTTGCGCCTGAATTGTAAGGTCAAGTGCGGTAGTAGGCTCGTCGGCGATTAGCAGTTCAGGGTTACAGCTTATTGCCTGAGCGATCATTACCCGCTGCTGCATTCCGCCGGAAAGTTCAAAGGGATACTGTTTTGCAGTATCAGGGTGAAGACCCACTTTTTCCAAAAGCTCAGCGGTACGCCGGCGCAGTTCCGCGCGATCTAAATCCAAATGATTCGTCATGGCTTCCTCAATCTGGCTGCCAACAGTCTCCAGCGGCGAAAGTGAATTGAGCGGGTCTTGGAAAATCATAGAAATACGTTTTCCCCTGATAGAACGCATTTCCCTTTCCGATAAAGTTAAAAGATTTTTTCCGTTAAAGCGGATAACCCCTCTCATGCGGGTATGCTTTTTATCAACAAGTCCAAGAATAGCGCGGGATGTTACGCTTTTCCCACAGCCTGACTCCCCGACAAGGCCGTGAATTTCTCCGCGCTTTAATTGCAAATTCACTCCGCTTAAAGCGTACACGATCCCTTCAATGGTAAGGAAATCGCAGGAAAGGTTCTCTATGGAGAGGCAATCAGTTTCCATTAACTTCACTCCCTATGACGCCTCTGCGTTTTTCAATTTTCTCAAAAGAAGGAAGAACCCTCCCCTGTGGATCGAGATACTGTGTTATGCAGTCGCTGAAAATATTCAGGCTTATTACAGTAATGACAATGGCGGCTCCGGGAGCGAGGGCAAGGAGCGGGCTAATGAGCAGGAAATTTCTGCCCTCCTGCAACATGGCTCCCCAGTCGGCGGTGGGGGGGCTTACCCCAAGACCGATAAAACTTAACGCGGCAAGATCGAGAATCGCATAAGCAAGATCAAGGGTAAGCTGTACCAGCATGGTATAAACGCAGTTAGGTAAAATATGGCGGAACAAAATGTACGGTCGTGAAAAGCCAATCGACTCCGCGGCCTCCACATAGGTTTTATTTTTTTCAACTAAAGTGAGCGA
This sequence comes from Treponema sp. R8-4-B8, assembly GCF_054786175.1. Taxonomy (NCBI): domain Bacteria; kingdom Pseudomonadati; phylum Spirochaetota; class Spirochaetia; order Treponematales; family Treponemataceae; genus Treponema; species Treponema sp. R8-4-B8. The sequence continues at coordinate 23,477 of NZ_BDHE01000001.1, forward strand.
TCTGATCAGGCGGGTAATCATCGGCACATAGATAATTCCCAGCGCCGCCACCGCGCTTGTAATGCCGCGCCCCATAGCGGTAACAAAGAGGAATGCAAGGAGCAATGAGGGGAATGACAGCAGCACATCACAACAACGGCACACGACGGAATCAAATTTACCGCCATAAAATCCCGAGAATAGCCCCAGCGGCGCGCCTATGACGACTGAAAGAATTACCACCCCCAAAGCGGAAATCAGCGTAACCCTGCCGCCGAATAAAAGCCGTGAAAAAAGATCCCTGCCCATTTTATCCGCACCCAACAAATGTTTAGCAGACGGCGGCGCAAGTGAAGCGGTCAAATCCTGTTCGGACTCGCCGTAAGGCGCTAAAATCGGGGCAAGTATGCAACAAAAAATAATAAGGAAAAGTAGAATCCCTGAAACTAAAAATGGCAGCGTAAAAAAAGTTCCCTCTGTTTTTTTTCCGCTATTGGAGAAAAATTTTCTGGGGAGCAAAGATATATGTTTGTTCATAACCCGCCCCTCATGTTTTCCCGGTATTTCCTGAAGCCCGTATTCTGGGATCAATGATAAAGTAGACCATATCCACTATCAAATTAAGAACTAGAAACAGAGCAACTAGAAACAGCATTATACTCTGCACTACCGGATAATCAGACGCTTGAATACCCTCAATTAACAAAGCGCCTATTCCGCCAAGGGCGAAAACATTTTCCACCAGTACCGCTCCAATAACCATAGCGCCAATTTGCACCCCGCCGACTGTGATAACAGGGATCAAAGTATTTTTAAAACAATGGGTCATCACGATACGGCGAAAAGGCGTTCCTTTGGCGGATAGGGCAAGCGCGTAATTGGATTTAAATTCCACAATCATGCGGTCACGGATTATTCTGCCTATTAGGGCGACCATATTAAGGCTTAGGGCAAAAGCGGGAAGGCATAAATAATACAGATTTTCCGTAAAACCGCGTCCGGCTCCAAACGCCGGAAACCATCTGAGTTTAAAAACAAAGATCAACATTAATAAAATAGCGTTAAGAAAAACAGGCGAAGACACGCAAAAGATCATAAAAGCCGAAATAACGCGGTCAACGGCGGTATGCCTTTTTACGGCGCTTATAACGCCCGCGGGTACTGCCAGAAGAATAGCGAATAGGGCGCTCATCAAAACAAGTTGAATCGTAACCGGAAGCCTTGCAGAAAGGAGGGCGCCTACAGGCTGACGGTGCCTGAAACTGTCCCCTAGGTTTCCCCTTACCGCGTTACTGATCCAAATAACGTATTGCTGTGGAAGGCTTTTGTCCAAATGGTACTGGGCTGTCAGAGAAGCCCGCGTTTCATCGTTGATTCTCCGTCCGCTTGTAATAGAGCCGATTGGATCAGAAGGCGTTAGGCGGATAAGAAAAAATATCACTACCGATACCGCAAGAAGTACCGGTATAAGAAAGAGGAGCCGTTTCAAAAAATACCGAATTGCGAAATGCACTTTTAACCTGCAAAAACTATACCTTAAAAAGACAAAAAATGTAAGCGTTTTCCGGCATTGCGATTAGTTTTTACGATGCTTTCTCTTCTTTGACATTTTCTGTTTTTTCTTGAAAAATCTGAGCGTCGGAATTGCGATTTAATTCCGTTTCAGGGCTGAAAAGCACTACCCTGTTTCGTCCCGCTAATTTGGCGGCATAAAGCGCCATATCCGCATCATGGATCAGTTTTTGTATATACCCGTTTTCCAGCGACTTTCCCGCTTCAATCTCTGTAATGCCAAAACTCGCGTGAATTTCTACAGGCCCCTTTACCAGGGAAACGGGCGATTCAGACAGATACGCGCGAAGCCGTTCCAATACTACTAGTCCCGTTTCTTTATCAGTATCGTAAAAGAAAAAGATAAATTCTTCACCGCCGTACCTGCCCATGAAGTCTTTTTTTCGCAATTTAGCCTCAACAATCTTGACCGCGTGACGCAGAGCTTCATCTCCTGCCAAATGCCCGTAAGTATCGTTAAAACTTTTAAAATGATCTATGTCCATCATGGCAAGGCAGCATGGAACATGAAGATATGCCGCGGTGGCAAGTTCAATTTCCGCCATCTCAATAAATGCCCGGCGGTTAAGAATGCCTGTTAGGGGATCATGGCTTGCCAGAAATTTAAAATGAGCGTTGCTTTCTTTAAGAATTTCCACATGCTCAACTTCTTTGCGAAGCTTATCATTTATAACCGCGAGGGTTTCCCCTTTTTTATGAATTATTTTTTTTAATTCTTCATGAATCTGAACAATTAACGGATCTTCCGCGTATTCATCGGGAAGATCGGGAACATTGTTGTCCCTAAGCAGTTTTAAGATATGTTCCAGATATTCTTCAGTCTTCTTCATTTTATATATTGTAAGTCCATTTTTGTAATTCAACTTTCCGTATTGTGTTTTTTATTTTATATAATAAAACCGATTGCTCACAAGGTTTAGTAATGTAATCAAACGCTCCAAGCTCATACGCCCTTTCTTTCGCGCTATCCTCATCTAATGACGTATAAAACATTATTGGAGTAAATTTTAAAGCCGCAATATCGCCAATTCTGTCGAATACTACCCAGCCGTCCATCTCGGGCATTAAAATATCAAGCAGTATTACATCAGGAATGATTCCGCTTTTACCTAAAAATTCCAGCGCTTCCGCTCCTGACTTTACCATAAAAATGTCATATTCATCTTTCAATGATACTTCAGTAATGGTAAGATGTATCTCATCATCATCAACCAAGAGAATTTTTCTACGCGGATTAATGTCTATAATCATTTTACGACTCCTAAATTAACCACTCTGTAATAGAGATGGCTGGTAGTATGCACATAATACCTATGTGTATACTATGTATTAAATTATAAGTACTTTAAGAATATATGTCAAGCATATTTATAAAAAAAAGTCATTTATGGAAAATTGCTTATTTCCTTATTGACTGGCGGTTTTCTTTTTGTTACAATATACTGTAATCATATATGTTTAGTAAGATTATTAGGAGAGTGTTTATATGGCAGTTTTAGCGCGTAAAATTAAATCAACAGTAGTAAATGGCAAGATTTGGCCTGTTTCATGGCAGAGTTGGTCGTGGATAATCACCATAGCATGGATGACGATTGCCAATTTTTGGCATCCTTTTGGCCTTTATGGCTTAGTTTGCATGTTTACGCCTATCATTATCGCTCTAGCTGGATATGGAAAAATGAGTTGCGCGAGGATTTGTCCGCGCGGTTCATTTCTTGGATTAGTTACGCGACCGTTTGCTTTTTTCGCGCTGAAACGCCCTTCAATAATGCATAAAAAAGGGTTTAAATTTTTTCTATGGGCATTGATGATGGGCTCATTTATCGGGCTGATGATATGGATTGTCCCGACATTAGATATTGACAGGATAGGTTATACAATTCTGGTTTTTATGGAAACAGCCACGGCGATAGGAGTGATTTGCGGGATTCTTTTTACGCCACGAATGTGGTGTACCATTTGCCCAATGGGTACTACTACAGGGAAAATACGCGATATTCAATATAAGGGCAAGGCAATACCTATAAATAAGATTCAGTAATTTTAATCTGTTTATTAAAACAAATTATTATTCCTCCAATCTGTTGGATTTCCAGGTCCGACCCATTTATTAAGTGCAAAACTTCCGTTAAGGCTCAAGGTAATAAATTTCTTTGCCAAAACAACCGCGTCATAAACCGAAAGACCGCGAGCTAAACCGGAAGCAATTGCCGCTGATACGGTACAACCGGCTCCATGTACCCAATTTGTATTTATAAGGCGATCTTTTATTATTTCAAAATTTTTCCCGTCATACAAAAGATCAACGGCTTCTGTCGCGTTAGGCAATTTTGAACCGCCTTTAATAAATACATTTGCGGTTCCCTTTTCTACAATTATTTTTGCCGCTTCTTTCATTTGTTCAACATATGAAATTTCCTTTATGCCGGAAAGCTGCCCCGCCTCAAATAAATTCGGCGTAACAACATTTGCCAATGGAAGTAATTTTTCAGTTATAGACTGATTCAATTCAGGATTTAACGCCTCATCGTTCCCTTTGCAAACCATTACCGGATCAAGTACATAGTTTTTAATTTTATAATTGCTTATATATTCACGGGTCAATTCCACAGCGTAAAAAGTTCCAAGCATACCCGATTTTACCGCTGTAAGCCCAACGCCCTTAAATACCGTTTCCAGTTGAGCCTTTAGAGTTTTTTCATCAACCGGAAACACGCCATGCGCCCAATTATTATCGGGATCCATAGTTGCGATAAGGGTTATCGCCGTCATTCCATAAAGACCGTATTCTTCAAACGTCTTTAAATCCGCCTCAAGTCCTGCGCCCCCGGAAGCGTCCGATCCGGCAATAGTCGCAATTTTAACCATAATTGTATTCTCCTGTAAATTTTAATTCCAATTAAATATTCGTGAAATGTGATGCTGGGTACAATTTGAATTTATATACCTGCCGTTTTCAACGCTTGTTCAATATCTCTTATCAAGTCGTCCGTATCCTCAAGCCCAACGCTAAACCGAAAAAACCCTCCGTGGAACTCATCGGCATAAAGATACTGCCGCTCGTCGTTTTCTCCGAGGAACACGATCAGGCTTTCGTCATGGCCGAGAGAAACAGCGTTTGTAATTACACGCAATTTGCTTACAAAACGGTTATGACCGTCATGATCGGCATTGAGTCCGAAAGCCATAATCCCGCCGAAACCGCCAGGCATTTGCCGTTTGGCAATGACATGCCCTTTGTGCGTTTCCAGTCCGGGATATGACACAAAACGGACAGCAGGCTGTTTCTCCAAAAATTGCGCTACGGCAGACGCGCTGTTGTTGTGTTGTTTCATTCTTAGGGGCAGCGTTACCGCACCGCGCATAATCAGCCATGCGTTAAACGGACTGATTGCCCCGCCAAGGTTCACCATTGCTTGTGCGCGGATTTTATCAATCAAAGATTTCGCGCCCAGCACCGCGCCGCCCATTGCGTCGCCGTGGCCATTGATATATTTTGTCAGGCTTTCTATTACAAGATCGGCTCCAAGAGCAAGAGGGCGTTGATTGTAAGGCGACGCAAACGTGTTGTCCACGGAAAGCATAGCTCCGTTTTCATGGGTAATATTTGCAATGGCTTCAATGTCGCTGATTTTCAACGTGGGATTGGAAGGCGTTTCTATGTGGATTAACTTTGTATTCGGTTTTATAGCAGCCTTTACTTTTTCCAAATCGGAGGAATCAACCAAAGTGGACTGGACATTATATTTTTCCGGCAGTAATTCATGCAGCAAGCGGTAAGCGGCGATGTAGGTTGAATCGGATACGACGACGTGATCGCCCGACTTTAGGAAGGCGAAAAACACGCCGGAAAGCGCCGCCACTCCTGACGCCAGAACAACGCAATCGGGCGCGTCGTGGAGCAGGGCAAGTTTTTCCTGCAAGTACCGTTGGTTTACTCCGCCGTTGCGGGTATAAATACTGCCCTCGGCGCTGCTCCAGTTTATATCCGAAGGATCGTAAGGCAGTTCATAACTGTTCGCCATTGTGATTGGGCGGCGGATAGCGCCAGTCTCACCGTCAACCTCATTGCCGCCGTGGATGGCGCGAGTGGCAAAGCCGAAATTCGCGTCAATATTTTTGACAACCATCTGTATATGTTCCTTCCCACACCGGATACTTTAGTATTATAGAACAATGCAGGGGCTGAAAATTTTCAACCCCTGCAGTTGATTATTTATGACTTGTTAATTCCTTCTTCCAACGCTTCTATAATGTCGTCGATATGCTCAATGCCAATGGACAGGCGGATCAAATCAGGTGAAAGGCCGCCTTCTTTTTGCTGTTCAGGACTGAGTTGTGAATGTGTCGTGCTTGCGGGATGTATAACCAAACTCTTGGCGTCTCCCACGTTGGCAAGCAGTGAGAACAGAGGCAGGTTATTTATAAACTTGATGGCTCCGTCATAGCCGCTCTTTAAGCCGAATACGACTACGCCGCCAAAGCCATTTTTAAAATACTTTTTCGCAAGCGCGTGAGTCGGGTCGCCGGGAAGCCCAGGATAGCGAACCCATGCTACTTTGGGATTCTTTTTCAGCCACTCTGCGACTTTCAAAGTGTTTTCCACATGGCGCTCAACACGCAGGTGCAAGGTTTCAATGCCTTGCAGGAACTGCCATGCGTTGTCCGGCGAAAGGGCGGCGCCTAAATTGCGTAATGGAACGGTGCGGACGCGAAGCGCGAAAGCTATTGGTTTTAGCGCGTCGGGCAAGTCAATCGCCCAATGCAAGCCGTGGTAATTGGGGTCCGGTTCGGTGAAAAGCGGATGTTTGCCGGCTTTCCAGTCAAACTTTCCAGCATCGGTAATTATGCCGCCAATATTTGTGCCATGACCGCCAAGCCATTTTGTCAGAGAATTGACAACGATGTCCGCGCCGTGTTCAATGGCTTTGAAAAGGTACGGAGTTGTGAAAGTGGAATCCACAATTAAAGGCACTCCGTTTTTGTGGGCTATGTCCGCAATGGCTTTGAAATCCACAACATCAAGAACCGGATTGCCGATGGTCTCCACAAACAACGCCTTAGTCTTAGGCGTGATCGCCTTTTCAAAATTTTCAGGCTTGCTCTGATCTACGAATTTCACCTTTATGCCGAGCGCGGGCAATATGGCGTCGAACATTGTGTAACTGCCGCCGTAAAGGTTTGTGGCGCTCACAATTTCATCACCTGCCTGGGCGAGGGTGATTATTGCGTAGAAGATAGCCGAAGTTCCGCTGGCTATGGCGACGGATGCGGCTCCTCCTTCCAAAGCGGTTACTCTGTTTTCCAGAATTTCGTTGGTCGGGTTTGTGAGACGGGAATAAATATTCCCAAGTTCCCGCAAACCGAACAAGTTTGCCGCATGTTCCGTGCTTTTAAAAACATAAGCCGTAGTTCTGTAAATTGGAACCGCGCGGGCTGTGGTCGCGCTATCCGGCTTTTCCTGTCCTGCGTGAACCGCAAGAGTTTCTAAACGATACTTACTCATAATATCCTCCTGATAGGTTGGTAATTAAGGAATTCTACTAATTCCTACTAAACATATATGAATACTATACTAGAATATTTCAAAAATGTCAAGCTATAATTAGAAAAATTTTCATTTATTTTCGCGCAAATTTTGGACTTGCTATTTGATTACCAGTTCCACTTTTTTTGACGCGCCCATGTGATGAGCGTCTCCGTTATAGGAAATAATCACTGAATAAATGCCGCGCTCTACTGGAGGTGCGTTAAGAGGCTGATTAGAAGAGGAGCGATAATACGCAACGCCCGGTTCAACATTCTGGTCTATGGAAAAAACAATCGATTTAGGTTTTCCGTCATAAATAAATTCCTGTCTTTCTTCGGCGCTTATGGTTACCATAGCTTTTTGAATATGAAATTCCACCGTAATGTCATTCCCCGCCTTATAGCCATTTCCTGCAGGCCGACGTATGCGTACATAGTAATCGCCAACTTCGACAGGCGGCTCAGACGAGCCGTTTCTGTCGGCATGGAGGTCTTCTTCGCTGCGGAAGTAAGTAATAACTGGGGACGGTGCGCCTTTTTTTGAAGCGGTTGCTTCGATGGACTGCCCTTTTCCATTGTACAGGGTATGTTGATGAGTCGCTGAAGTAATGATGGGCGCGTCTTCCAACGCCCGCCTTGATAAGCAGGCGGAAAACGCCAATACCATACAAATTATTGCTGCGGTAAATACCGCGGTTTTCTTTTTCATTTTAATGCCTCCTTTAAAAAAAATAAGTTCACCGTTTACAATAAGTTAAAAGGTTTCAGTATTTTGTCAACCTGTACCGGCCTGTCGTTCTCGTCATCTACTGTAACTTTAGTAAACAGCCAGCCTTCTATGCGTTCAGGGTTTGTACCAGCGGTGATAAACGGTTCGGGATTAAGCACAAAGACAATATCTTTATCATTGGTTGTTAAATCTTTTGCCCATTCAAACATATTGCCATCTCCCACACTCACGCCGTAGTGATCCGCCGCGCCATGATAGCCGATAGACTGCCGTTTCAGTTTTACTATTTGCTCGTATGAGGCAAGCGGCGTCGCTTCACCGTCATACTGTAGGCGTTCCGTCCCCAATTTTGTTCCCACAATAAGAGAATTGCTTTCCCCGTTGAAGTAAAAATTATCGGGAAGCAATGCGGTATCAAGCCCTGCGGCAAAGAATGGAGCGGCGTCAAATTCCAACATCACGTCAAAATGGGGGCTTTCCGCAAAGTTACGGCTCCAGATAAAACGGGCGCTGCCGTCAGGAGCGGCAAAAGACCATCCCCCGTTTATATCGTCAGCCGACGCCAGTTGAGGCGCTTTATTTAACAGTTCGCCAAAACTGCGAATAGAATAATTTCCTATCGTATCAAGTTTGTCGCAGGAAAAAACCAATAGCGCCGCAAACGCCACGATTACTTTTCGTTTATTCATAATCTATCCCTCCAAATCCGAAAGCTGCGTAGAAAGATACCGTTCCCCCGAGTCGGGAAAGACAACGACAATGTTTTTTCCCCTGTTTTCTTCCCGTTCCGCGACACGCAATGCCGCCCATGCGGCGGCTCCCGCCGAAATGCCGACAAGTATGCCCTCGGCGCGGGCGACTTTGCGGGCGGTGATAATCGCGTCTTCGTTTGTCACCCTGACAATTTCGTCAATGATTGAACGGTTCAGCACTTTCGGGATAAAGCCCGCCCCAATGCCCTGAATGCGGTGAGGACCGGCAAAGCCGCCTGAAAGCACTGGAGACGCGTCAGGCTCGACTGCAATTATTTTAACGGCGGGCTTTCGTTTTTTCAACACATCGCCAACGCCGGTAATAGTGCCGCCCGTGCCTACGCCCGCGACAAAAATATCAACCTCTCCTTTGGTATCCACCCAAATCTCTTCGGCGGTGGTTCTGCGGTGCGCTTCGGGGTTGGCGGGGTTTTCAAACTGTAACGGAACAAAACTGCCGGGAATCTGCGCGGCAAGTTCCTCCGCTTTTCGCACCGCCCCCTTCATGCCGTCTTTGCCCGAAGTGAGAACAACGTCCGCGCCGAGCATCTGCGCCAATTTGCGCCGCTCAACGGACATTGTTTCGGGCATGGTAAGAATCAATTTGTAACCCTTCGCGGCGCAGGCAAAGGCAAGCCCAATGCCTGTATTCCCCGATGTAGGCTCTATCACAATGCCGCCCGCTTTAAGTTTGCCGTCTCTTTCTGCTGCGTCGATCATTGCTGCCCCGATACGGCACTTAACGCTGTTCATGGGATTAAACGATTCTATCTTGGCGAGTATCGTCCCCGGCAATTCTTTGCCCAAAATTTCCCTGCCAAGTTTTGAAAGCCTGACTAACGGCGTATTGCCCCGCGCCTCAATAATGCCGTCATAAATATGCCCCCGGCTTTCAATTTTTACATTTAAATTGTTCTGTTCCGTCATAATATCTCCCATTATTCTCTAATATAACTCTTTTCTCTTTCTCTTTTCTTTTAAATCGAGTACTCCGATTCCTGATTGAGATCATACTGAAACATGGCAAAAATGCGATCCTGAATGTCAAGTAACGCAGGATCGGTTCTTGCCCTTGGGCGTTTCACGTCAACGCTGATGCGGTTTCTTATGCTTCCCGGACTGGGAGAAAAGATAATCACTTCATCGGAAAGATAGACCGCTTCTTGCACTTCGTGCGTCACCAGAATCGCGGTCAACGGCGAATCGGCATTTCGTTCAGATAACAGGCGTAAAAGCTCGTCCTGCAACTTTTCCCTTGTCAGCGCGTCTACGGCGGCAAACGGTTCGTCCATCAATATTATTGAAGGCTCTACAGAAAGCGCCCTTGCAAGTGCAAGTCTTTGGCGCATGCCGCCGGAAAGCTGTGACGGGTATTTGTTCGCGAAAGCCGCAAGCCCAGTTTTTTGCAGATAAAAAAGCGCCTTGTCGCTTATCTCAGCACGTTTAAGTTTTGCCTTCCCCTTGCGTCCCGCATTCCGCAGTTTGAGCGCGAACTCTACATTGTGCAGACTGGTCATCCATGGGAATACCGCATAGTCCTGAAATATCATTGCAATATCATGTTTTGGCCGATCCCGAAACACGCCGTTTGCCAGAGGCGAAATAAAACGGTAGCGCCGTTTGTAATCGATTTGTTCCTTTCTGGTCGCGGGCAGCGGCTCCAGAACCAGCTTGCCATCAATATGTATTGTTCCGTCAGTAGGCGGCTGAAGTCCTGCAAGTATTTCTAAAAAGGTTGATTTGCCGCAGCCGGAAGGCCCAAGTAACGACACAATTTTCCCATCCGGGATGTTAAGCGAGACATTTAGGACAGCGGTAAGCCCTTCGGCGATACCCTTTTCATTTGTCACCGAGAAAAATTTGCTGATGCTTTTAGCCTGTATCATGCGGTAATCTCCATCTTACTTTTTTCTTTTTCCCGCTATCTTCCGACTTTCCAAACGGCAAGTTTGATCTCAACGTATTTAAGAACTTCGATAAGGAACCAGCCTATCCAGCCGAGTATTACCATGCAGACCATCATTTCAGGAATGACGAAGTAATCCTTCGCCTGGCCGAGCAGATAACCTATGCCCATTCTGCCGCCATAAGACTCGCCGATTAGGAGCATTACCAGTCCCATGGCGACGCCGGTTTTCAGACTCATAATGATGGAGCCAAAAGCGTGCCAAAAATACACTTTGCGCAACAGGGTGAATTCGCTCGCGCCGAAAACCCTCGCGGAGGCGAGATAGCGCGGGTCGGTATCCTTAATTCCCTGATAGGTGTTGAAAAGCACCGGATAAAAAATGCCGATGAACATGAGAAATATGTGCATCTTGCTGCCTATGCCGAAAAAAATGATCGTCATGGGAACCCATGCGGGCGGCGGTATTGCTGATAGTATCTGCCAGAGCGGAAGCACATAAGCGCGTATTTTTAAGTTCCAGCCCATGAGAAGCCCCAGGGGAACCGCCAGCGCAACTGCTATGCCAAACGCGGCGAAGAAGCGCCCCAGGCTTATGAGTATGTGAAGTATAAGTTTTTTGTGCAAAAGCATAAACCAAAAACGCCGCGCTACAACGGACAGGCTTGGTATCAGAGCTTCGGGAAGAATTTTCCAACGCGGGAAAAATTCCCATATCAACAGTATTGGGATCAGCACGGTAAGGAATTCGAGAGAAAAGAAATTCCCCAATGAGTTTTTAAGAAATCCGCCGATCTCCAAAAAGAAGCGGCGGATTCCCCTTGTTTCGTAAGTTTCAATCATAGCGTTAAGCTACAAGGCAGCATGGCTACAGAGTAGCGTCGCTACTCTGTACGCGGCTACCAAGTAATTCCTTTGAACTGCGGCGCGAAAAGCGCGTCGCCTGGGTTCTTGTCGATAGTTCCCAGTTTTACAAGCGCGTCGGCATAACCTTTAAGGCCAACCGTATCAAGCTTGATCTGGAATCCCAGTTTCGGGTTACTGTTGATAATAGCCTGCTCGGAAACATTTACATATTTACGGGCAATGGCTACGATGTCAGGCGCGCTTGGATTGGCGCGGATGATTTTGTTCGCTTCGTCAATTGCTTGAATAAAAAGTTTTGCGTCATCAAGCCTTGTTGCGATAAAGTTGGTATTGGCGTTGATCGTGCGGCATGGCGGATTTTCGCCTGCAAGGTTCGCGTCAATCTTGCCGTCGCCATTGGCGTCCGACGTTCCGTCAAAGATAGTCTTGTATTTGGGCTTGCCCTGGGCATCTACAAGAAGCAGTGCTTCAGCCACAAAAGGTTCCTCTAAGATAGCTCCCTTGACGCTTCCCGCTTCGAGGGCGGCAAGAGCCGCGCCGGGCGCAAGAGTTACCAGTTCAAATTCAGTATTGTACTGGTTCTTGAGCGCGTCCCTAATCGCGATAACCGCGCAGCAGGTAGTTGAAAGCCCCGCAATTTGCAATTTATTTACGTCACGCGGAACCTTAACCGGCGAGTTCACCGGAACCACCAGCACCGAAGTACAGGGTATTTTTACCTGACTGATAATGATGATGTTCTGCCCTTTTGCAATGGGCGTGATTACGCCAGTGGGGCAGTTGAAAACGATGTCGGCTTCGCCTCCGACCACCGCCGCCACGCCGGAACTGGTCTGTTGAATTTCCACATCAAGTCCCCGTTTGGAAAAGAGACCTTTTTCGTAGGCTACATAAAGATCGAGGTGATGTGTCGAATTGGCATCCGCCACGATAATTTTCTTCCCTGAAGCAGTAGCCGCTTTTTCTTTACCGCCTCCGGCAAAGATCGGCGTTAAAACGATTAATCCGAATAATAACGCCGAGACGAGAATTTTTCTAAAACTGATTTTCATTTGAAAACCTCCTAATATTATTAACACATAATACCTATGTGTTTACTATGTATTAGATTATAAACATACTAAACAGATATGTCAAGTATGTATAGATAATTATTTTCAAAAAATGATCAATGTCGGTTTACGACATTCTGCTACAAGTAATACTCAGGCTCTTTAAACCGTGAAAAGTAATAGGGCGATTCCTGTAATATTTCCAAAAAAATCTCCGTAATGTCAGGATCAAATTGAATCCCTTTATTCTGCTCAAGTTCCGTTAACGCCGTCCTTAAAGAAAGCGCTTTTTTTCTGTACGATCTGCTTGATGTCATCGCGTCAAAGGTATCCGCAATGGCGATAATTCGCGCGTGCAGGGGAATTGCCGTGCCTTTAACGCCATCGGGGTACCCTTCGCCGTCAAATCTTTCATGATGATGATATACCGCCGGCACTAAATCTTTAAAAGACTTTATGTATTTAAGGATAGAGGCGCCTGTTTCTGGATGAGATTTGATTATGGCGTACTCCTCGTCGGTCAGCTTTGTTTGCTTTTTAAGAACCATATCGGGTATTCCAATTTTTCCAATGTCATGCAATAACGCCGATCTTTTAAGGTCTTCAATATCCTGCCTGTCTAATTTCATGCGCTGCCCTATGCTTTTGGAGTATTCCATTACCCGGCGCGAATGTCCTGCCGTGTACTGGTCTCTTGCTTCCAACGCTTCAGAAAAAGCCATGATTGTTTCAAAATGCGTTTTTTCCAAAAGCTCGGCAATGTCAAGCGGCTCCTCATCTCCTAAATGAGATTTTTTATTAGAGTTGTTTTTTTTATATGTCCTTCCCATTTTGATTTCTCCTGATGAATTTGGAATTATAGTTCTTAATTCCTATTAAATACGTATGAATACTATGATATATATACAAAAAAATGTCAAGCACTGATTGAAAAAAAATTCTGTGGAACTCAAAGGCATAATAATACTGTTTTCTTCCATAATATTACGCTTTAAATCTTTTTAATCGCAGCGCGTTGGTCAATACCGATACGGAACTCAAACTCATGGCGGCGGCGGCAAAAATCGGGTTGAGGAGCGGCCCTCCAAAGAGGTACAAAACTCCGGCGGCAATGGGAATACCCAGCACATTGTAGCCGAATGCCCAGAACAGATTTTGTTTGATATTGCGGATTGTCTGTTTGCTCAAGTTTATAGCGGTGGGAACGTCGCTCAGATCGGAACGCATAAGCACAATATCTGCCGATTCAATCGCCACATCCGTCCCGCTTCCTATAGCGATGCCGATGTCTGCCTGCGCCAGCGCCGGAGCGTCGTTGATGCCGTCTCCCACCATTGCAACAAAACGTCTGCGGTTGTTTAACTGTTGGTGTTTTGTTACTTTGGAGAACAGCTTGCGCTTTTTTTCAGTATTGTTTTCCAAATCCGTTTCCTGCAATTTCTTCACTTCGGCAGATTTGTCCTGCGGCAAAACTTCGGCAAGCACGCAATCTATTCCTACCTGTTTGGCGATGGCGTTTGCGGTTTTTTGATTGTCTCCGGTAATCATGGCCACTTCGATTCCCATTTTATGGAGCCGCTCAATCGCCGCCTTGCTGGAAGGTTTCACTACGTCCGCCACGGCGACGATTCCCGCAGCCTTGCCGCCCAGAGCGACATACATCGGCGTTTTTCCTTCACTTGCAAGACGGTCGGAAATGGGTTCTAGTTCGGTAAGAGGGATGTTTTGTTCGTCCATGAGTTTACGGTTACCTATGAGGATGGGGAGTGGGGAGTGAATAGTGGATAGCAGAGACGAGGAGATTTTTGCCTCTATGCCTCTGCCGGGGATGGCTTTAAAGTCTGTTACAGGCGGCAGTTCAAGGCCGCGCTTTTCCGCTTCGCGCACGATAGCCGAAGCAAGCGGATGTTCAGAATTTTTTTCAACAGCCGCCACAATCTGAAGTAGAAAATCCACCCCCTGCTCCTTGCTCCCTGCTCCTTGCACACTTCTCACTGCTCCCTGCTCCCTGCTCACTGCTCCCTGCTCCCTGCTCACTGCTCCTTGCACACTTCTCACTGCTCCCTGCACACTTCTCACTGATATTACATCCGTAACTTCCGGCTTGCCTTCGGTAATTGTCCCCGTCTTATCAAACACAATCGTTTGAATTTTATGAGCCGTTTCTAAAGCTTCGCCGCCTTTAATCAAAATGCCGTTTTCCGCGCCTTTGCCGGTTGCCACCATTATTGCCGTGGGTGTGGCAAGACCGAGGGCGCAGGGGCAGGCGATGACTAATACGGAAATAAAAATCGTAAGGGCGAATTCGGTTATTGACTTTCCGGCGGGCAAACTGACAATACCTGCGGAAGCCGCGGCGAACCACGCGACACCGGCGACAAGCGCGATGGCGCAGACAACAGGGACAAAGTAACCGGAGACAATATCCGCCATTTGCGCTATTGGCGCTTTTGAGCCTTGAGCGTCTTCAACCAATTTGATGATCTGCGCTAAAGCTGTCTCGCTCCCGACCTTTTCCGCTCTAAAATAAAAATGTCCGTTACTGTTAATGGTCGCCCCGTAAACCGGATCGCCGGGCTTTTTGTCAACCGGCATACTCTCCCCAGTGAGCATGGATTCGTCTACCGCGCTTTGCCCTTCGGTTACAGTTCCGTCCACGGGGATTTTCGCTCCCGGCTTTACCACGATAATGTCACCTAACACTACTTCGTCAATGGGGATTTCTTTTTCCACGGCTCCAACGGAACCAGCTCCAACGGAACCACCGTTGACGATAATGATTGCCGTCTTGGGCGCAAGACCCATTAGTTTTTTTATCGCCTCGCTTGTTCTGCCTTTGGATACCGCTTCAAGTGATTTGCCCAGAAGAATCAGGGCAATAATCACTCCGGCGGTTTCAAAGTACAGGGATTCAACCGCGTGATGGTTTCCTGCGGCAATCTGAGACAAATTGTAAACGCTGTAAACTACCGCCGCCGTGGTTCCAACCGCTATAAGCGAATCCATGTTTGGACTGCGGCGCAGAAGATTTTTAAAACCTACGGTATAAAACCTGTTGCCCGCGATTATAATAGGGATTACCAATAATAACTGCACTAGAGCGTAAACAAGGGGAAAATTCATCGGGGCAAGAGCTTTGGGGAAGGGCAGGGTGACCCATTTTATCATAGGAGCCATAGCGATATAGAGCAGGGGGAGCGCCAACGAAGCGGCAATTATAAATTTTGTCCACAGGAGTTTAATTTCTTTTTCTTTGCGGAGCTTATCTTCATCTAACGCGTTTTTTGAAGTTTCAATAACTTCGTAACCGGCATTGACGATTGCCTCTTTGATAGCCGAAAGGCGCAAGGTTTGCGGGTTGTAAACTACGGTCGCCTTTTCCGTGGCAAGATTTACCGAGGCGCTTTCTATGCCTTCAAGTTTGCACAGCGCCTTTTCAACGCGGGCGGAACAGGCGGCGCAGTGCATGCCGCCGACGGTTAAAGTTTCAGTATTCATAAATCAACCTTCTTCTTTGGCTTCGGCAAGTACGGTAATGGTACTTTTTATCATGCCCATCCAACAGGAGTAGCGGAACCTGCCCGCCTTTGCGGGAGTAAACTCAATTACATTTTCGCCCTGCTTAAAAACATATTCAATACCGTATTCGTAAAAAATCGCGGCGTAATTACAACCGTTAATGCTGCCCGGCGGCGCGTTGATTGTCCAACGCACAGGAATGCCCTGCTGTACGGTTATCGCGGGATAGCGGTTAGGTTGCAATGTTGAGTTGACAATCTGTACGCCGTTTTTAATTACCGGAGCAAACTTTGACGAGCTGGAATTTTCAGTTTTTTCAGCGCCCTGCATCCGCTCTCGAATACTGCTATTCGGTACGGCGGCTTTAGCGGAAACAGGCTTATCCGGCGAATTGGCAAACCCCGAAAGACTCCAGCCGTTTGAGAACATGACAAGCCCCAGCGCGGCGACAAGAATCGCCCCTATTTGCATAACGCGGCGGGAGAATGTACGCCCCTTTGCGCCGCTTAATGTGGAACTTGCCGCGCCCAATGCGAACATCAACGGGATAGTTCCAGCGCAAAACAGAAACATTGAAATGCCGCCGCGAATGGGGCTTCCTGTGGAGAGCGCGTAAACTTGCATAGCCTGTAAAGGCCCACAGGGCATAAACCCGTTCAGAAAACCGATAACAAACGGCCCGCGACTGGTTTTATGTCCATCAGTTTTTTTTGCGAATAACGATGCTATCTTCTCTTGAAGTTTAGCTGGCATTTGCGGAATTAATCGCCTGAGAGCCGGAAACACTCCCAGCATATTTAACCCCATGATCACCATGAAGCCCCCCGCAATAAGCTGCACCGCTCCCTGAAAACGCCCCGACAAAGTAATCACCGAACCCAAAGCGCCGACAATAACCCCCACCGCCGTATATGAAACAAGCCGCCCGAAATTGTAGAAAATACTTGGCAGAAGTAAAGAATAAACGTCACCTTTCCTAATTGTTAATTGCTCATCGTTAATTGCTAATTTCTTCTCTTTTCTTTCTTCTTTTTTCTCTTTATTTAACGTTTGCGAAAGATTAATCCCCCCGCACATGGCAATACAGTGAACGCCGGTAAGGAGTCCGATAACAAGCAGCATCCCGTAACCCATGCCTTCCTGCGCGAGCGGGAAAGCGGCCGCGAGTTTGCTGGTTCCAAAAGCGCGTAACAGCATGAACAGCGCGAGGATAATCACCAGAGTCCCGATAATTTGCGGGATTGTCTTACTTTGCACAGATTGATCTTTACCGCTTTTTTCCCGCGTCTTGTAACCCAAATTTTCAATTATCTCGGATATTTTATCAAAGCTAATTATCGCCTCATCATAGGTGACAACCGCGTATCCGGTACGGTAATTTACCGCCGCTTTCTTGATGCCTGCCGTTTTTTTCAGTTCTTTTTCAATCGTATTCTGGCAGTTTACGCAGAACATTCCATCAATGAGAAATGAGCGTTTTTGCAAACCTTGGTTTATGTTTTTATCCACAATACCCTATTTATACCATAGGTTTACTATGTTTTTCAAGTTTCTTTGGAAAGAATTTCTCACAAAGATCACGAAGGAACAAAGAACATGAAGGAAGAGGGAAGATTGAGGGAAATTTTTCCCTTGCCGTAACCTTCCAAAAGCAAGTAAAATTAAAATAAGGAGATATTTATGCCGCAAGCGCAAACCATGACTTTAGATGAAAAACTTGCCACGTTAAACAGGGCTATAGAATTGAAAAAATCTGGTGATCGAGAAGGGTATGAACGTCTTACACGGACAGTTCCTTTGCCCCCTTTTCTAGCAAAAGTAATGAAGGAAAAAGTCGGTATGGAATTCTTTACAAGATATAAATGGAATTTATCTGAAGTAGAGGCTGAATTTGGACCTGATTACATTAGCACTTAATATTGCAAATTCTGTAATATATATTTATTCTGGACGCAAAGGTTTTACCACTAAAGGGAAGGAACAAGAAGGGCGTATTTCCTACGAAGATGGCATAGCTGAAGCTATGACCGCCTTTCAACAAGCGTAAATCTCCGCTGATCCTCAAGCCCTAATTCTTGCCGAATACACTTTTATTACACAGGAATTCCAGTTATGCGATAAAACCGATAAAGACTCAATTAACAGTCTGACAAAAGCCATTAAGTTTTTTGATGACGCTTTTCTTGCTCTTAAAGCCGTTGAAGGTTTGCATTACGAGGTTGTAGAACAAGCCATTCCCCACGATAAAGACTACCGTGTGAGCGGCTTCCCAAGAGACGCATTTCATGTCGCCTGTATAGGGCATAAAACCCGAATACAAAACATACTAAAAGCCCCCGGCATAGACCTCATAGAAAAAACATTGCTCAAACAGCGTTTAGCCAATATGTCTACCGCGCAAACCGCGTATGTGGAGAAGCAGAAGAAAGCCCTTACAAAAGAAAAATGAAAGGTGAAAAAAGAAGAAAGTTGTTGTTAGTTATTTTATCTTGATACCTCCGCTCTAACCTTGTTTTTTTTTCAATATATTATATTATTGCAGTTAAGGAGAAAAAAATGAGTCCAAAAAGAACTGTTACCCATAAAACTAATGCAAAGGCAACTTCAAAAAAAGCTACCTCAAAGGCAAAAACACCTGCAAAGTCAAAAGCGGCGTTAAAAGGGAAACAACGCCCCAAAACCAAATAGCGATAGTCGGTGGTATGACGGCACTATTACTCTGTAACATCTAAAACTTTACAAATATTATATCCAGAAGATTTCTCACAAAGAACACAAAGAAAGAGAAGGACACAAAGAAGAATCAGAGGGCTTTTGTCCGTTATCTTATCGTGAAATTTCAAGATCAGCTTTGAAACAAAAACCCCTAATCCCCCTTTGTGATCTTTGTTCCTTCGTGCTCTTAGTGTGAATTTTTTCGAATAAATCCCTAACAAGGCGGCGGCAAATCTTTACCGTCATAAGGCGCAAGAGCAATGTCAATGTCTTTGACAATATCACTGTCTATTTTTCCGGTATCAGACATTTCATTTAGTATCTGCATTGTGTCCGCGTGATTGCGTCTGGGGTGGTAAGGTCTTTCTTCGCTTATTGCTTGATATAAGTCCAGACAGACTAACAGCCGGGAATTAAAGTCAAGGTCGGGAGCTTTTTTGCCAAAGGGGTAGCCGGTGCCGTCAAGTTTTTCATGGTGATTGGACGCCCAATTGCATATAGTCTCGAAGCCTTCAACTTCATTAAGAAGTTCCCACGTTAGGCGAACATGTCCTCTGATAATTTTAAATTCTTCATCGGTAAGATTGCCGGGTTTTTCCAGAATGTCAATGGGAACTGCCAACTTGCCGAGATCGTGCAAAGATGCCGCAAGATACAATTGCGCGTGTTTTTCAGGTTCGTAATTATAGTACTTGCCCATTAACCACGCTCTATTTGCAATCTGAGTTGAATGTTTTTCCGTAAAAACAGATTTATAGTCGATGATTCTGGCAATAAAACTGGACAGGCCAAAAATTGTTTCTGTATGAATATCGACAGTCCAGGGGAACAAAACCTGTAACGCGGTTTGTTTAATGACATCATCTTTAAGAGATAGAACCGCAGGCCAGTCGAGAATTTCCAACATTAGTTCCGCTGCTTTTTTACTATAACTTTTTCCGCTTTCCTGACTGATCATATTTCGGATAACGGACAGTTTTTCAGACTCAAGCCTTTGCAGATGATAAATAACGTCAAGTGAATCGGCAATGGCGATAAGTTCCGCTTCAAGAGGACCCTCCCCTTCACGTATGCCGAACGGCCCTTTTCCGTCGGCGCGTTCATGATGATACAGAACAAAATCCTTTACATTTGTTTCAAAACAGAGGTCATCCACGTTTCGCTGGCCGATTTCGCAGTGTTTTTTCATTGCCATGTCATGATTTCCGCCTTTTTGCTCGGAAAGAATATATTCGGTAAGGGCGCTGTCATGAAGCAGGGCGCAAATTGAAAGGGCTGTGATTTCCTGCGGAGTTTTTCCCAGTAGCGTTCCCATTTTGGCGCAAAGAACGGCAATACGCTTGCCGTGATTGGGGCTGGCCCCTGCAAGGGTTCCTTCCACAATATCCAAAGCAGTGGATATTGATTTGATAAGCGAATCCATTCGTACAGTAACCATAATTATCCTCTTTATACCATAGGTTTGCTATGTTTTCAAGTGTTTATTAAAAAAGAAACTTTACACAAAAATAATAAATCCGCGCCTCATAAAAGCGTATATTTACGTGAAAGCAGTATAGAAAATATGTTATTTAAATTTGTTTTTATAACTATTCATTTTGTATTATTAAATAAATAACATATCCAATATAAATTATCACTAAAATTGCGGCTTCCGGGCGATCTAGTGTTTTCTTTTTTCCTATAATCATTGCTAATAATAAAAGTATTGTTCCAATACCTAAAATATATATATCTTTATTAAAAACTAATGAATATTCCATTGGATTTATTACGGTACTTACGCCTAATATTAGACAAATATTAAATATGTTGGAACCGATTATATTTCCAATCGCAATATCATCGCTCTTTTTTACAATAGCAGTTATTGATGTTACCAGCTCCGGCAATGATGTCCCAAGAGCGACAACCGTAAGTCCTATCACTTTTTCACTGATATTTAACGCATGAGCGATAGCCACGGCGGAATTTACTACAATTTTTCCGCCTATAATGAGAAAAACCAATCCGAAAATAATAAACAACGCTATTTTAACTGAAGATAATGTTTTAACGGAAATATTTTCAACGCCGACAGTTGTCATTTTCATGTTTTTGTAAACATAAAAAAGGAATAATCCGAAAAAAAACAGAAGAATAATACCGTCAATTCTGGTTAATATGTTTTTTTCATCAGGAAAAAAATTCAGATTTGCCAATAAAAACAGGACAATTACAGCCAATAGGGAAAACGGTATTTCTATACGAACCGTATTTTTTTGAACCGCTATCGGCGCTATAAGTCCTGTAATTCCAAGAATGAAAAACAAATTAAAATTATTGCTGCCAATAACATTTCCCAAAGCGATTTCAGAATGTTTACCGATAGCCGCTGATAAACTTACAACTAATTCCGGAGAAGATGTCCCAAAAGCGACAATTGTAAGCCCTATTGCCAGCTCCGATATTTTTAAACGGCGCGCCAAACTTGACGCTCCGTCAACCAGTATATCGCCGCCTTTTATCAGTAACACCATCCCTAAAATTATCAATAAAATGTCTATTATCAGCATAAATACCCCTAAAAACTAATAAGTATTAAATAATTTTTACTTGTTTATGTCAATATTGAATTAAACAGGTTGATTATATCACATAACTACTTTTGTGTTCGCCTGTTATTTACGATTTATTTGTTAATGAATGTGCTTTAATTTTTTTTAAATGCGGTAAACTGTGTCAACATATCGGCCTGCGATGGCAGTGCCATTCGCAGACCGATAGCACTTGTACCTTACTTCTTTGTTGTTTTTTTTGCTTTTGCTTTTGTTGTGGTTTTTTTTGCTGCCGCTTTCGGCGCTGCTTTTTTGGCTGGCATAATTTTTCCCCCCTACGATAAATTATGTCCCTTTTTTAAATTTTTGTCAAGTAAAAAATAAAAAATTTGTGAAAAATAAAAAAAATATTTTTCACTCATATATTTATCTCTGTCCGTCTATCCGGCATATTGACAGGCGGTAATAAGAGGTTTACTCTGAAAGCAATGGAGGAAACATGCCCGATAAAATAACCGTAAATGAACCGTGGATTAGTATGCTGAACCATAATCTTCTTATTGTGTGGGAGCCTTCGTACAATTTGGGAATACCTATTGTCGATGAACAGCACCGTGGGATTGTTTCCACTATCAATTCCCTCTGCTATGGAATACAAAATAAGCATGGAAATGAGATGTTGCGGCCTATAATCGGCATGGTGAACGAATATACCCGCATCCATTTCGAGATTGAAGAGGATTTTCTTAAAAAATGCGGCTATCCCAACTTGGAAAATCACCGTATATTGCACAAGGAATTGACAAGTGCGCTGTCTCACACTAGCAAGGATAGCATTTGGAATAAAGACCCTCAGGAGTTTCTGGAATTTCTAAAAAACTGGTGGATAAATCATATCTGTAAAGAAGATAGGGTATTCAGCCGTTACGTTCAAAGCAAGCAATGATGGCAGTCACCGCGTTTTTTGGGTTGTAATTCAACGTAATTCTTAATAAATAGGCATATTTTTATCAACATCTCTTGCCCATGCGTTAAGGCCGTCTTGCAGATTCAACAGTTTTCCTTTGTAACCGGCTTCCTGCAGAGTTTTTATTCCTAAAATACTGCGCTGGCCGATTTTACAGAGAAATACCGCGTCTACTGACGGGTCAAGTTCGTCCATGCGCCTTTCCAATTGGCCAAGAGGTATTACAAGAGCATTGGGAAATTTGACAATGGCGCGTTCATGAGGCTCGCGGATGTCTATAAATTGAATTTTTTCTCCGTTATCAAGGCGTTTTTTTAAATCAATGGCGGTTATTGTGTCTATCGGCTTGCTGTCGGCTTTCTTTTTTAAACCGCAAAATTGTTCATAGTCAATTAGTTCGTGAATGGAAGGATTTTTTCCGCATACGGGACAGTCGGGGTTTTTTTCAAGTTTTAATTCGCGGAACGCCATGCGCCAAGCGTCAAATAGGAGGAGCCGACCTATCAGCGGTTTTGCGCCGCCTACGATGAGTTTGATTGTTTCCGCCGCCTGAATTGTTCCGATGATGCCGGGCAGTACGCCCATAACTCCGCCTTCCGCGCAAGAGGGAACGAGTCCGGGCGGCGGCGGGGAAGGGTAGAGGCATCTGTAGCACGGACCGTCTTTAGAACCGAATACGCTCGCCTGCCCGTCAAATTGAAACACGGAGCCGTAAACATTGAGTTTGCCCAAAAATACGCAGGCGTCGTTTACAAGGTAGCGCGTTTGAAAATTATCTGTTCCATCCGCGATAATGTCATAATCGGCAAAAAGTTCCAGCGCGTTCTGGCTTGTAAGCATCGCATTGTGCGTCACTACGTTGATTAGCGGGTTTATCCCCTTGATTCTGTCCTTTGCGGACGCGGTTTTGGGTCTGCCAACGTCGCGTGTGCTGTGAATAATTTGCCGTTGAAGATTTGATTCGTCCACTACGTCAAAATCGACAAGACCGATTGTTCCCACGCCCGCCGCCGCAAGGTACAAGGCAAGGGGAGCGCCAAGCCCCCCCGTACCGACAATGAGGACTTTCGCCGCCTTCAATCTTTTTTGCCCCTCGACTCCTATCTCCGGCAAAAGCAAATGGCGGCTATAACGCGCGATTTCTTCGTTGGTGAGCTCGGCGGCTTTGTCGTCGTTATTACCGCCGGCAGGGCTGCCATCGCTGCCGCCGGCAATAGCGGGGACAATCATCACTTCGCTGTTATCCGCAACCGGCGTGTTCAGTCCCTGCAAACTGTTGATGTTTACGCCGCCTACAAACAAGTTGATGAAGTCCCGAAGCTGACCGTCTTCCGTAAACAGGTGGGTTTTAAGGGCGGGATAGGCGCTTGCAAGCGCGTTAACCGCCTCACCCGCCGTGCCGCCTTTTACTTCCACCTCCGCATTGCGCTCTGTAAATGCCCTGAGCGCGTAGGGAATGAGAACTTTTATCAAAGTAACCTCCTTAATTAAGCCTGACCGCTTAAGTGATCAGGCGGTTTAATCGAAGTTTCCGCATTGTGGAGATAAATTCATTTAAGTTTTATCTATTATCTCACAATCCGTATATTTATAGTAGGATTTTATTACACAATAGCAAGTATGGTCAATATATATTTTATTGAATAAAGGCAATGTGTTTTACTTTATAAAGGGACTATTAGGCGACATTGGAGGCGTACATAGAATATGTACATATTTTACTTATTATTATATCTTATTACGTCTCCTTTTGTATAAACATTTGTATAAGACATAAAAATATAATTATTGAATATCATCGGTATAAGCAATAAAAAGTTCTTATTAGAATTACGTTTTTCTATGATTATATTTTTTATGTCTATCTCCCCTGCGTAACTTTTTTTTGCTGCTTTTAATAATTCATAATATGACCTTTCCAATAAAAGATTATTATTTCTCCAATTAATTGTTGTTTCAAATGTAGTTTCAACAGAACCAATGATTTCAATATTTTCTAATTTGTTGGCAGTTATGGTTGGCCCATAAATAAATTTATTATTGGATGCACATGAATTCAACAATAAAATTAATATTATCGTAGAAATTTTCCTATATTTCTTAATATATTTAGACATATTATCATTATATAAGTTAATAATACCATGTCAATTAGTTCTGTAGATGAAAACGGTTTCCCCAATACTAAAGCGATGTTGGCTCATTTTTTCTCCTCATCTATTGGCCTTAATAACATATTTATTTCTTCTTGTGAAAGAACACTATCTGCTAATATATCATCAACATCAAAATAATATGTTTTTTTAAGATCAAATCTTTCTATTCCATTCAAACTAAATTTATAATATATATTATTATTGGAAATAACAATTTTCCATTCTGAACAACGCCAATAAAACATTTTAATTTTTGTCTTTATATCTTGTAATAGTAACTTAATTTTATTTTCATCTACAGCCACTGCCGTTAATAAACTGTCAATATCTTCTTTTGATAATATCCTTGTTTCATGCCTAATCTCAATATTTATTTTTCTTGGTTTTCTTGGTTTAATATATTTAAATTTTCTGAATAATATTTTTCCATGTTTCTTTAAAAACAAATCTCTTTTTTTATAATCTATAAGGTGTATTAATTCCATATCTACGATTTTTTGAACAAATTCTAAGGAATTTACTTCATTATTGAATATTAAATTAGTGATATTTTTATTTTGTTCCAAATAATAAATACATTCTTTATTATTTTCTTTCATAACATTTCCTTATATATTTTACCTATTTTATTTTAGCAAATTAGTCCAAACTGTTTTATTTAGTTCGTTTTTAATATTATCAATTGCTTCATGTATTGTAATTATGTTTAAAATATCTTTCTTTTCTGATAATTCCTTATTTAGTAATCTAACTTTTGAATTTAATATTTCAAAATAATCATTTAATTTCCCCCTTTCATTTATGTCCATATTATGTTGGTTAAACCACCAGTTTTTTGCGTTAATTGAAATAAAGTTATTCGCAAAAGTAATAATTATATCATTAACCGTTTTTACATTCTCTTTATTGATTACTTCATCTTTACCAATAATGTCAATTATTTCATCTATGATTGAATTCACTCTATCCGTTAATTCAGATAATTTCTTTTCCAATTTTTGCCCTTCAACAGTTTCAATAAACTGTGATAGGCCTTCATTAAAGTCGCTTGGCCCTCTGTAATTATCAGATATTTCCCAATATATGCTTCTAAGTTCATCAGTGATTTTATTTAATTTATCGAACGCTTCAATTATATTCATTTTTATCTCTATTTTATTTTCAATTCATTACGCATTATCAGCCTCCCAAAAACACTTCGCAACATCATCATCAAAATAAGCCAATAATGTTGGCGCGATGCGGATTGAAATTTCTTCTTCATAAAGCATTTTAACGGCTTCCTTTTTTGCCAAAGAAAAATTTTTACGCACGGGATCGGTTTCATCGGCGATAAACTTGCTTAAAACTTTATCAACTTCTTTATAATCCCAACATTCAACCATCAGACAAAGGCCGTATTCAAAAACATCCCTTGCTATAATACCGTTATTGTCAAGGTGTTTTTCAAGACCAAGAGAACCTTCCTTAAATACATCCCATATTTTAAGAACACGTTTAATAAAGCGTATTTCTTCCCGCTCTTCCTCAGGCATAAGCGCCGCAAAAAAATCAATATTATCGAACGCTTCGTAATCGCCGGCAAGATATTTCGCAAAGGCGGCGTCAAGCGGATTGTTTTTTATGCTGACCATTGACGCGAGCTTTATACCGATACGCGGTATGCTGTCACGGCGTTGAATGCATAAAATACCTTCCATCGCAATTTCCATTAACTTTTTTTTGTAATGACTGCACTCGCGCTCAATTTTAAGCGTAAGAATACTCCGAATAATTTCATCATCGGTTCCATTAACCAGAAGCCTCAATCCTTCCCTGAAAAATATATCCGTTATGTAATACAATTCTTCTTCAATAGACAGTATGCCTTGTTCAATAGCTTTTTCGGCAAACTGGAATAAACTTTTGGCTAGAAGGAAAAAGCAATTACAAAAAGAACAGTAGGAACTGACGTGGCTTATCGGTTTTACTTCTATTGTTTGTAATAGATTTTTGATTGAATACAGGAAATCAGGAATGGATTTAATGTTTGTATCGCGTATATCAACACATTCCAGGGAAGTACAATTCGCAATGCTGTCGGGCAATTTTTCTATAGCGGAGCTGGAAATATCAAGGGTTATCAGATTTCTTAGTTTGCCGATGCTGTCGGGAAGAAATTTTAATTTTTTGTTATCACACAGGGAAAGTTCAGTCAGATTTTCCAGATCGCCAATAGAATCGGGTAATGATTCTATTGATGATAACCATATTTTTAATGAAGTCAGATTTTTCAGATTTCTTATGTTGTCCGGTAAAGTTTTTAAGCTATCGTTGTATAACAGTGATAACTCTTTTAAAGAGGATAAATTGCAAATACTTTCGGGCAATGTTTCTATATCTGAATGAATTTCAAACTTGGTAAGATTTTTTAAATTACCGATACTATCAGGCAGGGTTTTAAATTTAGTGTAATATATGCTAAGTGCAGTTAAGGATTGCATATCGCCAATCCAATCGGGTAATAACGTGATATTTGATTCAATGTATAGACTGCACAGCGATACGGCGTTACGTATCCATGAAGGGATTTCTGTTAATCCTTTCCACAGGTTTAGATATATAAATGTCAAAGTCTGACACTTTTCCAAAAACAGAGGCCATGTTCCGTTGAATTCGCCGTTAATACTCAAACTGTTAATTCCTCCGGCTTCAAAAAGCAGGGCGGCGGCGGGTAAATCCTTCATGTATATATCAAGAGTCCGTATCTTTCGCAATTCATCTTTTCGGTTCTGAAATGTCATAAAGGCGTTTAACACGTCGGCTTCCGTCATTTTGTCCGTATCAAAAAATGATAAACGAAGCAATCCTGAAACAAGCGCTTCCTCTATAGTCTTTTTCAATTCTTCAATATAGTTGACCGGTTCTTTTGATTCTGTTTCTTTCCACACTATACGCTCTGAATTAGCAGGCAGCCATCCCCTATAATTTTCCACGATAAAAGTAATGAGTTTTTCCCTTTCATCAATAAGATAACCGTTATGCTTTCCATAAGAGTGTTCTATAGCTTTAACCTCTTTTTCAATTCTATGGCGAATTCTCACCGCTAATTTGCTGTAGACTTTTTCTTTTATTTCATTAGGCAGATGAGCAAGGGCATACGGCAGCTCATTATTGGCTCTAAGGACATCCCAAAAAATGTACTGAATTCCCTTGTCGCTAAATAAAGAAAGTATATCTTCCAGTCCCGCTTTTCTTTCCACGCCTTCTTTAACAATGTAACATTCCATGTTTTACTCCTTTCGTTTATCAAAAAACCTTCGTTGGTACTCAGGATCATTTTTAAAACTCGTCGTAAAGCGCATCAATAAATTCAACCTGACTTTCCGTAAGAGTTTTTTTAGATTGCGTTCTTTTCGTATCGTAATCATTATACAAATCAGAATACCATTCAAGCTTTGGAAGTATTTTTTCTATTTTGGGATCTGCCTTGAGGTCGTTGAAGCTAATGTCCAGACAAACAAGGTTTTTCAAATTGCCGACCCATTCGGGCAATTCCGTGATCCCTGTGCTGTGCAGGTTTAGACTTTTTAATTTTTTAAAATTGCCTATATAATCAGGCAAGACTTTAAGTTTATTGTGGCTGATATCAAGTTTGGTTAAATTTTTCAATTCACTTATAAAATCAGGAAGGCGATTCAAAGAGCCTATGCCAAGCTCTTCTAAAGCGGTAAGGTTTTTCATCGTAGTGGGGAAATAAAAATCTTCATTTTTACATTCTTGGATACACAATACTTTTAATGCTTTTAAGTTGCCAAAAGATTCAGGCAGCCCTGTCAGACTTGCATTAGAAACATAAAAAGATTTTAATGAAGAAAGATTGCCAAAAGATTCGGGAAGGCTCGTAAAACACTCATCGCCCTCCGTTAATACAAATTTCTCAAGAGATTTTAGGTTGCCAAATGTTTCCGGTAATGTTTGCAATCGGTTATAGTCAAGATAAATATTTTTTAATTTTGAGAGTTTGCCTATTGAATCTGGTAATGAGACAAGTTCATTGGCTCTAAGGTCAAGAAAAGTCAATTTTGAAAATTTTCCAATCCATTCGGGCAGTTGCGTAAGTTTGTTGTCTGTCAGGTTAAGTTCTTCCAGCCAGGTTAAATCATAAAAATCTTTTGGCAACTCGTCTAAATGCAGATGCGTTAAATCCAATTTTTTCGATTTTTTCTTTTTGCAGAGCTCAATACGGCGTAAACATTCTTTCACATTCAGATCGCGTTGTTTGGCGGCAAGAGAAGGAAGATGGTCAATTTTATACTGTCCAGTTTCAATTCGCTTTAATTTAGGCAAGTCTAAAATACATTGAGGAACTTCTTTAATGCCTTGCATGCTAATATCCAGCAATTCAAGAGACGAAAGCCGCCCGATAAAAGACGGGAGTTTTTTTACCTCCGTATTGTCAAGGATTAACTTTTTAAGGTGTTTTAAGTTAGCGATACTGGCTGGCAATTTTTTTATTTTATGATTAATTGTTAATTCAAGCGTTTTAAGGTTTTCCAGTTCGCCAATCCAATCCGGCAATGCCTTTATACTTGTGCATACTACAGAAAGGTTTGTAAGCCATGTTAATTTCCTTATCTCTTTCGGAAATACGATTAAGTTTAAATCATGACCGATTTCCAGTGTTCTTGAATGAGACTTCCGGCATTTTTCAATTTTTTTAAGAGCTTCCGCCATCGCTTTTTTTTGTTCAATTAAAGTTTTCTCGCTATTCTTCGCCATCGCTTTCTTCTTCTCCTTCTTCTAAGAAGTCGTCTTCCGTGAGGTCACAGGACGTGTCGTCTTCGTATCCGGGGTAACCGTATTCCTTACCAAATTCAGACAAACATTCCTGCTCAAACTCGTCGTCAAAATAAGCCAACATGAACAGAAAAATCCATAGATTATTACCTTCATGGAGAATTCTAATGGCGTGCTTTTTTGCCAAAGCGAGATTTTTACGCGCTGGATCTGTTTCACGGTCCGTCAACGGATTTAAATATTTATCAATATCATTTAAATCCCAGTTGTCAACTAACATTTGAAGTCCGTATTCAAATACATCCTTTGCCGCAATACCGTCGTTGTCCAGATGCTTTTCAACCTCCAACCAGCCATCCCTGCGAATCATTTCGTTTATCTGTAGAGCGCGTCTTATAAAACGTTTTTCTTCGCGCTCCTGTTCAGGTTGTAATGAAGCTTTAAAATTAATATCATCAAAAGCTTTTAAATCGCCGGCAAGGTATTTGGCGCAAGCGGCGTCAAGCGGATTGTTTTTTATATCAACCATAGAGGCAAGCCTTATACCGATTTGCGGTAAATCATCTTCGTCTTGGATGCTTATAATTCCTTCCATCGCTATTTTCTTGAGTGTTTTTATGTAATGATCATGCTCGCGTTCAATTTTTAGCGTAAGAAGTTCCCGGACAACTGCCGCGTCAGTACCGTAAACCACGAGCCTGATTCCCGTCTTGAAAAAACCTTTTGATAAATCTTCCAATTCATTCTCAAGCGCCAAAAGGCCTTCGCGCCTTGCCTTTTCTCTAAAACGGAAAATAGTTTCGATAAGGGTGTAATAATAATTACAAAAAGAAAGGTAGGAAATGCTCCGCTTTATCGGTAATGGATTTATTGGTTGATTTAAGATTTTTATTGATTGCTTTAATGTTTTTACGGAATAGATAAAATTTGGGAGGGAAGTAAAGCAGGTATCGCATATATCAACATATTCCAAAGAAGTACAATTCGCCAATGTATCAGGCAGTATTTCTATTGTCGAACTATAAAGAATCAGTTTGACAAGGTTCTTTAGTTTTCCAATGCTGTTGGGGAGGCGTTTTAGATTTTTACAATTTTCCAGATGAAGCTCAGTCAGCTTTTCCATATTGCCAATACTGTCGGGTAATGTTTCTATTTCACTTCCGGGTAATGAGAGTTGAGTAAGGTTATGCAAATTCCCAATACTGTCTGGCAGTTTTTCTATGGCGGAATCTTTTATAGTGAGTTTGGTAAGATTTATTAAATTCCCGATACTGTCAGGCAATGTTATAAAATCTCTATTATCTATACTAATCTCCGTCAGGGATTGCAAATCACCAATCCAATCCGGTATGGATGTAATTTTTGAAAAAGAACCAGAAATGTAAAGTTTGCGCAAGGAAACGGCATTGCGTATCCATGCTGGAAATTCAGTTAATCCCTCATATACGTCTAATTTTATTGACGTTAAAGTCCCGCAATTTTTCATAAACTCAGGCCATGTTCCGGTGAATTTACCATCAATGCGCAGTGTATCAAGCGTCTCATTTTCAAAAATCAGGGCGGCGGCGGGTAACATTTCCGCCCCGATTGTAAATTCTCGTATCTCTTGCAATTCGTTTTTTCTATCGTGGAACGCGGCAAAGGCGTTTTCCATGTCTTCCTTCGACATTTCTTTTGTTTTATAAGACGGTAAAAAAAGCTTTTTTGAAGAACGCGCATTTTCAATTTTTTTAATTAATTCTTCAGTAGGGTTAGCCTGCGTTTTTTCTTTTGGATCGGATTGTTTCCAGACAAGGCGATCCGGGCTTCCATATTTCATAATATACTTGCCGATAAAAGAAATTAGTTCTGTATTTCCGTTTTCAAAATAACCGTAAACCTCTTCATGATCAGATTCTATTTTCTTTACTCTTTCTTTAATTTTACTATTAATTCGTAATGACAAATTACGGTACACTATGTTTTTTATTTTCTCTGGCATATACGCGAGAACATACGGGAGAGTATATGGCAGATATTTGGGCTCATACGCCTCTCTTAAAATTTTCTGGATTAACCTGTCGTCAAGTAAGGGCAGTATGTCTTCCAGTCCCGCTTTTCTTTCCACGCCGTTTTCGATTATAAAACATTCCATTTTTTTCTCCTTCCGCTATGATTATATTATAATATATATTATAAGAACTTCACCGTGTCATAGAGTGATAGGGTAAAAATTAGAGAAAGAAGAATTCTTACCACAAACAAAAGAATGAAATATATAAAATTTAAGTTTTTAAAGTAAAACCGTGCGTTAACGCACGGTTTTCGCTTAATTTGTTCTATTAAAATTTTTCTCGCTATTCTTCGCCATCGCTTTTTCCTTTTTTTCCAACTTTTTCAAGAGCTTCCGCCATCATTTGTTTCGAAATTGCTAGTTGAAACGGCGAAAAGGTTTCCGCTTCCATTAACCATCTGGCGTAAAAATCAACTGTTCTGACGCTCTCAGGTATGTGTCGCATTACATTTTTTGGCGTACCCCTTTTTAGCGCCGCAATGCAAAGTTCCATTGTTTTAAGCGTTTCAGGCACATACTCTAAAGCGCTGCCAAGACATTTAACCGCCTCAAGGCAAATGTCGGGAGTACGCAGATGATAGGGGACATATTGAAGCTCATAGCCGTCTTTTTTTACTGTCGCACGGCAAAGCTGTTCTGTTTTTTTACTGTCGTCAATGTAACGCAGAGAAAACCAGTTCTTTTTTATTGCCGAGGCAATAATTTTTTCAGAGCGGTACTCGGCGGGAACATGTTCAAAAGCAAATAAGTAATCATCATCATTAACTGCTTTTTCACACATTTGTTCCGTGATAAATTCTTTTGGGATATGCACAAATACAAAAATGTTCAATGAAAAAGCCTGTTCGTAAAAATCTTTTGTCTTTAAGGCATCTGGAATATATTTAATCGCGCTGCTGTCTTTCTTTATCGTTTTAAAGCAAAGCTCCCGGCTTTTGTTTTTCTCAGGAACAAATTCAAGGGCTTGTCCGTCCTCTTCAAGCGCGTCATCCAGCAGTTCCGTCATTTTATGTTTTTCAGGGACAAATTCCAACGCGCATCCATTTCTTTTCACCGCAGTAAGGCAAAGCTCGAAAGTTTTAAATTCTTCCGGCACATGTTCCAGCGCCTTTCCGTAATTATTTACCGCCTTTAGGCATAGCTCATAAGTTTTGAATATATCAGGCACGAATTTAAGGGATTCAGAATTATCCGCAAGCGCGTCAAGACAAAGTTCCTTTGTAATTAACGCCTGCGGCACATAAGCTAGAGCGCAGTGTATTTCTTCTGTTGATTCTTCAAAGGAGAGTTTAATAGCTTTTTCTCTAGGTGACAACGCGTCAATGCAAAGCTCTTCGGTCTTCATGGTTTCCGGCACATATTTAAGCGCCTTTGATTCTTCTTTTACTGCTTCGCTACACAGCCGCGGGGTTTTAAATTTTTCAGGCACATACCTAAGCGTTAACCCATAATCTTTTACCGCCATAAGGCAGAGTTTCTCGGTTTTAAATTTTTCAGGCGCATATTTAAGGGCTGCGCCGCATTGATCTACCGCTATTTGGCAAAGATATTCAGTCTTTTCATTTTCATCGACAAATTCAAGCGCGTTCCAGTTGTTATACACCGCCCGTTTATACAATTCCTGATTTCTCATTTCCGGCGGGACACACTGGAGCGCCAAGCCGTTTCTTCCGGCGGCAAGGGCGCATAGTTCCGGTGTCATATATTCATCGGGGACAAAGAAAAGGAGAAGAGCGTTTATTTCTATTGCGATTCGCCAGAATTCAGCATCTTGTTTTTTTGCGGATGCGCTTTTTTCAGCAGCCATTTTCGCGGCTTCCCGTTCTGCCGCCTCAGGGGTTTCAAAGGTGATTTTTTTTGTGTTAGGCGGTATACGCCAGTTTTCTTCACTTTCTGATTTCAACATTCGTTTCGGCCAAAAATCAACGTACTTGCTTTCTTCGGCGATGAAGCAGTCGCCGCCTTCCGTGAGGATTGCCCAGAAAGTGCCGTCTTCGTATTCGTAATATGTTTTCATGTTTATTATATTTTAAAAACTTTACAGTGTCATATAGTGATAGAGTAGGGGAGTGATAGAAGAAGAATTTCTACCACACGAACTCGTACCTTCGGTACGCACACTAACAAAAGGAAGAATTGACGGATTAGCGTTTGTATGAGATAATTTGTTATTAGGTTGCCGATGTGAGGTGGCAAGTAGCTAAAAGCGAACGTTTATGCCCTGCGGCAACCTTTTATTATTTGTATTTATGTAATTTTTATGGTATATTTAACCAGACAAGGAGACAGTTGTATGGTAACGATGACTACGGAAAAGCGTGTTCTAAATTTCCGGGAAGTAGAAGCCGAATATGACGGACGTTGGGTTTTATTCGACAAAAGGGATTTTCCGCCAGAGGATGACATGGGGTATGTAGTTGCCTGTGGCGACGGAACTCCCGAAGATCGAGAAGCCCTAAGGGAAATTCAATGCAACAAATATCACGGTAAAGTAGTACTAATAAAAGGATGGATACCCAAAGATGATATACTCGACAGTGGCATTATCGAAGCTGTTTGAGCATCGTTATAAATTCGATGCGGGCGTTTTTAACTTACGGACTAAAGAGTTTGTTGAAACTTCAATATTTTTAGATACAGGCTGTTACAACACATTGATCCCCAGAGACCTTGCGGAAAAGTCTGGACATTCTTTAGGGTTTAAGATGAAATACAGTCTCGGAGCCAGTCTTATAGAAACAGAGGCGTTTTCTATAGATAAAATAATGATTGGCGGTTTTGTTCTTGAAAAAGTCCTTGCTTTTGCGGGAAATTATAAAGGCGGTCAGGAGGACGACATCATTCTTGGAACAAATGTAATTAACAACTGGGAGATGATCCTTAGTAAAAAAGAGCATACATTTCAATTCCGTGAAAATCCGCCTGACAGTATTCCAAACAAGACAAATATCTACCAGAATTACTTTAACAAAGAAGGTAATTACATTTACGTCCAGAATAATTAATCTATCGCAATGGCGTTAACTATCATTATGCCGATCTTTCCAACGCAATCCTGCAAACTTCAACATATTCCTCTTTAGTAAGCTTGCCAACATCAACATAGTTGAGTGCATGACCGTCCTTCCGTACCGCATCAAAACACAGTTCCTTTGTTTTAAACTTGTCCGGCACATATTTAAGAGCCGTGCCTCGGACGTTAATCGCAAGACGGCAGAATTCTTCCGACATCAATGATGCAGGCAAGCCGTGCAGCCATGACCCCGATTTATCTTTGGAAATTACTATGCGCCATAGCTCTTCGGTGCGGTACTGCTCGCTTATGTAATTCATTGCGTCGGCGTCGGATTCTACTGCCTGACGGCATAGATCGGCGGTTATATATTTTACAGGTACATATTGAAGTGCCTTTCCGTTTTTTTGCACGGCAAGATTGCAGATTTCGCGTGTCTTAAATTTAGCGGGAACAAGCCAGAGCGCACTGAAATAGCCACAGGTATCGCTTTCCACAGCGGTACGGCAAAGAGTTTCCGTTATGAATTGAAGCGGCGTATATCTAATGGCCGTCCCATAGTTTTTAACCGCTTCAAGACAAAGTTCCTGCGTACGCAATTTTTCAGGCACATATTTAAGCATTTCTCCGTTCAACCTGGCGGCACTAAGGAAAAATTTTTCCGTCTTGAGGGATTCTGGCATTTTAGAAACAAGCATATGGCAAAACGCTGGAATCTTGCGATTCGTAGCAATCATGTCAAGGTAATATTCTTTTGTGTAATATTTGATAGGAATTAGAGGGCTAATAAATCCCATCTGTTCATGTTTAATGGCTTCTAGGTATACTTCTTCTGTCCGAAGTTCGGCAGGTACAAATTGAAGAACATCGCAGCGTTTGCTTACGGCGGCAAGAATTATTTCCCTGTTCAAAAGATGAGGCGGAACATATTCAAGCGCTTTAGCGTTTTTCTTTACGGCTTCAAGGCACAGCTCATAAGTCTTGAGCGCGTCGGGAACGCCTTTAAGATTTTTGCCGTTAATGCGGACGCAGTTAAGGCAGAATTCTGGAGTTTTGAATTTATTCGGGACATAATCAAGAACCGCGGAGTATTGGTATTGTTCATTTTGCAGTGCCTCGATGCATAACTCAAAAGTTTTCATCTCTTCGGGGATGTCTTTAAGCGCATTGGCGTCTTTTCTGACAGTCTCTCTGCAATTTTCTTCCGTCATTGGTTTAGGCTGAATTAATGAATCAAAATCAAGTAATGAATCAAGTGAAGTGTCATTGTCGTTTGTCTTGCGTTTAACAAAAAAATCGGCAGTTCTTATATGTTCGGGAACATACCGCATAACCCATTCACCCATAAACCCTTTAACCGCAGTAAGGCAGATTTCATTGGTTTTAAGCGCTTCAGGCACATACTCCAAAGCGCTGCCGTCTTTTTTAACTGCTTCAAGACAAATTTCCGCCGTGCGTAACTGATAGGGCACATATTGAAGAGCGTAACCGTTGCTCTTTACCGCCGCGCGGCAAAGCTGTTCCGTTCTCAGCTTTTCTTCAATATCATTCAGCGCGCGCCCGTTGTTTTTTATCGCTGCGGCAATAAGTTTTTCCGAGCGGTACTCAGCGGGAATGTGTTTAAGGACAGAATCATCTTTCCTGACCGCCCTTTCGCACATTCGCTCCGTAATAAATTCTTTGGGCATGTATTTTAATACTATGGCGTCTAACGCAAAGGCTTTTCTGTAGAACTCCTTGGTCAATAAAGATGCGGGTACATGTTTGATCGCCGTTCCTTGTTTGTCATTCTTTATCGCGCCAAGGCAGATTTTTTCGCTTTTGTATTCATCGGGGACAAATTCAAGGGCACTTCCGTCCTGTTTGAGGGCCGTGTCAATCATCTCCGCCGTCTTGTGTTCTTCCGGGACAAACTTCAACGCGCGCGCGTAACTTTGAACCGCCGTAAGGCAAAGCTCGTAAGATTTAAATTCTTCAGGTACATATTCCAACGTCCATCCGTTTCTTACAGTCTCTCCGTCTTGAAAAGCCGCAAGGTATACATCGTAAGTTTTAAATTTATCAGGCAGATATTTAACGGAATCCGAATCATCCGCAATAGCGTTAATGCAGAGTTCTTTTGTAAGAAACTCCTGCGGCACATAAGCAAGAGCGCATTTTATTTCTTCTTTAGCCTCAGATTCTAAAAAATCTGGAGCATCTTTCGGCGACAGAGCGAGAACGCACAGCTCTTTGGTTTTTAAAGCATCAGGCACAAATTTAAGCATGCGATGATCGTTCATTACCGCTTCTGTACATAGCTCGCTTGTTTTAAATTTTTCCGGCACGAATTCAAGAGAACATTCATTTTTTTTCACCACTTCCAAACAGAGTTTCGCGGTTTTAAATTTATCGGGTACAAATTCAAGCATTCGCCCGTTATTTTCTACCGCCCTTTGGCACAACTCTTCGGTCTTTTCATTTTCATCGATATACTCAAGCGCGTAAGGATTGTTAAATAACGCCTGTTTGTACATTGCTAGGTTTCTCATTTTTTGGGGGACATACCGAAGCGCATTGCCGTTTCTTCCGGCGGCAAGGGCGCATAGTTCTGGCGTCATGTATTCATCGGGGACAAAGAAAAGGAGAAGGGCGTTTATTTCGATAGCGATTTGCCAGAATTCCGCGTCCTGTTTTATCGCGCCTTCGCTTTTCTCAGCCGCCATTTTCGCCGCTTCCCGTTCCGCCGCCTCAGAGTTTTCAAAAGTGATTTTTCTCGCGTTTGGCGGCATATGCCAAACTTCATCACTTCCAGCCTTCAACATTAGTTCCGGCCATAAATCCTCGTACTTGCTTCCTTCAGAAGTAAAGCAGTCGCCGCCTTCAGTTCGGATTGCCCAGAACGTGCCGTCTTCGTATTCGTAGTATGATTTCATATTTATATTATATAAGAACTTTACCATGTCATATAGTGATAGGGTGGGAAAAAATAAACAGTTGACAGATTACTATTTATATGTTAATTTTTTATTAAATGCTTGGGTAAATGTAAGCGACGTTGGGAAAGGACGCCCTTTTTATTCAAGCGTTTTTTATTGGATACATAACGGTTTTAGGCACTATTTCGCTGATTTTAACGCGATCCTGCATATCTCAGCATATTCCTCTTTGGTGAGCTTGCCGACATCGACAAACTTGAGCGCTTGGCCGTCCTGACGCACCGCCTCAAAAAACAATTCCTTTGTTTTAAACTTGTCAGGCACAAATTCAAGAGCTTTGCCGTAATTGGCTACCGCCAAACGGCAGATTTCTTCCGACATGAATGATACTGGCAATTCTTTAAGACAATAACCGAATTGGGATACCGCTATGCTCCATAGTTCTTCGGTACGGTACTGTTCGGGTATGCAATTAATTGCGGCGGCATTTGCTTCCACTGCCATGCGGCACAGATCGTCTGAAATAAAATTATCAGGCACATATTCGATAGCGCTTCCGCTTTTTTGCACCGCTAAATGGCAGAGTTCTCTCGTCTTAAATTCATCGGGGACAAACTCAAGAGCGTTGCCGCAAGTTTCAAGAGCAATATGGCAGAGGGCTTCTGTTATGAATTGACGTGGCGTAAATTCGAGGGCGGCTCCGTTGTTTTTTACAGCTTCAAAACAAAGTTCTTGCGTTCGCAGTTCATCGGGCACATATTCAAGCATTTCACCTTTTAATCGAGTAGCCGTAATAAGAAAGTCTGGCGTCTTAATGGATTCAGGGATTTTTTCCATTATTGCAGAGCAATACGCGTTAAGGTTGCATAACATGGCAAGGTAGTTTTCTTTTGTGCGGTATTCTTCCGGAATATAGTCCATAACAAAACAGAATTTGTCATTCTTAATGGCTTCCATGTATACTTCTTCTGTCCGAAACGCCGTCGGTACACATTCAATAACTTCGCTGTATTGTTTTATGGCGATAAGAATAATTTCTTTGGTCACAAGATGGGGCGGCACATATTCAAACGCAAAACCGTTATTGCTGACTGCTTCAAAACATAACTCTTTTGTTTTAAGCGCTTCGGGAACGCCTTCAAGATAAAAGCCATTAATGCGCATACAGTTAAGATAGAATTCATAGGTTTTGAATTTATCAGGAACATATTCAAGCGCTGAAAAAAATAAATGTTCATTAAGCAGAGTTTCAACGCATAATTCAAAGGTTCTCTGTTCTTCTGGGATGATCGCGAATACTTGGGCGTTTTTTCTGATTGCGTTACGCCAAACGTCCTGAGGCAACGGTTCAGGAAAATCAATATGCGGAGGATTCGACGTGGCATATTGAACGACTGAAAGACATTCAACAAAAAATTCGATTGTTCTGATATGTTCAGGTATGTTTCGCATTGTCCATTTTGAAAAATCTTTTTTGATCGCCGCAAGGCAAATTTCCTTTGTTTTAAGCGCTTCAGGCACATACTCCAAAGCATATGCGTCTTTCTTAACCGCCTCAAGGCATAATTCCGCAGTGCGTAATTTATAGGGAACAAACTTTAGCATGTAGGTGTTATTCTTTACCGCTTCACGGCAAAGCTGTTCTGTTTTTTGCCTGTCGTCAATGTTACGCAGCGAAAGCTCGTCGTTTTCTTTTGATGGTGTAATAACTTTTTCCTTGCGGTACTCGGCGGGAAAAAATTCAATAGCGTTTTCGTCCTTTTCAAGCGCGGCGTCCAGCAGTTCTTTTGTTTTATGTTTTTCCGGAACAAACTCCAACGCGCACCCGTGATTTTTCACCGCCGCGAGGCAAAGTTCGTAAGTTTTCATTTCTTCGCTTACATGTTCCAGCGCCATTCCGTGTTCTTTTACCGCTATAAGGCACAACTCGTAAGTTTTAAATTTATCAGGAATGAATTTAAGAGACACCCAATCACTTGAAACCGCGTCAATACAAAGTTCTTTTGTAATAAATTCCTGCGGTACATAAGCAATAGCGCATTTATCTTTATTTGAAAATATTTTATTAAATAAATTCCCCGGAGACAGCGCAATAAGGCACAGTTCCTTGGTTTTCAAAGTTTCCGGCGCATATTTTAACATCCAGGGATTTTTACTAACGGCATCGGCGCATAACTGCGGGGTTTTCAGTTTTTCAGGCACAAACTGAAACGCGAATCCGTCATTTTTTACAGCTATAAGGCAGAGCTTCGCGGTTTTAAATTTCTCGGGTACAAATTCAAGGGTTTCTCCGGATTGCTCTACTGCCATTTGGCACAGTTCTTCGGTCTTTTCATTTTCTTCGATAAATTTAAGCGCAAAAGGCTCGTTAAATACCGCCTGTTTGTTCATTTTCGGGCTTCTCATTTTGAGCGGAACATACTGGAGCGCCGTGCCGTTTCTTGCTATAGCTAGGGCGCATAGTTCCTGCGTTATAAATTCATCGGGGACAAAGAAAAGGAGAAGAGCATTTATTTCTATTGCGATTCGCCAAAATTCAGCGTCCTGTTTTATTGCGCCCACACTTTTTTCAGCCGCCATTTTTGTGGCTTCCCGTTCCGCCGTCTCAGGGCTTTCAAAGGGAATTTTTTTTGCGTTTGGCGGAATACGCCAGCTTTCTTCACTTTCAGCCTTCAACATTAGTTCAGGCCAAAAATCCACGTACTTGCTTCCTTCAGCAGTGAAGCAGTCACCGCCTTCCGTTCGGATTGCCCAGAACGTGCCGTCTTCGTATTCGTAATATGTTTTCATATTTATATTATATAAGAACTTTACAGTGTCATATAGTGATAGGGTGAAAGAAAAGAAAAGAGAAAAATGAAGAAAGAAAAAAGGAAGAATTTAGAGCGAACCACACGAACAAAAAATAAAATATATAAAATTTAAGTTTTTAAAGCAAAACCGTGCGTTAACGCACGGTTTTCTCTAAATTGAGAAACAAGTTGTGTCAATTCATTGTAAAAATGATATAATTAGAATAAGATATCTGTATTATGGAGGTAATGATTATGTTTAAAAAACGGAAATTGTCAAGAAACCAAGTGGATTTCATTTCAAGAATACATGATTTATTCGCGCGTCTTACGGCAAGCAGTCTCTCAGCTTTGCTTCGTTCATCTGTTCATGTGCAAGTCGCTTCGGTAAAACAGATGACTTATAAGAATTACATCCGCTTAATTCCCGCTGGGGCTACTCAGTCAATAATAAACATGGGCGGCTTAACGGGCAATGTAATTTTAGAAATTGATCCCGTACTGACATTCTCTATTATAGGCCGTCTTTGCGGCGGTACTGGAGAAAAGATAAAAACCACGCATGAGCTTACTGATATTGAAACATCTCTTATTGAAGGAATTATTATCAGAATTGTGATAAATATGCGTCCTGCATGGAACATGGCGGCGGACTCTAAGCCCTACCTACAACAGATCGATACTAATTCAACGTATGTTCAAATTGTTAATCCCGCAGACAGGGTAATTATGGTAAGTCTGGAAACTGTTGTGGGCGATGTGAAGGGCAGTATAAATATTTGCATTCCATGTTGTACCGCTGAGTTGCTCTTAGATAGACCTTCTGTAGAAAACGACAAGCCGGCGGATAAGGAAGATGTTCATGCTGATTTAGCCGGCGAAATAAAGGAATTAAAAGATAAATATTTAGAGTTAAAGAACGATTTAAATTCAAAGGTCTCCCCGGAAAAGGTTTGCGAACCAGCGCAAGAGCAGAAAATTGACGCGCAGGAAATTGACATAACCGAATCCCTGTCTTCCGCCGTAAAAAATGATTTTGAAAATGCTGCCGAACTCATAAGGACTTATTTGGATAATGATGAACGCTCAAAAGCCGCAATTTTTCTTATCGCCATTGGCCCTGAATTATCAATTGAGATTTACAAGTATCTTAGGGAATATGAAATCGAAACGCTCACATTTGACATTGCCCGTCTTGGAAGGATTGATTATAAGCATAAGATTGCGGTTCTTAAAGAATTTTATGAATCATTAACAACTAACAGAAAAGATTCATTCGGAGACATTGATTATGCGCGTGTTCTCATAGAAGGCTCCCTTGGGTCTCAAAAAGCTATTGATATAATTAGCCGATTAACCTCCAGCCTTCAGGTAAGGCCGTTTGATTTTATCCGCCGGGTCGATCCGGATAATTTAATAAATTTTATTCGAGGGGAGCATCCGCAAATAATAGCACTTGTTCTGGTGTATCTTAAACCTAACAATGCTTCGGTAATACTGCAAAACCTACCGAAAGAAATTATTAGCGACGTTATCCGCCGTATCGCCATCATGGACAAAGTAAGCCCGGAAGTGCTTCGTGAAGTAGAACGGGTACTGGAAAAGAAACTTGCAACCCTTGCAAGCGAAGATTATACGTCGGCGGGCGGCGTGGAAAGCATTGTTGATATAATTAACATGGTTGACCGTTCTTCGGAGAAACAAATCTTTGAGGCGCTGGAAGCCGAATATCCGAAGCTTGCGGACGAAATTAAAAATAATATGTTCGTGTTTGAAGACATCGTTATGCTCGACGACCGTGCCATTCAGAAGGTTATGCGCGAAGTCGACTCCCAGGAATTGGCGAAAGCGCTCAAATCAGTCGATTCGGAAGTGCAGGACAAGATATTTCGCAACATGAGTAAAGATGCCGCCAACATGTTAAAAGAAGATATGGAATACATGGGGCCGATACGGCTTAAAGACGTTGAAGAAGCGCAGAGGAAAATCATTTCCATTATCCGGCGCCTTGAAGACTCAGGCGAAATCATTATCGCCAGAGCCGGAGAAGATGAAATGGTTGTTTAGTGGAGGACGCTCTAACTTCCTTATATAAATTATTCCCTGAAGATTTCTCACCAAGAACACAAAGAAGAATCAGGTGGTTTTTGTCCGTTATCTTATCATGAAGCTATCGATCTCAGATTACTCACAACAACCTCTTTTTCCTCCTCCTTTGTGAGCTTTGTCTCTTTGTGATCTTTGTGTGAAGTCTTCTCGAAAAAATCCAAATTAAAAGTAAAGATTTAGATGTTTCAGAGTGCTAGGAGAAGAAAATGAAGAAAGAAAAAAGGAAGAATTGAAGAATACATTAAATTATTTAGTATATTATTGACAGGTTAGTATTTATATGTTAAATTAATATTAGAAGTAACAGCAACCACCTATTTGTTCAAATCGGAATATTCAGGTGCGTAGCTATATTGAGCGATCACCGTTTGTATAGCGTCTGTTGCTTCTTTTTCATTTGTTATTAGTAGATTGGGCAATAGACGCAAGAACGGTAAGCCTGAAAAGGAGCCACTTGCATAGTGAGCCCAATCTGCTTTTTTATGTACACGGCGTGATGTATGACACAGAAGCTAAAGGAGTAAATATGAAATACAAAAGAATGCTTTGTTGGGTAGATAGACAAGAAAAAATAAAGATTCAACAAGAAAATAATAAATATAATATAAATATATTTTTTTCAAGAAATTATGATGAATTTAAAAGAGAAATAAATGAATCATCTTTCTTAGTTTTTTCTTTAAGAAAAGCAAAATTTACAAAAACACTTCTATTAATTCGTTCATTTCCCAGTTTTAAATTTCATGCTTTTTCAAGACTTGATGACGCTTTTACAACATTTAAGGAATTACAGATTTTGGATGAAAAAAACGTTAAAAATAAAAAAGGATGCAGTCAATATAGAGAGAAGGAACTGTTTAAAGAGTTCTGTATCATTATATGACAGAGTAACTCCGTTATATTTTTAAGTGATAAGTAAAATTATATAGGAGGTTTGTCAGCTATGAAATTAACTTTCCGTGACGTGTCGTATGGCAAAGATATAAGCCAAAAATTTGACATGACATGCGCGGGAAACAATGTCCATGCGGTTATATATATTCATGGCGGCGCGTATTTTAAAGGCAATAAGGACGAATATCCTTTGTTCCTTACGGAATATTCCGAAAACTATTTATTTGCCTCCATTAATTACAGAGTCATAAATACCGAAAATGACATTCACATGGGAAGCATTATTTCCGACATAAACAGCGCATTAAGGAAGATACAAGATTTCTCAAAGGAGAAAGACATTAACATAAAAGATTTTATTCTCACTGGACATTCGGAGGGAGGGCATATCGCGTTACTATACGGGTATAAGTATTTTCAGAAGAATGAACACGCTAAAATCACGGCGTGTATAAGTCTGGCGGGTCCTACAGACTTCACCGATGATACGGGATGGTCTTCAATGACGATGTGGGGCAATAACATTGAAGAAAGACTTGCATTTTTGTCGTGGATGGGCACAAGGCTGACCTGCCATCCGATAACGCTCAAGCGGCACGATTGGACAAAACAGGCTGATTATCCCGAGTTTGAAAAACACATAAAAGAAATTTCCCCAATAGTGTATGTGTCAAAGGACGGAAAAATTCCGCCGACTCTGCTGGTTCACGCCAAGCATGACGATCAGGTTCCTTATAGCAACGCAATCAGGCTGAAAGCCGTGTTGGAAAACGCTTGCGTGCCTCATAAACTGATAATGCCGGGGTGGAGCGGAGATAATCACATGCTTGGCGGAAAAGTTGACAAGGAAAACGAGCCGATAACATTTAACGGTCAAGTCTGGGTGAAGGAAGCGAAGGAATGGTTGGAAGCGTATTTGGGATAAGGCTTATATTATCAACAGATAGACGCAAGGATGGATATGACCGAAAAAGAAATACAAGAATTATATCAATGGGCTATTGATGAACTAGATAATGGTACAATGTTTTCTTTTAAAGATGCCCCGAAAGAGCCAGAAAAACAACTATGTTCAGGAGTATTCTGGATTCTCTCAGATGACAATGATTTAAGCGACTATAAACTTTTAAAATTTTGTATACCATGCGATTCTAAAGGTAATCCGTTAAATATCCATCCTATTGAACTTAATTCAAAAAGTGGTAATACATATAATCACAAAAAATTATGGGAAAACGAAGTTAAAAACAATAATGAATACCGCCCCTATAACAAAAAAGAATATAATTATTACCCAAGAGGCAGAGTTGAAATTTCTCATAACAAGGCTGTTATTTATTTAAACCTCCATATCAACAAGCAAAATATTATTGACGAAATTAAGAGTGAATTTGGCTTAATTGATAATATTCCTGATATACAGGTAAAAGCTGATGGTTCTAATCATTATCAGTGTTTTCTGGATTGGCGTTAGATAAATTTCTTTTATTATATACCAAAGAATGGAATAGT
Organism: Treponema sp. R8-4-B8; assembly: GCF_054786175.1. NCBI lineage: Bacteria > Pseudomonadati > Spirochaetota > Spirochaetia > Treponematales > Treponemataceae > Treponema > Treponema sp. R8-4-B8. The sequence continues at coordinate 67,828 of NZ_BDHE01000001.1, forward strand.
AAGGAGTCGCCATGAATCTGTTAATATAACAAGTAATGTTATTTGTGATTATTCAGTCTTTTTTCATGCATATCGCCTTGACGGAAACTATAGCGCCACCGATAAAAAAGCGGCATTAAATCCATTAAAATAAAGCGGCGGCATATTGAACATATATTTAATTATTTGTATATTTGACTTAACAATAATAAAGGGAGATATTTACTATGAATATTGATTTGGAACAAATCAGGAATTATTTTAAAAATGACCGTTTTGCCACGGAAAACGGAATTGTTATTGATAAGGTTGAAGAGGATTGTGTCGTATGCGGAATGGAATTGCGTGAGGGACACAAAAATGCCGGCGGAAGCGTGCAAGGCGGAGCCATCTTTACACTTGCGGATTTAGCCTTTGCCGTCCACTGCAATTTGGATATGTTATGCGGTGAGGAAACCAAATTAACGGTAGGGCAATCATGCAGTATTTCTTTTTTGAAATCCACTAAAGGCAACCGATTGACGGCTATTTCAACTTGCCTTTCCAAAGGCCGCAGTATATCCGTTTACCGAATTCGCATTATGGACAATCTAGGTGTAGAAATAGCGGAAATGCTTGCTAATTCTTTTAAACTTAATTAGCACTCTGTAACAACTATTACTTTACATAAATTACATCCAGAAGATTTCACACCAAGAACACAAAGAATGAGAAGGACACAAAGAAGAATCAGGCGATTTTTGTCCGTTATCTTATTGTGAAATATCATTATGAAAATATATATGAAATGATAGAAGATGGTTGGGTATTGGATTGATACGCAGTATTTTCCTATTTTTATTTATATTTGCTTATTGCAAACTATTGTGAAATAATCAAATATCATCTACAATGACAATCCCTCAATTAATCGCCTTAAAATTATAAACCGGTTTCAAGCGGCGCTCCACCTCCACTGATTCGCCAATGTAATCAAGCACATCTTTCGCTTTTTTATAAGCCATCGGGCTTTCTTCCAGCGTGTCTTTACAAATAACGCTCGACCAGATGCCGCGCATTTCTTTGCGGTATTCGTCAAGGGACAGGCTTCGCGCGTCCGTGCGGGCTTTCTTTCTTCCGGAACCGTGGGGAGCGGAATAATTCCATTCGCTGTTTCCCTTGCCTTTGCCCAAAACCGCGCCTTCCGCCATTGAAAAGGGAATCACTACGGGTTGCCCTTTCATCGCGGAAATCGCGCCCTTGCGGATAATCTTTTCGGTTGTGTCAATAAAATTATGGGCACAATCGATGTATTCTGTTTCCCGAATGTCGGCGTCAAAAAATCCTTTTACTATGGTCTTGGCCATAAGAGAGCGGTTTACGGACGCGTAATGCTGGACAAAGTTAATATCGGCAAGATAGTTTTCCGCTAACGCGCCCGAAAGATATTTAATGGGGCTTTCAACGTCAGTTTCACGTAACGCAAGGATTTCATGGTATTCTGCCGTGTACGCCCCAAGTATTCTTGAACCTGAATGTATCAAAAGCCAGCGGTTACGGTTCTCGTCAACGTCAATCTCGATAAAGTGATTCCCTCCGCCAAGCGTTCCAAGTGAAGCTAATATCCTGTCAGAATATTTTCCCTGTTTTTCACAAAGTTTCTCAATCTCATTTTTAAAAATTTCTGTTTTAGAAAAATCTGAATTGCCGTTACTCGAACATATAAATTCATTCATTTCTTCCAAATTTTCATGGAGAGAATCGCGGACATCCTGACCGGACGGGATGCGTTTCTTGATAAATTTGTCAAGTTTATCAAATGCAAGCTTCCCTTTTCCTAAATTGCAGGCGCATATTCCGCAGCCAATATCAAGACCGAGATACGAAGGTATAATTAGCGAATTATATGTGGCCGTCCAGCCTATAACCGTGCTTTTTCCTAAATGCACGTCCGGCATAATCCTTACCTTTGTTCCGGCAAAATCAGGGTGGTCAAGGTATTGGCGTATTTTATTTTCACACGACGCTTCTATCGCTTTCGCGAAAACCAGCGCCTCGTTATTTTTTCCCTTTACAGAGATGGGTTTAATTGTTGCTTCTGTCATAATTTTTCCTTTTAATCAGTTTTAATGTTTCCCCGTCATATACGCGGACGGGATTGCCCCTTTCAAGCTCCCAATGAGTATGGCGAAGGTTGGAGCGGTTTTGCTTTTCCTTCTCGGATTTATCATCTGCGAAGAGAGACGCAAGCCTAGCAAGGGCAAGTTTTTTGTTCATAAGCTGAGACCTCTCTCCTCTGGCTACGGCGCTTTTTCCGCTTGGGACATGCACGGCCCGCACTGCGGTTTCCGTTTTGTTGACGTGCTGGCCGCCCGGCCCTCCCGCCCTTGCCGTTTCAAAGCGTATGTCTGTTAATGAAAATTCTTTTCCCTGTTCCGGCGTAAAGTAGGGCTTTACAGAGACAAACCAGTTTTTTCTTTTATGGTGAGGCCTGTATTCGCTCTTCCATATCCATTGAATAACCCCTACCCATGATTGGATAAAGGTTTCCGCGCCGTTTCCTTCCAGAGCGATAAGCGCCGATCTCAAATTTCCTTTTACCTGAGATGGTTCGCTTTCGATAACTTCGCCTTTAATGCTTTTTTCTGGAAGGTTTTGAATCTCCTGCAGTAATGCCTTAACTGTTAAAGCCGCGGCATGGGCGCATTCTTCGGGACCGCTCCCGGCAGAGATACTTAACCAAATAGTATTCAAAAAATTCTCCTGTTATAGTTCTAACTGTTGTGAACCTCGCGGGATTTAAGGAGAAAAGCAGATTTATATTGAGGAATCCCTTTACCTTAAACCGAAGGCTCCCGCCTTTTGGATTTGTATAAGGTTGATATTTTTTACTGTCATTTTAGTGCCTCCTATGGTAAAAGTTTATAATTATTTATACAATAAAAATGATTTTTTGTCAAGGAAGACAGAAGATAATTTTTACAAAATTTTATTTTTTCACTATGTCATTATATGACATGGTGAAAAATGTATAAATAAAGTAATAAGGAAAAGAAAAAAATAATTTAAAGGAGAAATCAAATGATTAATATCAAAACACTTAATTCCTCGAATTTTCAAACTCTAATTGAGTCAATATTCATTAAATTCGCGGAACTTGCTTCTTCCTGTTTATCGAAACAGCTTCTATCGGCAGTTAATGTTGATGTCTGTTCTGTAAAACTAATGTCTTACAGGAAATATATTCGCTCATTATCAGGCTCATCAATTTTTGCGGTAATAAACATGAAACCGTTAAAATGTAATGCGGTTTTAGAAACGGATCTATCACTTGATTTTTCTATTTTAAATCGCCTTTGCGGAGGAGCTAAAGAAGGAAAAATAAAAAGAATGGACATGTATGAACCTACTGATATTGAAACTGCCCTCTTGGAAAAAGTTACCGTCCATGTTTTGGAAAGTATGCGTGAGGCGTGGAGCCTGATAACAGATATTAAACCGTCTCTGCTGCATATCAACACTAACCCAATTTTAGCTCAAATAGCCAGACAAAAAGACAAAGTATTTATTATAAACATGGAAACTGCAATAGACGGTAATAATAATGGTAAAATGACTTTTTGTATTCCGCACTTTGCATTTAAGTCTTTTTTTGATAGGTTTTCCGAAAAATACATAAATTCAACAGATTCTGACATTCAAGTTAATTTAACCGATGAAATTCTGGAATTAAAACAAAATATATTAAAGTTTAAGGAAGACATAAATTCAAATATCTCACGCCTATTAACAGAAAAAAAATATTCTTTTTTCGGTGAAGCAATGGCGGAGGAACTTGATTATGCCGCTACTTTTTCTACAATCGTAAAAAATCACATAAAAGATATAGTTGAACTCATTCGTTTTTACTTAACGCGGGCCGAACACAAAAAAGCCGCTGTTTTTCTTATTGCTCTTGGAACTGAACCGTCAACTAAAATTTTCAAGTGTCTTAGGGAAGATGAAATTGAAACGCTTACGTTTTATATTTCCCGCCTTGATATGATAAAAGACAAAGAAAAAAAAGCGGTGCTTAAGGAATTTTATGAATTATATCAAATCAACGAAAACGCTTCTTTTGGCGGTATTGATTATGCTCGTGTCCTTCTTGAAAAATCAGTAGGAACTCAAAAAGCTGCTAATATAATTAACCGGTTACTTTTAAGCCTTCAGGTAAGGCCGTTTGATTTTATCCGCCAAATAGACCCTGAGAATCTGTTTAATGTCATACAAAGAGAATATCCGCAAACAATCGCTCTTATTCTTTCATATTTGGAACCTAAGAAAGCGGCAATTGTCTTACAAAAATTTCCTGTTGATTTGCGGCTTGGGATAATTAAGAGAATAGAAAAATTGGAGAAAACAAACCCTGAAGTTTTAAGAGAAATTGAAAAGATATTAGAAAAAAAATTGGCTTCATTGTCAAACATGGACTACTGTCATTCCGGCGGAAATGAAAATGTTGAAGAAATTTTAAATTGTATTGATCCTGCGTCAAGAGAGCAGGTTGTTGATGTTTTAAAATGCTAAGAAGAACAAAAACAAGGAGTATCACGTGAATAACAAACATATCAAACCGATAATGTTCGATGAAGTGGTTTATGAGGACGACTCTATTCTAGTTAGAAAAATATGTCTTTGGGAAAACTGTAGTTTATGGGGAGACAGAGAAACAATATGGTTAAAAGTCCTTTTACCCGGAAGCAAAGCGTTTAATGTCGGTTGCATAGGAACGTATGCGTTACCCGATGGAATAAGAGCGACAGAAATGGAATTCTCTTATATTGGAGATTTTAAAGAGGGGTTGGCAAAAATAGCCGTTAAAGATAAAGGGTATGGTTTTATTGATAAGAACATGAATATAGTTGTAGAGCCAAAATATAAATACGCGAATGATTTTAATAATGGCGTCGCGGTCGTTTCAATTTTAGATGAAGTCAGTAATAATAAAAAATATTTATTAATTGACAAAAATGGAAACGAACGCTTTTTTGAAAAAGAATATAAAAGAATCTCTATTGACAATGAATGGAACAATGAAGGAATGTTTTTAGTTTCTGATCGTGAAAAAATTGAACTTGCTTTTTATTCAGATTATGAAGAAAATTCAGGAGTTTGGGGCTATGCGGACAGTACCGGAAAGGAAATTGTCAAGCCGCAGTATATTTACGCGTTTGATTTTGAGGATGGTTTTGCCCTTGTTTGCAAAGGCGAATGGACAATAGATAAAAAATGGGACAATAAATATAAAACCGGAAAATATTGGACGGAAACAGAACTTTGGGGCATGATAGATAAAACAGGCAAAGAAGTTGTACCCTTTATTTTTGATGAGATTCACCGTTATTGGATTAATGAATCATCCAAATATTTACAAGCGCACTACGGTGGATGGGAAGAAGGGAAATGGGGTTTAATTAATTATTCCGGCGAATGGATTATTGAACCAATATTTGAAGATTTGGATTATGAGATTTATAACGATGAGTATATTTGTTTTTATAATGAGGATAAATGGAGCGCTGAAGAAGTTCCAATGGGAATATATAGTATAAAAGAACGCAGGGTATTGTTTGAACCTCAATTTTTAGATGTTGATTTTTTTGATGAAAAAACAATTAAAGTCGAAAAATATGACGAGAAATTAGGAAGAAATAAACAAATAATTATTGACCTTAACGGAAACGTCTTAGTGGATTCACAATACGCTTCTATTTATGAAAAATATAATTATGAAAAACATAAAAAAAGTGATATGTATGAAGTTTCGATTATAGATAATAATGGAAAACATTTATGCGGGCTTATTGATAAAGACGGAAAGGAAATATTGCCCTGTAAATACGATATGCGTTTTGATGGTATTTTATTTGACCAAAAAAGAATTATTTATAAGGAAAATGATAAATATGGAATAATAACTTTTAATGATGAAATCATTATTTCCCCTAAGTATACCTCAATTCAAAACATCAGGAATATGTTCTACGAAGTCAAGGTAGGCGGTGATGAAAGATTAATTGATGATGAGGGAAAATTTGGATTAATCACGTTAGATGGAAATACTATATTACCGATAGAATACAAAAGCATATCAATGGAAAATGATATAATTATCGCAAGGAACAATGCAGGCTCGACGTTATTTAGAGTCGAAACTAAACGTCCTATGACACAGTAAGGGGGTATATTAAAGGTATGAATAATCATTGAAAATACCTATTAATTATAGTAAAATTAATTAACAAAGGAAAAGGAGTAAAACATTGACAAAAAAAGATGAAGACGATTTAAATTTCTTATTGAAAGAGTCGGAGAGCAGGGAATTGACCAACGATGAGAAAATAACCGTCTATGAAATAACCAAAAAGCGTATTCAAGAAATAGAGAAAAAGGCCATTAAAAGACTTTCGGAATTGTCGAAGAAAGACAAGCCAAAAAAATAACGTAATTATACTCTTATGTATAAATGAAATAGGAATTGCCATGAATCTATCCAAATCAAGTTACTGCAAAGGAATTCAATGCCCAAAGATTCTTTGGCTAGACACGCACAAGAGCGAATTAAAAGACGAATCCGTACTTAACAGAAAAATTCTTGATACCGGCAACAGAGTAGGCGATTTGGCGATGGGCTATTACGGCGCTTACAGCGAAGTCCCCTACAATAAAGATAAATCAATAATGATTGCCGAAACAAAACGGCTTTTGGACGCGAATACCAAAATAATCCGCGAAGGCTCTTTTTCATTTAACGGTAATTTTTGCAGCGTTGACATACTTCGCATTTGCGGCTGTGAAGCAGAAATTACAGAGGTTAAAAGCTCAACCGAAATTAAACCAATTTATTATGATGATGTCGCGTACCAATACTATGTCCTTTCTTCTTGCGGATTAAACGTAAAAAAAACCTTTATAATGCATATAAATAATGAATACGAAAGAAATGGAGATATCGACTTAAAAGGGCTTTTTACGGTGCATGATTGTACGGAAATAACGCTATCCATGCAAAAAGATATCGCCGCCAATATTGAGCGTTTCAAAAAAATCACCGAAGAAGAAAACGAACCCGATATTGAAATCGGGATGTATTGCTATGAACCTTATGAATGTGAATATCGCAAATACTGCTGGAAACATATTCCGAAGAACAGCGTATTTGATGTTTCGGGACATGGCTTAAAAATGGAAAAGAAATTCGATCTGTATAAAAGGGGCGTTATAAGCTATGAACAGCTTCTTGAAAGCTCACTTAAAAGTGAAGAGAAACTGAATGACGCGGCACTTCTGCAGATCGAAACTTTTGTTTATAAAAAGCCGCCTGTAATTAACAAGGAAGCCATTCGCGTCTTTCTTGACTCGTTGTGCTGGCCCATTTATTTTCTGGACTTTGAAACCCTTCAGGAAGCAATCCCGCCTTATGACGGCCTTCGCCCTTATATGCAGGTTCCTTTTCAATATTCGCTCCATATTCAAGAAACGCCTGGCGCGGAACCTATACACAAAGAATTTCTCGCGAATGAAGGCGTTGACCCGCGCGATAAGCTTGCGTCGCGTCTTTGCGCTGATATTCCCCAAAACGTTTGCGTACTTGCGTATAACATGAGTTTTGAAAAGGGGCGCATTAAAGAAATCGCGAATTGGCTTGAAAAACTGAATAAAAATAGTCTTGCCGCGCATTTAATGAACATACACGATAACATCAAAGACCTTATGCTGCCTTTCCAATCCCGCGATTACTACAGCCTTGAACTAGGCGGTTCCTATTCAATCAAAAAAGTGCTTCCCGCTCTTTGCCCTAATGATCCCGAGCTTGATTACAATAAACTTGATCTTGTGCATAACGGCGGCGAAGCCCAAAACACCTACGCTGAATTGGCGGAAAAAAGCCCTGAAGAACGCGAGCGCATACGGGCCGCGTTACTTGCCTATTGCCGCCTTGATACCATTGCGATGGTAAAGATTCTTGAAAAATTAACGAATATCTGTGCATGATAATTAAAAAAAGAAGATGGTTCTACGGAACTCTACTCTCTGTATGCTCATAAAGATTTTCGTGAAAACATGGACAAAGTATGAAGAAAGAACGGAATGTAAAAGTTCTTGATAAAAATAAAAAGGCAAAAGAGACAAAAAATAGCAAGCGTTAGATCATGTCTCAGAGGTTCCCTTATTTTAAATCTTGTTTTTTTTTCATACAGATTTACTTTTTCTGCAACTTAGTTAAGCGGCGTAGGGGCGTGCGCCATATTTATAAATGTTTAATTCAAAACTTAGAGAGAGCTATAATATCTATAACTCCGTTTAGTATATGAATCAGAAAAATTACGACCTGTTGTCCAGTCAAGAACAAAATTAGTACCATCTACATTATAAAGAATACGGTTGCCAACATATTTTCCAACAACTTCTCTAATTCGTGTGTGTCGTGACTGTTCGGTTGCAGAGTTATAGTAAGTGACTGCATACGTGCCATCAGAGCGATCAACAATCATTATTGAATACTCGCCATCAGTACTACGGTAAATTCCGCTACTTACATCGCCAGCAAATGCAGATACAGTCATTAGTACTAAAATAGTCAATGCAACTCCAATTTTTTTTAAGTTCATAAAAACCTCCACTTTTAAGCTGTTTTTAGCAGCTTAAATTTTTGTTTAATTATCCTATACAGGATAATCTTTAAAGTATCAACAATAGTTTAGCCCCTATGCTGCTTAACTTTATTTACACGCATGTTCTTATTAACATACCGCTAATCATAATATATTCGCAAATAGTACATTGTCAAGCAGATAACACGGTTTTATGCTCTAAAAGCTAATATGCAATTAAAAGACGTTTTTGTTAAAAATCTAAAGAATTTCCGCAAAGAAAGGGGATTTACACAAGCAGAGCTTGCGGAAAAGTGTGACACTGCCACTTCCTACATAGGTCAAATAGAAATAGGAAATCGGTTTCCTTCTCTGGAATTGATTGAAAAAATCGCCAAAGTCTTAAAAATAAGACCGCATTTACTGTTTTTTATCGAGTCGGATAACAATTCTGACGAACAACTGTTAAAGAAGAAAAAAGACACAATTTCAGAAACTAAAAAAGAAGAACTAACCAACCGCCTTACCGCCGCAATTCGTAAAATAATCAAAAATATTGATTAATTCCTAATCCCCCCTTTGTGCTCTTTGTCTCTTCGTGATCTGTGCACTGTCGCAGCCTAAAGGCTGCTTGCTTTTATTACAAACAGCGGCATTTATTGGTGCTACGCTGTGCGGCATTATTGATCCACACGGCTATGCCGTGCGTTTATTTAGCGAGTGTGAAGCTTTTGGGAATAATTCCCCAAAATTCGTAAAAAACTTATGGCAGAAATGGCGATTTCGTATTATATTTATAAGATTGTATTTGTTTAAGGAGTATTGGTGACCAAGCATGATTTCCCCAAAATCCACTTTTATGATCAGGATTTTGTCGATATTTACGATAAAACATGGGCATGGATACAGGATTGCTGGATTAACAGCGGTGAAAAGAGCGGACCGGATGGAAAAATCTTCTCTTATCCCGATTCACAGGTAGTTACTCAGACTGACGCTATTTTTTCCTCGTTTTTTCTGGTGTATTCTAACAGTATTTTTCAAGCTCATTCCACTTTAGACCTCTTTTATGACCATCAGGAGCCAAATGGGGCGATTCGTTCCGCTTATGACATCAGTTCCGGCGCGCCTGTAATAGAAAAAGACAACCATGAAGGGCTTGGAATGCCACTTTTCGCGTGGGCTGAGTACAATATCTACCATAAATCGGGCAATAAAAAGAGAGTTAAAGACACTTTGCCTATTTTATGCAAGTACTCAACATGGATCGATACTGTGTTTAAAAAACCGAACGGCCTGTACAAAGCGCCACTTGGCGCTACGGGGATGACAAATGCCCCGCGCGGAGACGCGTACTATGCAATGGATTTTAACACCATGATAGCGATCAATATGCTCTACATATCCGCTCTCGCGGACATTCTGAACGATAAGGAAACGAGTTTCCAATACAAGCGTCAGTATTTTTCCCTAAAAACAAGAATCAATTCACTGATGTATAATCCGACGGACGGTTTTTACTACGACATCAACAAAAACGAAAAACAAGTTCCCATTAAAACAATCGCCGGGTATTGGCCGCTTTTAGCGGAAGTTCCCAATGGTGAAAAAGCCGAGCGTATTATCGAAAAACTTTCAGACCCTAACTATTTTGGCACCGCCCATCCGTTCCCCTCCCTTGCGTTATCTGAAAAAGAATTTGATGAAACAGGGCGCGGCTTTAGAGGATCGGTTTATCCTTATTTAACATTTATGGTTATAAAAGGGCTTGAGCGCTATCAGCGCTGGGATTTGGCGCGGGAGTGCGCGATTAGGCACATGTACTTTATGCTTGATTCAATGAGCCCGGACGGTAATCATCACAGGGGAAATCTTTGGGAAGCTTATTT
>NZ_BDHE01000002.1:0-107625 GCF_054786175.1 Treponema sp. R8-4-B8
TTTGCGTAAAAATCAGCAACGCTAATTTCTTATGGGATAAGCATTTACGGAAACTGTATATTTTGTAATTAGGTAAAACGTGCAGTTTTCCTTATGTTCGGTATAGTTATGCTGGTAAGGCTGGCGCATCTTTCAAAAGTGTGAGTCTCAATTCTGATAATACTGTTTGGTATGGTTACGCTGGCAAGGCCGGAATAAGCAAAAGCACTCTCCCCAATGCTGGTAACGCTATTGGGTATGTTTACGCTAGCAAGGTTTTCACAGTTGTAAAAGGCGCTCTCACCAATGCTGGTAACATTGTTGAAATTGCACTAAACAACAGTTGTCAGCGGTTTTACTCTGTGATAAATCTATATCCTGTAAAGAATTAGCGTTGCTGGTTCGGTACGCCTAAAACGCTTGAAAATTCGTGTTATCAGGTATGACATCAATTTTCAAAAAAATAGGAGTTTTGCTATGCACAACGATTTTACTTTGTTTACAAGGGTTGTTCCTTCGGGGAAAACAGTGGTCTATTATTACGCTTATGACGGAGAGGGGAAACGGTTAGGTCCCTGGACTACCGGACAGAGCAATAAGACGGCGGCAAGGAATTATTGCAATTTGTTGAACAGGAAAGGGAAGCTACTTCCGGGACCAAAGGAAATGCCGACTTTTGCCGAATTTTCCGCTGTGTTTTGGGATTGGGAAAAAAGCGAATACTTGAAAGAACGGCGCAAGCGCCGAAACCTGACACAATCTTATGCGGATAAAAATAAGGGCGTGGTAGAAAATATTTTAGTTCCCTACTTTGGGAAAATGAAATTGGACGCTATTACTGGTAAAGAGATTGACGCTTGGCTTGATTATCTGATTTCAAAAAAATATAAAAACTCAACCGCTAACGGCTTTTACGGTTCGTTGCAAACTATGTTGAAATGGGCGGTAAAAAAACACATTATCGAGCGAGACCCATTCAATGATGTGCAAAAATTGTTGCAAGAACAAAAAGAAAAAAAGATTATCACCCATGACGAATTTATGGCGTTGTTTTCTGACGATTGGAGAAAAGTCTGGAATAACGATTTTTTGATGTGTACTGCCCATAAGTTGGCGGCGTTAACAGGAATTAGGTGTTGTGAAATATTGGGATTAAAAGGCGAATATGTTTTTGATGACCATATTTATATTTGCGCCCAACATGATGAGGTGTACGGCTACAGGGAAACTAAAACGAAAACGAAACACCATATTCCGCTTGCCGATGAGGTTATTGCGGACTTGAAAAAACTGATGAGCGTAAACGGACAGGGTTTTGTGTTTTCGCTGACTGGCGGCGATAAGCCGATAAACAGAAACAGCCTTTACAGCGGCTTGATGAAGGCTTTGCAGAATATCGGCATAAGCGAAAAGGAAATAAACGAGAGGGGGCTTAATGTCCATGCGTGGCGGCATTTCTGCAATACGGAAATGTTAAAAGGCGGCTTGTCCGTCAAAAAAGTACAAGCGGTTATAGGTCATAAGACGGAAAAAATGACCGACCGTTATACTCATTTTGACCCTATGGATTTTGGAGAAGTAACGGAGATACAAAAAGCGTTGTTAAAAAAACCTGAAACATCGGGTAAAGAAATACCGCCTTTTACGCTTGTTAAAATGCCGAATGATGAAAAAGCCGAATTGAGTAAACAGGCTTCATAGATTTAAAATTATTCATTTTATGCCCCTGCCGATGATGGCGGGGGCATTTTTTTGCCCAAAACCGTTTTTTTCAAAAACTAAAAGTTGCACGTTTATCCCAATTACTTTTGGTTTTAACTCTGTGAAGGTTTAAGCATGGAAACCTATTGGGATGACGGACAGGGAAAGAAACTTGACACGGACAATAAAATTCATAGCCGCGCCCACCGAATAAATTTAGCGTTTTTCGCAAATCTGCGGCGGGCTTCTTACACGATTACAAGTCGAGTGGCTCTGGTTTTGTCCCGCAACTTTCAAAATCCGCCGCCGTTTGGTTCCCCCCTTCATGGCTAATGACTGATTGTGCAAGCGGTCTAATACCACATGGCAAGAAAAGGGGCTTTCGGACAATGATATCAATCTTAGAAATAAAGAAAATATTGCACATCATGTTCCGATATAATCAGAGTTGCAGTAAAGCGGAGAAGCAATTATTAACCGGTTATGTGACAGTACTTTTTGTTACTACTTTTATCCAATATAAAAAACTTATGAATTTATATAAGAATGAATTATATTCTTTTTTACAAAGGATTTCAAATATCTTCCTATCAATAATACATTTCGGATTTTTACAAAAAATTTCTTCCATTTCACGTTCAATTAACATACTGTTCCAATAGGATCCATTAAAATAGATGTACCTATAATTTAGCAAATCAAAATTTGTAGGATAAAAATAATTGATAAATGTCTTTTTATCATTAATCATATATATTTCTATATAATTATATGGGAAACTATTAGTTTCATTTTCAAAATTTATTTGACGATATGGTACTTCAATTAATTTTTTAGAAACTGGTTTATTGCCAATATCATATAATTCAATAACGTCCTGTTTTACGTCATTTTTCGTATAAACTTTTATTAATAACTTAATGTAATCAATTGTTTTAGAATTTGATTTAACATATATTTTAGGAAGCTGTCCTTTGTCTTCATCATAAATACTTGGTAAATTTAATAAAATAGAAAAACCATGATTTGTCGATACCCACTTGTTTTCAAACGAATGCTTTTTGTAATAATATTTTTGCGACTCAATTAATTTGTTTAAAAATATTTTATTTCTTACGTAAGCATATATTTTTTTTGGAACATCTATTTTTTCCAATAAATATTCTGCTGGTTTTGTAATTTCTAACATATTATTATCCTCCACAAGTAATATTATAACATATTTTACGAAAATTTTGCAAAAGCCCTATTTAATTCTAAATCGGCTAGACTTGTTTTTTTGTATGTGGGTGAGGTATAACGGGTTATGAAAATACGGTTTAAGAATTCTGCCTGAATTCCAGCTTTATTTATGAACCTGCAGACTGTATTTTTTATGTATATAGGAGGACATATGGAAACTTATTGGAAAGTGAGCGAAGTGGCGGCGGCGTTGCAGGTGTCGGTGCAGACCATATACCGCTGGTGGCGAATGAGGGAATACCTTTATATAAATTGAACAAGGCGTTGCGTTATCGGGAAAAAGATTACCAGTATAGATCTTGACGCAACGGACGTGGAACGGAAAACCGCCGAAGAAAACTGGCTTGACAGGCATCCGACTGTTAAGCCTAAAACCTACGGGTAAAGGGAAAAACTGGTGGAACGGATACGTTTTTTAAGGGCGATCCGTCTTGTGGCGGAGGGGGAAAAACACGAATCCGCTCAGAGGAAAACGTGCGTTACAGAAAAAAAGATGAAATTATATGGTAAGGACGGGCAAGGCTGTTTTCCGCCTGATAATTGGAATAATGTTATGGGGGATAAAAAAATAATTGGCGGGGTGTTGGCGCTATCTAGGGCGGCATAACTGCATACGGAGATAAAGAGGCGACTTGAAGCGTTAGGGTTTGAAAATGTTACTGTTACGGACGAGAAAAATAATGCGCTTAATACCGTAATTTGTGGGAGGGATATGATGAATTAAAATGGGGATTGCAGATTGTTCGGGATGAAGGATAGTATGTTTCGCCGAAGGTTCATCGCCTGATTGAACATTGCGAGGAATAGCCAGACACAAAAGCAAAATAACTAAAATGCGGAAGGAATGTCTTGTAATGCTGTGCTGCGGGTGTATTCCTGACCGTATCAGGGAAATATTGAATAAATCCATAAGGACGGTTTACAACCAACTTAACGGTTTATATAACGCTTTTCATGTCAGCAACCGTGGAGAAATGATTGCTCTTGCATGGGAGATGGAACTGGTAACTCCCAAAGATATACATTTTTACAACAGAAAAAAGAATGCTTGCCGCTTCCTGAATGGGCGGTGGTGAAACAAAAATGTGATAGGGTTTATTTTGATTGAGAGGATTTTGGGTCTATCGGCCGGCTTGACAAAAAAGAATAAAAGTCTGAAAATTAGCCATGTCTAAATTAAATGTTGATCATAAGACCATAAAGACTCTGTTCGAGGATAAAAAGTCTGATTTTCTCATACCTGACTATCAAAGACCTTATGCATGGACAGACGAACAATGCCAAACCTTATGGGATGACCTTTTTGCATTTGCAATACCTGATGACGATTACCAAAAATTTGATGACGAAAACGCCGAATATTTTTTAGGCACTATTGTAACTTTCAAAAATAACGAATCTGGTAAGTTGGAAGTGATTGACGGACAACAAAGGCTTACTACTCTGATGTTGCTTCTACGCGCTTTCTATGTAAAACTTTTAAATATGAAGGATGAACCAACAAGAATGACGAGGGAAGCCATTTCACAATGTATTTGGAAAACAGACGCATTTGGTAAAGCAAATCTGGATGTTCTAAAGATAAATTCGGAAGTAGCGACAGATAATGATAAAGATGAATTCCTTAAAATACTAAAATCAGGCGAAGTATATGATGAACAAAAAAGTAACTATGCAAATAACTACCGCTTTTTCAAAAAGAAAATAGATGAATTTGTACTAAAAATGCCAAGTTGTTTTGCGTACTTGCCAAATAGAATACTAAAAAATTGTATCTTTCTGCCTATAGAATCAGAAGAACAAGATACCGCATTACAAATATTTTCAACTCTTAATGATCGAGGTTTACCTCTTTCTGATGCTGATATTTTCAAAGCGCAATTTTATAAATTTTATGGAGACAAAGGAAAAAAAGATATTTTTATTGATGAATGGAAAACGCTTGAGGAAATATGTATAGAAATTTTCCACCCAATTACCGGAACCCCAATGGATGAACTATTTGCCCGATACATGTATTATGTCCGTGCAAAACAAGGAATTAAATCAAGTACAACTGAAGCACTTAGAAAATTCTATGAAAAAGATAAATACAGTTTACTTAAAAAAGAAGAAACATTTGAGAATCTAAAAACACTTGCAAATTTCTGGAAAGATGTTATCGACCAAGACGATGAGCGATTTTCTAATGATGTTTTGAAAAAGCTTTTTGTTTTGAACTACGCTCCAAATGGAATGTGGAATTATTTTGTTTCTGTATATTTTATGCATAATAAAGATAAAGATGGAAAACTTAATGACAAACAATTTTATGATTTTTTAACAATAATTACCGCTTTTATTTGGACATATGCCGTTGTTAATCCTGGGGTAAACGCATTAAGAACTCCGGTATATGCGGAAATGATGAATATTGTTAACGACAAACCAATAAATTTTGACGAATCTAAGTTTGACTTAGACAGTATAAGAATATCTTTTAATAACTATGAATTTAAAAATGGCAGACCAATAACAAAGTCAATGTTGACTTGGTGGGCATTTAGTACCCCTGCTCAAACATTACCAAAGATAGACACCGCTTTTGATATAGAGCATATTTTCTCAAAGAACCGACAGAAAAATGAAAAAACATTAAAAGATGAAAAAAATCTTGAAGTTCTTGGAAACAAGTCATTGCTTGAAAAACGTATCAATATAAGGGCGACCGATTATAGATTTTCTGACAAGGTAAAATATTATAAAGGTGAAATTGTCAGTAAAAGAAAAGCAAAAGAGAAAACGCAAATCATTGAATTGATTAATCTTGCGGAAAACAACACAGATTTTACCGAAAAAGATATTGAAGAACGAAACAAGCAAATTATTGAAGGGTTTTTATCTTTTGTTAAGAAAAACAAACTGATTAAATAATATATTTTTCTATATTTTAGGAAGTCAAGTATAATTTGTCTGTATTTACTCAATTATAAAAAGTAGTTGCAAATTTCAATTAATCGTCATTTACATCTATCACATTAATAATTGCCGCTATTTCATCAGGCGATGGAAGTAAAGAGCGTATGTCTTCTGGTAGGTTGTCATAAAATGAATATGTCGCAACACCAATAGGTTTATTCGCTGTTTTTAATGTATATTCAACTCTTGTACGGTTTTTGCTTTTACAAATGATAATTCCAATAGAAGGGTTTTCTTCCGGTATTTTTTTTGTTTCATCAAGCGCAGTTAGGTAGAATTGCATTTTTCCTGCATATTCCGGTTTAAATTCGCCTATCTTTAAGTCAATCGCAATCATGCATCGCAGTCTTCTGTGATATAAAAGTAAGTCAATATAATAATCATCATCGGCGACATCAAGATGATATTGATTGCCAATAAAACTGAAATCTCCGCCCATTTCGGATAAGAATGAACGAATATTGTTTATAATGCCTGTTTCAAGTTCAGCCTCGCTGTGTTCGATACCCATTTCGATGAAGTCGAAGTTGTATTCATCTTTAACTGCAAGTTTTGCTTGAAGTCTGTACTTTTCTGGCACGGTTTCATCAAAATTTGTTTGATTTGTAAGATATTTTTCAAACGCTTTATTTTCGATGTTGTTAATCAATACATCTTTTGTCCAACCGTAGCGTTTTGTCATTTTTATATAAAATTCACGCTCATTCTTGTCTTTGCATTTTTCGGTTATAACACATATTTTCGACCAGCTTATTTCTGCCACTAATGGTGGCAGAATTGCCATTGGTTTTTCTGGTGATGAGGGCGGCAGATTTGTATTTTGTGAATACTCGATATAAAAACTTTTCATTCTCCAAAGGTTACGGGCTGAAAACCCCTGTATTAGAATGATGATATTCGTCGTAAGGGGGCGTGCTAAAAAGTGTTTATGGAGTAACTCTTACTAGATCTGAGAATATAAGTATAGTTTATTTATATTTTTATCCAATAATGATATAGAGTTATAGTTGTTTTATCTTTTCTTTTATGTACAGAAAAAAAACTGTCACATTTTTTAGTATTGCATTTAACTAAACAATCTTCATTATTCCAAAACTCATTATCTTCATTAATTAATTCTTTTATCCATGTGTTAATTTTCAATAACCAATAATCTGTATTATTTTTATCCTGTATGTAACCAAACATAATAGAATAATGTAAGTTTTTAGCGTGTTTGTTTTCTTTGAAACGTTGTATACCGCCATTACCTTTGAATCCTTTCATCTTGTCAACAATTACATATTCACGTTCATCATCACATTTCTTTCCTCTATCTGGAGTTGGTAATCGTTTAGCTTCTATCCAACAAAATACTTTATGCATACTTCTTAAATAAACACCAATATCTGTTGTATATATCCCTTCCTTATATTGATTCTGAAAAATAAAACCATTATCATTGTCATGAGTTTCTTCGTTTAATAAATATTCAATGTTTTGCGTAATTTTATCTTCTTCAGTTTCTTTTGTTAAAGGCTTATAGTTATATAAGAATTCATCAATGAAAACAAAAAGTGTTTCGTATATTTCTAATTCATTAATAGGTTCCCCTTGTGATGCAATTGGTTTTTCCATCTTTTTATTTCCTGTTTAGGGCATCTTCAAGAGTATCATCGAAGTCTCTTAATGCAATTGATTGTAACCAAAACATTAATTTTTTTGGTTTTACAATTCGGATAACATTATTTCCATAAAATTTCATCACCCTACTAAATTTAACAGTATGACTTGGATTCCATGAATATAATAAATCATTTATATTTTTTTTATACAATTCATGGGTAAAATTATTATCCGTTCCAAATGTATATTCACAAGCAAAGAATGAATCTCCTTCTATAAGTTTTGTAAAATAATATTTTTTCTTTTCTTTAGCATATATTTTATTCAATGAGTCGCAATATACCTTAGAAAAAGGTTTAATGTGTTTTTCGATTCCTGCTGTCTTTTTATGAATGCTCGCATTTTTCCCCTTTCCAAATTCTTCAATGTAATAATTTAACACATCATCAATAATAATTTTTTCTGCAATATTTGGTTTGAAAGTTTTATCTATAAAAAGTGGCAAATTTAACAAATCAATTAAATCTGAAGAATATAGAGACCTAACAATACCTGCTCGTGCACTCGTAGCAACAATATAAAAACGTAAAAAATTATTATTTGTTTTTAGCTGTTTCGCCAAATTGATAAGTTCATTACGACATTTCGGCGGACAATGTATACCTAATATTTCATTCCTGAAAGTAAGATAATCATTTCGTAAATCCATTGGAATACATTTTTTGCCAATAGACTTTTTTATCATAAAATGGGGTGGGCTAAAAATTAATGCTGAATTTGCAGGAATGTCCTTAAAATGTGTTTCATTCTGAATTTCGATTTTTTCAATGCCATTATCTTTAAAAAACCTATCCAAAATTGTAAATTTCCCTGAAATAATTTTATTTTTATCTTTATACTTTTTATTTCCAACAATATAGCCTTGCCCGTAGTCCCATCCTTCCCGTTTTTTTTCTTCTAAGTAGTCTTTCAATTTTTGAAATTTTTTTAGCCTATTGACAAGATGATATACTTGAGCACCACCTAATAAATTACATCTCCACGCATAAGGGGTTGACGCTGCAACCAAAGATGGGATTTCATGAAAGTCATAATGACTTAATTCAAAGTAGGATTTTTCAACAACGGATATGGATTCTCGAATAACAATATGAGTTATTGGGGTATCATTGGCAGGTGAATTATCTATAAAAACAGCCGCAGTTTCTACATTCGATCTGAAGAGTTTCTTTAAAAGTGTAAAATCAATTATTTGTGTAACATTATATTGTTTAAATAGAGCATTACGGAAAATAAAGTTTACATTTTGATTGTTGTCTTCATCACCACTGTATAGAAATGGTCCAGATTTCATGATTAAGCATAATTTTCCAGTTTCTTTTTTCAACAGAAGAAATGAAGTTGATAAGAATAGTAATGCTTCCTGATAATTAGGGATTTGTAAATTAATATTTTCGCATTTCTCAAATTTTGACAATTTTTTCTTGTAAACGGCAAAATCTTTTTCCGGTAATTCTTTGAATGGTGGATTCCCTATGACTAAATCAAAATCTTTATTAAAAAGATCCTCTGACAGATAATCAAAATAATCTTTTTCAATAATATTGCCATCTTTTTCTAAATCATTGAATAATCCTCGTTTTGTCCATATTTGTCTTGGTTTTAACATTGAACATAATGCTAATTGGAGGCTAAATATAGTTAACTGAACAGAATTAAAATGTGTATCAATACCAAAAATATTGTTTTTTAATATTTGTTTTAGTATTTCAGGTTTAGGGTCAGCTAATTTGCCATCGTGTCTATTTTTTATTCTCCATCGTTGAACTAAGCGTTTAAATGCAATTACCAAAAAAATACCTGAGCCACAAGCAGGATCAATCAATTTTATATTTTCATTTGTATCTTTAAAATTCAACGGTAAACATTCATCAATTAAAAGATTTACCAAAAAAGAAGGAGTATAAACCGCTCCATTTTTAGGAGTATCCTTATCCTTTCCCTTTCGATTTTTTTCTCTAGGTAAAAATTCCTCATACAAATTGCTGATGAGTTCAATGGGTATATGTTCAAAAGAATATTCTGTCCATCCAAAAAGATTTTCATTTGAACCTGCTTCAAAAAAAACTGCTAATTTATTTTGTTTTAATTTTATTATATCATCATAAACAATTTTATATGGATTCATTTTATCAGTCATTGAAAATATTCCACCATTGAAATGTTCTGACAATGATTTTAAAAGTTCAGTTAACTTATTATTGCGTAATATTTCTGTTAATGATCTAAAACCAGTTTCTTTATAAAAATAATCTTGAGCAAGATTATTTCCCGTTTCAGAATCTATTCCATTCTCTTCTAAATATTTGATTAAAATACACATTATCAATAAACGGTCAGACAGTTCTGATTGCTTTTTTCCTATCAATCGCTTAAATTCATACCTTACCCCTCTTAAACTGTTAAGTAGCCGTTCAGCAACGCCTGTACTATGTAAAAAATGATTTTTTGCGGCATCGGTTTCCCAAAATGCTCCATTATTAAATAATTGAGCATGATATTTTTTCAAAGCATCATTTTGAATATCTAAATCAATAATGTCTATGGGGCTTGTTATAATTTTGTCTTTAATAATATCAACAGGTTTGCGACTGTCAAAAACTTTAATTTCTCTTTGATTAACGATCATGTAAAGTGGTATCTCACAACCACTCCATACAGCGCGGTGAATCGTATTATAATCTTCCTGTGTTCGATTTCTTAAAATATTATCATATATGTATATTTGAGCCAATGGGGGGCGTCCGTCGTCAAAAAAACGAAAATACACGGCATCAACATCAAATTCTTTTGCTTTGTCCAATGCTACAATAATATAAGGAATATAAGGAGATTCGTTTCTAGAAATATATTCATTTTGTCTATCTACAATATAAACAGATGAGTAATCAGGTTTTTCTAACTGAAAGTCAAGAGTACTTAAATTATTAATATAACCATTATTACTCACTCTTTCCCCTCCACCACCTTAATCTCCTCATTAGTCAAATTGTACAGTTGATACACCGCTGTATCTATTGCCTTATCAACACCATCAATTTCTCCCGAAATAATTGTTTTTACTTGTTTGTTAGGCTCGGCGGCTTCTTTTTGCTTGAGATCAAGCATTTTGTCTACAAGAGAGACGAGAGCGTCGTGTTTGGTCTTGTCAGCTTTTACAGAAAGATCGAGAGTTGGAATAGGCAGTTTGCCTACGCCATTTGGAAAATATTCAAAACTACCGCCGCCTGTCTGCTTACCTATTGATCTGTATCTGTATGTTAATAATTTTGAATTGAGCAAAGCCATAATATATTTCAGCGATAATTTTTCATTTGTCCCAAAAACAACGGTCATGTTAGAAAACCCCAAACAACTAAAACCTTCATCATAACAAAAAGCATTTCTAAATGAACGCCGCGAACAATAGAGTTTTGGCAGATCATAATACTCTTTATGCATTGCAAAGGTATAATTCCACCACGGTGCTGATGGCCGTCTCCTTTTATCCGCCCTTCCTTTTAGCATTTTTCTGTTATTATTCAGATGATTCTGTATTGAGACTGGCAGGTCTTGGAAGTTTTCGACATCTTCAAAATAAAGAACGTATTCACCTTCATCGCTTATAAAATACCGGTCAATATTCTTTCCGGTTATTCGTTTTTTGATAAACTTTTTGGGAAATTGCTTGGGGTATTTGTCGAATAAAAAAACATCATCAGCCGCAGTTTCCATTCCTTTGCCAATAAGAAAGAGGTCCTGTAACAGGGAATGAGTGCCATCAATTTTATTTATTAATTCGGCGGTACGGGAATCCACTAATGCAAAAACAGCGTCTTTTTCAAATTTGACTTTGAAATAATGTGCGTTGTTGTTAATATAATCCTGCAATTCCTTAACGCTGTATGTTTTATCTTTCAGCACTGCTGCCTGAATTTCTGTATGCTCACTTTGAAAAATAAAAACACCCGTCGTTATGCTCGCTCCTTCAAAAACTTGAAATTGTTCAAAATTAACGATTTTTGCAAGCCTGCCGTCATCAATGATTTTATTTCGCAATTTCTGAGCCTTATCGGAAAACAAGAACGCATTAGATAAAATAAAACCTATATTTCCTTTTGACAACTGCATTGCCTTAACAAGAAAATAGAAAAGAATATCGCTTTTATCTTGCCAAATATAATCATATTTCTTTTGGATATACCGAGCTATTTCAGAACCAGCTCCCAAAGTTTGTATATTGAAATACGGCGGATTACCAATAACCACATCAAAACCGCCGTTTTTCATAATCTCCGAAAAACCGTTTTTCCCTTCCCAATCAAAACAATTAATTTTAATACGGTCATCATCAGTTAGTTCAAGGGAAGGCTGATCGTAATAGTCTGTCCCAATCAAGCTGTTGCCGGACTTGATGTTGTTTTCAAGATACGGAAGAAGCGTTATATCGGAATACTTAAAAAGTTGCTCTGAGCTTTCCCTGCTTTCATCTTCCAGTAGTTTTAGATATAAGGATAGTTTGGTAACTTCAACCGCCTGATTGTCAATGTCAACGCCGAAGATTGAATTACACAGGATACGCTGTTTTTCGTCTATGGTAAGTTTATAAGTATTATGCCCTGCCTCGAATATTTTTTTATTTTTCAATGAAGTCTTTATGTTCTTCTCCTGCGTGTAGTAATCAAGATGGTAATTCAATAAATACTGATACGCACCAACCAGAAAAGAGCCTGAACCGCAGGCAGGGTCGCATATTTTTATGGCGGCTATTTTTTCTGGTTTCTTGTTTTTTATTTTTTCGCCTACCGTGTTTTGAACGATGTAATCGACTATGTACTGCGGCGTGTAATATACTCCGCCCGCTTTTTTTACTTCGGGTTTTTCCTCTACTGCCGCAGTATGTATAGTGCCTTTAACTGATTTAAAATGAATCGTGTTGCCCAGAAAACGTTCGTAAATACTTCCCAGAATTTCTATGGGCAATACTGAAAATTCATAGGGACATTCAGGATAATATAAATTAATAATAATATTGGATAATACTTTATCCTCAATAAAAACTTTTTCTAGCCATTCTTCATAAGCGAAAAGACCGGAATTATATTTAATGTTAGCTTTTGTAAAAAGCAAGTTTAATTTTTCGTATATATTTGATGTTTTAGCGACGGTCAGCAGGATATTTTCACCTTCAATGCCTCTGTCTTCGGCAATGCGTAAGAATACAATGCGGTCGATGATTTTTTGTACTGCCGTGTTCAGGTTGTAAAGAGACAGGTCGGGATTGTTTTTAGCAATGCTTTTTGCCAATGTCATACGCCAGCTTTCGATAAGGGCAAGCAGTTCGGTATCTACTTCCGACGTGCCTTTTTTGTTTTTGTTGTCGATGACGTATTTGTCGAAACTGCCTTTGTTAATGGCAAGCTTTGAAAATGTATTGTAAAGAAAATCAAATTTCTGCTCATATTCCTTAAATGTAAAATAATCAATACGGGCTACGCTTGCCTTATCGTTTTTGTCAGGTTTTATCCGAGTATCGTAAATGGCAAATTCTTCAAAATTAGTTAAAATTGAAAGCGGCAGTTTGGCGGTGTAGGCATAACGGCGTACTTGAAAAGCAAATTCGGCGGCTTCTTTGATATTTACCGAAGGTTTTTTTGCTTCAACAAAAAATTTCCTTATTCCGCCTATTCTGAAACTGTAATCGGGGGCTTTTAGAGTGCCTTCTATTTTTACCTTGTCCTCTCGAACAACATCACGGTAGTTTTCGCCAAATGCCTGATTATTTGCCACATCCCAATCGAGCAATGTAAAAAATTTGTCGATAAAGTCGGTTCTGGTGTTGGATTCGTCATATTTTACATTTTTATACTCTGCGATATTTGCCGAAAAATTGGAGACAAGGGATTTAAGCTGTTCAAGGCGGTCGTTTTCGGTCATGGGTTATTATAGCATATATTGATTTACTAAGGCAAGAAATGTAAATTACCTATTCACTTTATAAGTGACACAATTAATGCGCCTCTCTCGTTCTTTACCCCTAGTGGTAGACTTTTTTCGTCCAGAATCAATATGTAATACCGCATAGTTAATGTTAGCGATTAAACCAGTTTTATCCAAATTTAACTTCTGCTTCAGATAAATTCCAACCGTCGTTAATTAAATAATTAGGAAACAAATTTTCTTTCATAACTTTTGCCAAATACGGAAACATAGGAACTATTTTCATAAGGCGGATATACCCTTCTTTGTCCCTGTTTTCCATAATTCAGTAAGCAGTCTTACCTGAAAAGATAAGTTTTTCATCTAAAGTCATGATTTGCGCTTGTGGCATATTTGGCTTTTTCGTAGTCGTTTCTCCTTATCCTTATTTTACTTACTTTTGGAAGCTTACGGTAACTCGGAGGGAAATTGCACCTTTTACCTAATTACTTGTAGAAAGCGGATTTTAAGATACGCTATTATTTATTTATTCAGAGTTAATAAATACCTCGCTTTGACCGCAGCGCGGACGGCTTGCTAAAGCAAGCCTCATTTTTTCATCGTTTTAATCTGTTCGGCGCTGGAACGTGTTGAATTTTTCATCTACACCCTGCGGGTGCGGTTTATTGTTCCCCCTGCCCCCTCAATTTTTGGTAGTGAAAACACGAATTATAATTTGTTTTATTTTTGTATTACTCCTTGTTGCTCTGTATTGCTATTTGTTAGCGATAAAAAGTAAAAAACAGAGCAAAAAATCTTTTACTACATTGATAAAATTTCCAATTACAAAATTATGACTTTTTTAAGAGACGCACACGCCCCCTGCAATAAAAATGGCTTCCATGCTGCCAAGAGAAAAAAATGCAAGAAAGTGTATTTAGGTGTATGGTTTTGTAGGATTAAAAAGAGTTTATCATACACTTTTTTTCTTACTCCCTGTTGCTCTTTGTTACTCTTTATTATTCCCTATTATTATATTTTTATTTATTTGTGTATCTTAAATAAAAAAAAGGAAACTTATAAATATATATTATATATATAGAAGTGGCAAATTCGCCTTTTATGCTGCATAGATACACTTTCAATGCTTCATTTTCTGGCAGTTTTTTACCGAGGCTTTTTTGTCGGCGGCTGTGTGCAAATTATCAGAGGGAACAATATTATCATCGGGGATTGTTGCCGCTAATCCGACTGAACGAAGTGAAGGAGTATTAGCGGTTTTAGCGGATAAATGTTTCATTACGGTTTGTCTCATTACGGAATAAACGCCTTACCTATCATAGCCCCTGCGCTGTCCCCGAAGGGGGCTGCGCAGGGGTTTCACCGAATAAATGCCTTTGCGTTACCAATGCCCACCTACCGCTAGGTGGGTGGGTCTTACCGTGTCTCGCTGTCAGGCTTATGTTAAGAATTATTTTTTAAAAGCGTCTGGTTTTTTATTTCTGAAAAAATCAAGAGGGGCTGTTTTTTTTATCGGGTTTTTTCGCCGTATATCCGCTTGGGAGCGGAGCGGACAAGCGGATTTGCGGCAATAGGGATTTATTTTTTACTACGGATTTTGGGAACTTTTAGCGGATAGCGAAGGCTGTTTTATTTACGTCAGCCGTGTGCATACTTCGCTCCGCTTCTTGTTATACGAAAAGCCGGGCGGGGATACTACGCTTTTTTGTGGCTTTGTGGCGGCGGGGCGTGAGGATTAGCCTGTATCATAAAAAAAAGCAAACATGGATGTTTGCTTTTTTTTATTCCTTACAGCGTATTGCCAACGGCAATACGCTGCCTCCCCCCCTTTGAGCCGGTTTATAGTGAGTTTTGCGCCTGTAGCCTGTCCACATGGCTTTAGCGGTTTATGCTTTTTCTTTTTATTATTTTATCGAGGTCGGGCATTTTTGATTTTTTCGGGTCTTTTGCCATGTGGACAGGCGGAAGGCGCAAAAGTTTCCCTATTAAAATAGGGGGGGTAGCTCGGCGGCAGGGGGGGGGACAATAAAATTCCGCCGCCACAAAGCCACCGTATTACTCTCCTCTTGTGGGTTTCGCTGGCGGGTGGGGATATTACGACTATCTCACACGGGTTTTATGACTGCTGTTATGCGACATTTTGCGAGATACAGGCTTTAATGATTTGAAAAAAAAAGTAGTGGAGCGAAGCGGAACTACTTTTTTTGACCTTATTAAAGATACTGATAAATTACCCCCTCAATTTTTCGCATACGGGCGGGTGGGTCGCTTTTTATCAGGCTTTCATGAGCTATGATAGGTGGGTAGTATGCGAAAAATTGAGGGGGTATTAGCGAACTAATTTATTTAGTCGGGTGTTCTTACTTTCGTTTTATCTTAGGGCGAAGCCCTACCGCCGTAGGCGGTTCTATTTCTTGTGGGAAATCAGTTTAGCGTTATGCGACATTTATTAAATATAAGAGGTTTTAAGAGGGTAAAGGTTAAAAAAAAGTAAAAAATGGTTTGTAACGGCACTAATGGCTTAATTATGCTATATTTGGGGGTGTTTTTTGGTAGGGCGCAAATATTATAAAATGTCGATTTGATGAAAGCGTTAAGTGAAATCATTTAATATGTTATCAATTATGACATCAATTTTTAATAGTAACAGGGGGTAATAGGGAGTAATAGGGAGTAATAAGTATTGACATAATTTCTTATCTGGTATAGAATTAGAGCAATAGGGAGTACTACAGGGTAATAGGGAGTAATGGGGTACGAACTCTGGTAACTCTGTTGGGTATGTTTACACTGATAAGGCTACTGCAAAAAGAAAAAGTCCCATCCTCAATGCTGGTAATGTTGTTCGGGATGGTTACGTTGGTAAGACTAATACAATAGGTAAAAACACCTCCTCCTATGCTGGTAACACTGTTGGGGATGGTTACACTAGTAAGGCTGTTGCAATCGGAAAAAGCGTATGTCCCAATGCTGGTAACGCTATTGGGGATGGTTACGCTGGTAAGGCTGTCGCAATTGGAAAAAGCCCAACTCCCAATGATCGTAACCGGTTTTTCGTTTATCTGCGCCGGTATGGTTACAGCGCCTCCGGTTCCATTATATCCGGTAATGATCACCACGTCTCCGATTACATAAGAGAAACCGTTGTATGTACCACTGCCGTCGTATTTTGTATATGTCGTTGTATATATCTCCGTTCCTTGTTCCCAAGTATACGTAAAAGTCAAAGTAAGCGTAACGCCATTTATTGAATAAGCCGCCGACACGCTGTCCCCACCACTTACAACCCATTGTCCATTATCCCAATAATGGGTATTTTGCATTATTATCTGGTTGCCACTGACAATATAAACCCCCTTTCGCCCATTTGGTATTTCAAAACTACCATTGTTGAAAATAATTGTTCCTTCACCGTACCACGTTCCGTCAAGAGTAGTTGTCCCTCCTCCGTCAGTTTTACTCCCCGCTTGTCTCTGTCCGTTAAAAACTGTTGTTGCCGTTTCCAGTGCAGTTTTCGCATTGTCAACTGAGGCTTGATCCGCGTTTGCATTATCATATACAGATTGAGCGGCAGCGATTGCCATTGTAAAGGTATTCATCTGAGGTTGGGTTACCCAATAGACCGTTGTCAAAACGTCTGTTCCGTCCGCACTGGTTACAATACCTTCCTTTGCGGAATTTGCCAATGAAATACTGTTTTGTAATTGGCTTTTGTCAATAATTATATTTTCTGTTTTTGTCCCAAGTTGTTTCTGTCCGATAAAAACTGTCGTTGCCGCTGTCAATGTTATTTTTGAGGAGTTCACCATCGACTGATCCGCTTCTTCATCATCATAAAAGGCTTGAGCGGTAGCGATTGCGGTGGTGAAGCTGGTCATCTGCGACTGCGTGACCCAATATGCCGTTGTCGGAACGTCCGCGCCGTTTGCGCTGACGGTAACGCCGTCTTTTGCCGTATTAGCGGCGATTAATGCCGTTTCCAAAGCTCTCTTGTCAATAAAAACACTCAAGGTTTCAGGCGTGTCTACCACCTTTTGACCGCTTTCATTAACTATGTCTCCGGTGATGACCGTCATTTCCGTGCCGCTTATGGTAACGGTTAACGGCTTGTTGTTCACGGTAATATTGATAACAACATCAGCTCCGCTATTTTGCGCCGAATTAATCGCGCCGGAATAGGTAAGCGCGACGGCGTAAGTTCCGTTGTTAAACAGTTCAACAGTAAGCTTGAAGAAATCTCCCTTCTTTACGGTATAACGCGTCGTCCTGCCTTGCAGTTTCCCGGTGATTTCAAGCGTGTACACGTTGCCTCCGCCGTCTTTGCTTACATAGACGGCTGTCTGCGGCTCATTGTCATTGGGAACAGGGTTGCCGCCTGTTGTTTCGTTATCGCAGGATACGGCGATACATCCGATGATTGCAATTAAAATGATTGCTAACCAGTTGTTTTTCATGTTGAAAACTCCTATTTCTTGTGGGCAAAATAATTTTTCTGCCCAGAATCGAAATTTATTCATATTTCAATACAGAAACAATGAATAAATTCATACTATAAAACAATATAACATTAATATATTCATATTGTAAAGAGGAAAATATGGATAATTTCATATTATGAGTTATGGGATTCAAGGAAAATCTCAAAGAGCAGCTAAGTTTTTCCGGTATGTATGTTAAAGAATTGGCGGCCTTATCAGGTGTCAAAAAGCAGACCATTGACACTTACTTAAATGTACATAACTGTATGCCCTCGGCAGATGCCGCCGTAGCAATAGCGCAGGCGCTTGGCGTGTCAGTGGAATATCTTGTTACCGGCAAGGATGCCAGGCAAAAAACAGCCCAATATCCCCCTGAGGCCAAAATGGTTGCAGATATAACCGCGCAAATGGAAAAGAAAAACCGTAAAATGGCAGTCGCCATAATAAAGTCCATGAAAAAACAGGAAGATGAAGAAAAAAAATGATCCCTTGAGAAGCTTATCAAACATTGCTTGAATGTTCCTTCTTCCATATTTTATGTTATAATCCCTTTGTAAGGTGATTTACACCATTATTGCTAATTAGCGTCTGACCACTAAAACACATAAACAGGGCTTTTTCTATGATACTTTTTTCATGTGTTTTAGTGGTCAGAATGTATGCCGAATAAAATCCTTGAGTACAAGTGAGCAAGCTTTACTTTTTTTATTTTGTCAATGCTTTTTTCTGTTTCTCCACATACGCTGTTTGCGCTGTAGACATATTGATTAAACGCTGTTTGAGCAGGGCTTTTTCCATTGGGTCTATGCCGGGTGCTTTCAATATGTTTTGTATTCGGGTTTTATGTCCGCTACAGGCGATGTGAAAGGAGTCCTTTGGGAACCCTTTTACACGGTATTTTGTATCATGTGGGTGGGTTTGTTCTGCTATCTCGTAATGCAAGCTTTCAACGGCTTTAAGGGCAAAAAATGCGTCATCGAAAAATCGAACGGCTTTTGACAAGCTGCTTATGCTGTCTTTATCTGACTTTTCCAAAAATTCTAACTCCTGCGATAAGAAGGTGTATTCGGCTAAAATAATGGATTGAGGGTCGGCGGAGGCTTGGGCTTCTTGAAAGGCGGTCATTGCAACTTCAATACCATATTCATAGTTAATACGCCCTTCTCGTTCTTTCCCTTCGATGGCAAAGCCTTTACGACCTGAATCAATATTTGTCGCTGCTTCATATATACTATTGACTAGTAAAACATGGTCCAAATTCAGCCTCTGCTTCTGATAAATTCCAACCGCTCTCTATAAGCGGCTTCAGACCAACCTTTTCCTTGTAGATTTTTGCTAAATAGGGCGGCATGGGGATTGATCTTGTTAGACGACTTGCTCCTTCTTTATCTCCGGCTTTCCATAATTCTGCGGCTTTGCAGCCAATGGCTAGTTTTTCGTCAAGGGTCATCGTTTGCGCTTGCGGCATAAATTTCTCCTTATCTTAAATATACCGGAATTGACAGTTATGAGCAATTATCAATGAACAAATGCGTAGTGATATCATTGCACACGCATTACAGAAAGTTGTATTGGGTTGGTTCTTATGACTCTTCTGTATCGCCTGAATCACCTGTATCGCCGGAATCACCTGGGTCTCCTGAATCCCCCGGATTTGTCTGATCTCCTGGATTTGTCTGATCCCCTGGATTTGTTTGATCCCCCGGATTTGTCTGATCCCCTGGATTTGTCTGATCCCCCGGATTTGTTGGTGATATTGGTGTTATAGGTTCTTCTTTTTCTATTAAAACATAGCCTTCTCTCTGTGTAACTATTAATATTTGGGCACCTACGGGAGAATTATTCAACAGTTCAGTCAAATCGTCTATTTTTTTGTCGCTCCAGTCTATAGTGGACAGAGCATTCTTAGAATAAACTAACTCTCTTACTGTTTTTACCGGTTTTTTATAATCATAAGAGGATGGTTCTAATAGTTTAGGATCTAGACCGACAGAGGCTGAATATCTGAATCCATAATAAGCCGAATACTGTCCTATCAAAACCTTATCGTTGTACTCTTCTTCTGTGTTTTGATTAAAATCACAGCCAGTAAAATATAATGTGAATACAGTTAATATTAATATTAGTTTTTTCATTTTATTTCTCCTATTCTCATATATTTATTATAATATTTAACGTAAAAAAAGTAAAGGTTTTCTTAAATCTTTTTCATCTGTCTTTTATACCACTATTGATATTCCCTCTCCGATGAGGGCTTTAAATTCTTTTTCATCCAGGGTTTCTTTTTCCAATAAAGCGGCAGAAACGCTATTCAGAATATCGCGTTTTTCTTCCAAGATTTTTTTGGCTTTCGCGTACTCGCTCTCTATAACACGGGCAATTTCTTCATCCACATACTGTTGTGTGGTTTCCGCGTACTCGCGTTGGAAAGACGGCTCCTGCCTTTCCTGCCCGGTCATGCTCATGCCGCGCGATGTCAACGCTACGTTGCGGAAACGGTCGCTCATGCCATAATCGGTAATCATTTTGCGGGCGATGTCTGTCGCCTTAGTTAAATCGTTAGCCGCGCCTGTAGAGTATTCGCCTGAAATCATTTCTTCGGCGATACGCCCGCCAAGAAGGATGTCAATCCGTCCCAGAAGATCAGACTTGGTTACCGTATAACGGTCTTCAAGGGGAAGCTGCAAGGTGTAACCCAAAGCAAAACCGCGCGGAATAATCGAAATTTTCTGCACAGGGTCGGCGTTAGGTGTAAATGCCGCTATTATGGCGTGTCCGGCTTCGTGATAGGCAGTTAATGTTCTTTCCTTCAGCTTGAGTACTCTGGTCTTTTTTTGCAAGCCCGCTACGGTTTTTTCAATCGCTTCGTCAAAGTCACGCTGCGCCACCATTTTCCGTCCAGCCCTGACCGCCAATAACGCGGCCTCGTTTACAATATTCGCCAAATCCGCCCCGGAAAAACCGGATGTTACGCGAGCTACAGTTTCCAGATTAACAGAGGGGTCTTTTATTACATTTTTTGAATGAATTAATAAAATTGCCTCCCTGCCTTTGAGGTCGGGTTTGTCCACAAGCACCTGCCTGTCAAAACGTCCGGGGCGCAGGAGCGCGGGGTCTAACACGTCGGGTCTGTTTGTGGCGGCCAGGATAATCAGCCCGCTGGTATTGTCAAAACCATCCATTTCTACAAGGAGCTGGTTCAACGTCTGTTCGCGCTCGTCATTACCGCCTGCGATATTGTTTATCCTGCTTTTACCGATGGCGTCTAACTCATCAATAAAAATAATACAGGGCGCTTTGTTTCTTGCCTGCTTGAACAAATCGCGCACGCGCGCCGCGCCTACACCGACAAACATTTCTACAAAGTCGGCACCGCTCATGCGGAAAAAGGAAACTCTCGCTTCTCCGGCGACAGCCCGCGCCAGCAAAGTTTTCCCCGTCCCCGGAGGTCCCACCAAAAGCACTCCCTTGGGTATCTTGCCGCCAATCTCCTTGTACTTCTGAGGACTCTTTAAAAAATCGACAACTTCAACCAGCTCCTCTTTAGCTTCATCAACTCCGGCAACATCGCTAAAGCGCGTAACAATGTCCCCCTCCGCGACAATAACCGCGCGGTTTTGTCCGATGGAAAGCACATTGCCGCCCATATTCCCCAAACGTCTGAATACGAACCGCCAAATAAAAATGAAGAAAGCAATTGGCAACACCCAGCTAAAAATAAAATTTAAAACCGCGTTACCTTCGCGTGAAACCGCGCCGTAGGAAACATTATGCGCGTCTAAAAAATCAATAAAACCTTCAGTAAGAATTGAAACAGTACGGTACACTTTATCATGCTGACCCGGACCGTATGAGCGTGTAATTGATCTTGCAGATTCTTTTTTGTCGGGATTTGTAAAACCTGTAAAATAAGATTCTGTTATTTCCACGCGTTTTATTTCGCCTGTTGAAATACGGGTTTTAAATTCAGAAAAATCTATCGCCGGATTCATCTTGTTGAGAAACACATAATTAAAAAGACTCATTCCAATAATCAGGATAACGACATAGACAAGAAGGAATTTCCATCCGCCAAACCCTTTAAAATCAGGCATTTTAGGCGGTCCGCCAAATGGAAACATGGGACCGCCTTTATTATCATTCTTGTCACCGGAATTTTCACTCATATATAGAATTATTGCATAAATTGACTGTCGTTGCAAGGTTCGCTCCTCTTGTGTTACTATATAATATGAAAAATTTCGCTTTACCGCCTCTTTATTTGATAGATGCATACGGTCTTATTTATCGTTCATATTTTGCCTTTTTAACCCGTCCTCTGCGTAATAATGCCGGAAAGAACGTTTCGGCTTTATTCGGATTTGCCCGCGCTGTAATTTCCCTGATTGACGAAGGCGCTCCTGCCGCGGACAACGACGGTAAATGTCTTGATAACCTCATAAAGCCTGTCCGCCTTGCCGCGGTTTTTGATTCGCGAACTCCCACTTTCCGCCACAAGATGTACAGCGAGTACAAGGCAAACAGGCAAAAAACTCCTGAAGACCTTCACGAACAGGTTCCGTTAGTTGAAGAATTTTTATCGGCGTTAGGCGTTAAAAGCCTTAAAGTTGAGGGCTTTGAAGCGGACGATATTATAGCGACTCTTGCGGAAAAATGCCGCACTGAAAAAAGACAGTGCTATATTCTCTCGTCTGACAAAGACTTGCTTCAACTTGTCGGCGATGGAATATTTGAACTGCGCCCCTCAAAAATTAACAGAAAAAATGAAACCGCCTCAACGCCAGGTCCCGCGTGGGAGCTTATCGGTCACAATGAAGTAAAAGAGGAATGGGGCGTAGAACCGCCAAAAGTGCTTGATTTGCTTTCATTAACCGGCGACAATTCCGACAATGTTCCCGGTGTGGCTGGAATAGGAGAAAAAACAGCCGTCAAATTGATGGCGCGTTACGGTTCTTTAGATAATATATATAAAAACATAGCGGCAATTGAAGGCTCTGTCGGAAAAAAAATTGCCGAAGGAAAAGAAAACGCCTATTTTTCCCAGTCACTTATCCGCCTGCGAAATGACGTTGAATTGCCGATAAGTTCCGTTGACGAGTTGTCTGTAGAAAACATTGACAGATCTGCGGGAGCGAGAGTGCTTATCCGCGAAGGCATAAGGCAAAGCGCCAAGCAGCTTGATCCAAACGTGAAACCTGCCGCTCAGGCGGCTACCGTTCAGAAGGCCGCAGAGCAAAGCCCCGTTACGCAAAATTCTTCAGTTCAGGAAATGACAGATAACGCAAATCAAGCTGAATCAATTTCTTTTCCTTCGGCTGAGCAGAGTCTTCTTGGAGACGGAGTATACAAAACAATCCTTGATATTGACGAATTAATTTCTATTTTAGAAAAAGCAAAAAAACAAAAACTTTTAGCGCTTGATTTTGAAACAGATTCCCTTGACGCGTGGCATTCCCATCCCGTTGGCATTTCACTTGCGGTAAAACCAAAAGAGGCGTTTTATGTGCCAGTCGCTCCCCACGGCATTGGCGACGTGCTTTCAGAATTTAATAATCCTGAAAAAGTCCGCGCCCTGCTTTCCCCCCTGTTTGCGGATAACAAAATGACAATTGCCGCGCATAACGCCAAGTTTGATTACAAAGTGAGCCGTGGCTGGGGAATTGACCGCTGGAAGTGCAAAATTTGGGATACAATGACTGCGGCATGGGTTGTTGATCCTGAGCGCAACGCTTATTCATTGGACTCGCTTGTCGCCTACACTTTTGACTGCACTCCCCTAAAATATATGGACATAGTGCCAAAAGGTATGACGTTTAACGCTGTCTCTTTGGAAACCGCGACGCGCTATTCAGGGGAAGACGCGGACTTTTGCCTCAGGCTGAAACATCATCTTGAGCCAATGTTAAAGAAGACTGAATCTATCGCTCTTTTTGAAAATCTTGAAATGCCTTTGCTTCCCATTCTTGCAGAAATGGAAGGAGAAGGTATAAAAATTGAGCCAAAATCGCTTACAAGTTACGGAAAAGAGCTTGCAATTGAGCTTGATAAAATTCAAGCTGACACATGGAAAATTGTCGGACACGAGTTTAATCTGTCCTCGACAAAACAACTTCAGGAAGTACTTTATGTGGAGCGTAAACTTACTCCCGGCAAGAAAACAAAAACCGGCTATTCCACAGACGCGGCCGCGCTTGAAGAACTGGCGCGTGAAGACCCCGTCCCCGCCCTTATCCTGCGCCACCGCACTTTGTCCAAATTAAAATCAACTTATGTCGACACGTTAGCTGACATGGCTGACGGCGAAGGGCGGCTGCACACAAACTTTGTGCAGACCGGAACCGCTACAGGCCGCCTTTCCAGCCGCGAGCCTAACCTACAAAACATACCGGTCCGCGCCGAAGAAGGCCGGCGTATCCGCGAAGCTTTTATCGCTAAAAGCGGTTGCGTCCTCATTTCCGCCGATTACAGTCAGATAGAACTGGTAGTACTCGCGCATCTTTCGCAAGATAAAAATCTTATTTCCGCATTCAGGGAAAACCGCGACGTTCACGCTAAAACAGCGTCGTTAATCTTTGGCATTGATGAAAGCGAAGTAAAACCCGAACAGAGACGCATGGCAAAGACGATAAACTTCGGCGTAATTTACGGAATGAGCGCCTTCCGCCTAGCCAATGAGTTAAACATCAGCAGAACGGAAGCGCAAAATTTTATAAATGCGTATTTTAACACATACTCAGGCGTGCGGCAGTTTATAGAAAACACAATTAAAAAAACGGAACAGACAGGCTATGTTACGACAATTTCAGGCCGCCGCCGCTACGTCCCAACAATTAATTCGCATAACAAGACCGAAAAATCCGCAGCGGAGCGAATCGCTGTCAACACTCCCATTCAAGGTTCAGCGGCTGACATTGTAAAAATGGCAATGCTCAATCTGGACAAACGGCTTACCGCGGAGAAAAGCAAGGCGCGTCTTTTGCTACAAGTCCACGATGAACTGATCCTTGAGTGTCCAAAGAGTGATGCCGAGAAGACTTCGATATTGATTAAGACGGAAATGGAACAAGCGGCACCTTTAAGTATCCCTCTGCGCGTGAGTGTGGAGACAGGAAGCCGGTGGGGTGATTTTCATTAATACCTAGACAAGTCATCTAAAAAAATTTAAAATAAACTATGAATATCGGTATTTTATGGGACATAGAAAACGTAACTCCCCCTGTAGGGACAAACTATATACAATCTGTAATAGAAGCCGTATGTAAAGAAGGGCGTTTGTCTTACGCGATGGCGTTTGGAAATTGGAACAGCGATTCAATCAAAAATATTGCTTCTGATCTTGCTTCAAATAATTTTGAATTAATACATATTCCTAAATCCAGCGCAGGGAAAAAAAACAGCTCTGACATGTCTTTAATAGCGCATGGAGTCGAGTTAATTTTTCAATATTCGCACATTGACAGATATGTGTTAATTTCCGGAGACGGTGATTTTAGGCCGTTATTATTATCATTTAAAAAACACGGAAAAGAAACATGGGTTATTTGCGACGTAAATAATAACGCGTCCGAAGAATTGGTAAGGATGGCTGATTTTTCCATAGATTACAGAACGATAATTAAAAACATGGATGACTTTACCGAGAATGATAAAGATTTTATCGAAATTAAGGATAATGAATTAACAAAAGAAAAAGCGTTTGAATTATTCAGAGAGGCTGTCGGAATAATAATAAATGAAAATAAAAAACCTTTATCGCCTTCTGTAAAAATAAAAATGAAACTTTTAAATGATCAATTTAATGAAAATAAAATGGGATATAATTCATGGCTGGAATTTGTACAAGACGCTAAAAAAGCGACAAATATAACCTATGAAAATAATTGTTTTGTAATAAACAACAAAGAAGAAAACACCATTCCGGAAATATTTAAAGAGTTAATTAAAGAATTAGAAAAATACGATGATTGGGTTTTATTTCAGGTTATCGCTCAATATATAAATTTTAAAAATTCAGGATATAAAAAATTTAAAGACTTTGCCCTTGACGCGGAGAAACGTGGTTATATAAAGATAAAAAATAACAATCTTGACTGGTATATGAAAAGTAAAGAATAAGAATGAAAAAATCAGCAAATACATTGCAACAAATTTTTATTTTTCACTTGCAAAAATAAAAGTTTTGGGTTATATTTACCCTCTGTCTAATACGGCATTTTAAAAAATAGGCTATTCCATAGTGCAAAATCTGTGGATAAATCTGGAAAAAATCGAGCCGTTTATGACAAAAAAAAGGAGATAAAAAGTTAACCTGATTATATGTATTTGATTGTTGCTAATTCTTTACAGGATAAGGATTTAGCGCGATTCTACCATATCAGGTATTAAGTAAATGTTATAAAAATTCATACAAATTTTAGTTTAGATATCGAATTTATCAATATTATTCCTGTGGATAACATGTTGATAAAATAGTTTTTAAGGGCGAATAAATGGCTGATTTGGATTATGAGGGTTTTTGGAAAGAAACCCTAGTCCAACTGCGGAATAACCTAGGGGAGGAGGAGTTCAGCGGCTGGTTTTTAGATATAAAATACCTGCGTTGTTCAACAACAGATGCCGGAAAAACCAGCATAATAGCGGGGGTTCCATCTGCTTTTCACCGTGATAAGGTGAATTCTCATTATAAAAAACAAATAATTTCAATTTTAAGAGAAGTTTCAGGCCAGGAAATTGATTTTGAAATGGAAATAACCGGAAAAACCGCAAAAAAGGCTGAATCTCATCATAATCAACAAAAAAATGATAAATCTATTCCAGTAACACCTGAAAAAACTCAGAAAGTAAAGGAAAAAAGAGGGCAGCACCCCCAAATGAGGGATGATTATACCTTTGAACGGTATGTAGTCGGGGAAAATAACAAATTTGCCGCAAACGCCGCCTATGCAATAAGCAAAAATCCCGGTAAAGCTTACAACCCATTCTTGATTTTTGGCGGTGTAGGGCTTGGAAAAACACATTTAATGCAGGCAATAGGGAATCATATTTATGAAAATACGGATAATCGCGTAATATGTATAACTTCTGAAAATTTTTTAAATGAATATCTTGAAGGCCTACGCGAAAACAAAATGAGTGATTTTAAAAACAAATATAGGGAAACCGATGTTTTATTAATCGATGATATTCAATTTTTTACCGATAAACCCGGCGTACAAGAGGAATTATTTCATACTTTTAACTCTTTGCTTAACGCTAAAAAACAAATTATCTTTACTTGCGACCGCCCAATAGAAGAATTAAAAAAATTTCCGGAGCGAATTACCTCACGTTTCAAACAGGGACTAAAAGCTGACCTTCAACCCCCGCGTTATGAAGAACGCTGCGTAATTTTAAAATCCGTAGCCCAAACCAGAGGCGTAGTTTTTCCGGACGAAGTCATCGACTTGATTAGCAAAAGCATATCTTCAAATATCCGCGAGCTTATTTCCGCTTTAAACAACCTTATCGCTTATTCCGAGCTTATGGGAAAACCAATTACTTTGGAAATAGCTCAAAAACACCTAAAAAATATTTTTAATGATATAAGACCGGCAAATCTGTCAATGGATAATATAATAAGGGTAACTTCTGAATACTTTGGGCTTACTCCAAACGATTTAAAGGGGAAGAAAAGGTCTCAAAATATCGTTTTTGCCCGTCAGCTTTCCATGTTTATTGGCCGTGAAATGACAGATTATTCAACAACGGAGATTGGGCAGGAGTTTGGCGGCAAGGATCATACTACAGTAATGTACTCTATAGAAAAAATTAGGAGTAAATTACTGACTGATCCGACTTTAGAGGCGACTATTGAAAGCGTAAAGAGGTCTATCAAAGAATTTAGTGCAAAATACTGAAAAACATGTTAGAATAGTGTAGAAAAGCCGTGTTAAAAAGACGGCTTGTGTAAATTGTGGATTTTATTTAATAATTATCCATAGTTTTGTATAAATGTAATTATATAGCAGGTATAGAAATAAGTGAGTTATTAACATATACTGCTTATTATTGTTATTATTATTGTATATATAAATTTATAAAAATAGGAGGATTAAAAAATGAAGTTTACTTGTAATAAAGAGGTTCTGCTTAAGGAAATTTCCATCGCGCAGGAAATTATTTCATCAAAAAACGCTATTTTAATTTTGTCAAATATTTATCTTGAAGCTGTTAAGGATCAACTGATAATTAAAGCGAAGGATATGAAAGTTAATTTTCAATCTGAGATACCTGTTACAGTTATAGAAGAGGGATCGACAACTGTTTATTGTGATAAATTTTTTGGAATTATTAGCACATTCCCTTATGATGAAATTGAATTTTTTCAAAAAGAAAATACTGTCATAATTAAACCTGTAACTCAAAAAAAACCTGAATATAAACTTAAATGCATTGCTTCAGATAAATTCCCTGAGTTTCCAGTTTCAACAGAACCTTTTTTTGGAATACCCATTAAAGATTTTAAAGAGATGGTTCAACAAACGGTCTTTGCCGTTTCTGATGATGAAACTCGTTATTTTATGAACGGCGTTCTTTTAGAAAAAAGTGAAGGAAAAATAAATATGGTCGCTACAGACGGAAGGCGTCTTGCTTACATTGGAAAACCATTTAGCGATAAAATAAATGATTTTTCCGGTATCATCATTCCTCCAAAAATTCTTTCTACCGTTATAAAAAGATCGGGAGATGAAGGGCTTATAAATCTTTCCATAAGCGATAAAATGATATTTATCAGTTTCGCGTCATATCAATTTTCTTCAGTCTTAATCGAAGGATTATTTCCAAACTACAAAAAAGTCATTCCCGAAAATCAGGAATTTTCCCTCTCCATAAATCGCAATGAAATGCTTGACGCGCTGCGGCGCGTATCACTCATGGTAGAAAAAAAATCGCACAGAATTTATCTTGGCATTGCACCGGGAAAAATGGCTGTTTATTCCGAGGAGAGCGAAATTGGAACGGTAGAGGATGAGATTCCCTGCAAGTACGATGGTGAAGACGTTAAAATGTCCCTTAATTACCGTTATCTGGAAGAGCCTTTTAAAGTAATGACAGAGGACGAAGTTAAGATTCGTTTTAGTAGCGCGACAAAGGCGATAACAATAGAACCTGTTCCGGAAAAAGACTTTTTCCACATTGTAATGCCAATGCAGTCTTAAATGTTTTTTTCCTCTCTGCGGACAGCGTCTTTTAGAAACCTTGCGGATACTGAAATTTTCACAGGCGCGAAGGATGTTTTTCTTGTCGGGGAAAACGGCCAGGGTAAAACAAATTTTTTAGAAGCGTTGTATTTCTGCGCCTACGCTTCGTCCTTTCGCTCTGTCCGCGACGCGGAAATGGCGCGTAACGGAGAAAAAGACTTTTCTGCGGAAGTAAAGCTTTCCGACTCAATAAATGATCAAATACTTGTTAAATCCGAAAACGGTAAAAAAACAGTCTTTATAAACGGAAAACGCGCCGAGGACCGCAAAGAATTGCTTTCAATCGCTCCCAGTATAGTTTTCTGCCACGAAGACATGGAGTTTGTCAGCGGAAACCACGAAAAACGCCGTTGGTTCTTTGATCAAACATTGAGCCTTTACGACCCTGTCTACCTTGAAGACTTTCGCCGTTTCCGCCGTGTCTTAAAAACACGAAACACGTTACTGCGCGACCATGCCCAGCAAAAAAATCAGTCAGAAGGCGTAGAATCAGTTTTAGACGCTCTCGATCCGCAGTTTGCAATGTACGGTCTTAAATTGATGGAAAAGAGGGAAACCGCCGCCCGGGATTTTTCCGGTATTTTTAGCACGCTCTACGAAGAAGTCTCCGGTATTTCCGGAATCACTGTTCGCTACATTCCCTCTTGGAAATGCGATGACTTTCCTTCCCACCTGCGGGAAAGACGGGCTACGGAAATGGCGGCGGGGCTTTCACTTTCCGGTCCGCACCGTGACCGCTATCAATTTACACATAACGGCGCGGATTTTACAGTAAAAGCCTCCACAGGACAAAGGCGTCTTTTAGCCCTGTTACTGCGGACAGCCCAAGCTAGACGCTATTCTCAAGAAACCCGCCTTAACCCCATACTGTTACTAGACGACGTTCTCCTAGAAATGGACGGCGAAAAGAGACGCAAGTTTTTATCAGCGCTTCCCTCCTACGACCAGGCTTTTTACACCTTCCTCCCCGAAGAGCCATATCAACGTTATAA
This sequence comes from Treponema sp. R8-4-B8, assembly GCF_054786175.1. Lineage (NCBI taxonomy): Bacteria > Pseudomonadati > Spirochaetota > Spirochaetia > Treponematales > Treponemataceae > Treponema > Treponema sp. R8-4-B8. The sequence goes on from NZ_BDHE01000002.1 coordinate 30,175, forward strand.
AAAAGTAGACACCCTTATTTACAACGTAAAAGAAGGCAAACTAGAAAAATTATGATATGCTGAGTTAATGAAAACCGCAGGGGAAATATTTTCAACTCTCTTTGATGAACAATTCATGAAAAAAGCCCAAAAATACTCAAAATTTTTTGACTCATGGAAAGACATAACCGCTAAAAACGGAATAGCCGCCGCGGCGGACCATTCCCGAATCAAAGACTTGGACAGAGGTCTTTTGCTAATAGAAACAGATCACCCCGGTTGGAAACAGATACTCCAGACAAAACAAAGCAAACTGTTAAACGATTTCCGCATCCGTTTTCCAGAACTGGAAATATCAAGCATAGCCCTTATACTAGGAAAAAGTGAGCCTGACAGCGGTTCGCAAAATAGTAAACCGCAGGAAATCGCGCATAAGACTGAAATCGCAGAGGAGCCGTCGCAAGAAGTTATATCACAATCCGCAGTTACAGGACTTGACGCTATCAAAGACGAAGAATTTAAAGAAACGCTAAAAAGACTTGGACAGAGCATAGCTATGAAAAATATAGTTAAACTTTTCGGGATTATTGCCTTTGTAGCGGTAATAGTATTCTCAATAGCTGCTTGCGGCGATGACGGGGACAATTCGGGGTCTAATGTTCTTACGGTGGACAATGTTCAAGGGACATGGACTTATACATTTTCAAGTGGCGGTTATAGTTATGTAAGTTTTAATGTAACCGAGCGAAATGATAATGGATATGCGGTTGGGACTTTGGGCTGGGGTTTTAACGGCACTTGGGTGATTGGGGAAGATACGACAGACGGCAATATAGTTAAACTTAAATGCGATATTACCTATGCCGTTATAAGTGATTTGGTAGGTAGATACTCGGCGGTTTTGTCTAATGGTGGCAAAACAATGACTTTGACAAGATTTGAAGGCACGGGGGTTGAAACCTTTACACTTACCAAAGGTCAATTATAATCATTTGTGAAAACGGCGGTAATTCGCCGTTTTTTGAAACTTGCCAATGAGGCGCAGGAGTAACTGACACCCAAATTTCATAGTAGTCAGTAACATCTAAAACTTTACAAAGCATTGTTCCCAAATTTTCTCTCGCAAAGGCGCAAAGGACGCAAAGTTCCTGTCCGATAACCCATTATTGATCTAAATATATTAGTTTAACTACAAATCTTGAAGGAAAAACGATAATCTCACAAACAACAACCTTTGCGCCTTCGCGCCTTTGCGAGAGGTCTTTTGTAAACATTTAGTTGTTACTGACTAATAGTGCCGTCAAGAAATTGGCGGCACTATCTTTAGTACATGCCGAATGTCTGTCACCTATAGCTGTTTGTTAATTTCCTCGGCTTTTTCTTTGAATGATAGTATACTATAAAGCATATTATATGATATTCCCAAGAATTATGCAAAGTTCGATTACACCCCTCTTCCTTAGTGTTCTTTGTCCCTTCGTGTTCTTCGTGTGAACCTTTAACAGTATAATCCCGTTTGATCAAATTCCGCAAAAATAGTATAATACCAGCAGTATTTAATCATTTAAGGATAAAAAAGTGGCAAAGATCGATACAACTGGCGAATTACCCATAAACGAGCCTACAGGCAAAGTAATTCCCATAGCGATAGAAGACGAAGTAAAAACAGATTATCTCAATTACGCAATGTCGGTCATTGTCAGCCGCGCCCTGCCGGATGTCCGGGATGGACTTAAACCCGTCCACAGAAGACTGCTCTACGCCATGGATACCCTGGGTTTGCGCCCGGGCGGAGGCACCAAAAAAAGCGCCCTCATCGTTGGCGAAACAATGGGTAAATACCACCCACACGGCGACTTGTCCTTGTACGATGCCCTTGTTCGCATGGCGCAGGATTTTTCCCTTAGATACCCGTTGATAAAAGGGCAGGGAAACTTTGGCTCAATAGACAATGACCCACCTGCGGCCATGCGCTACACCGAAGCAAAAATCTCAAAAATTGGCGATGAGATGTTGCAGGATTTGCAAAAAGAAACAGTCAATTTTGTCCCCAACTACGATGAATCCTTTATGGAGCCTTCCGTACTACCCTCTGCCATTCCCAACCTGCTGATTAACGGCTCCAGCGGAATAGCGGTCGGTATGGCTACAAATATGGCACCCCACAACCTTGGTGAAATTTGCGACGCTATTTGCGCCCTTATCGATAACCCCGACGCTAATAACGAAGACCTTATGCGCTTTGTTCAAGGCCCCGATTTTCCTACAGGCGGGACAATTTTTGGCAGACAGGGAATAAAAGAGGCTTACAAAACAGGGCGCGGAAAACTTCTTGTCCGGGGCAAGTTTAACGTAGAAACAACAAAACAAGGAAAGGAAAAAATCATTTTTACTGAAATTCCCTACAATGTAAATAAAGCCCTCTTACTTGAAAAAATCGGTCAACTTATGCGTGATAAGGTTATCGATGGCATTGCCAATGCAAACGATGAATCCGACCGTGACGGCATTCGCATTGTAATCGAGTTAAAAAAAGGCGCAATTGTAAAAGTCATTCTAAATCAGCTTTTCTCTAACACCCAGCTTCAAACCAGCTTCGGTATCATCAATTTGGCGCTGGTCGGGGGCAAGCCGCAGTTACTCACATTGAGAGAATTGGTTCATCACTTTGTTGAACATCGAGTCGATGTAGTAACCCGCCGTACCCGTTATGATTTACGCAAAGCCGAGGAACGCGCCCATATCCTAGAAGGGCTTTTAATCGCTCTCGCGAACATTGACGAAGTTATCGCCGTGATTAAAGCCAGCCGCGATGTGGCGACAGCCCGCCTCAAACTGCAAGAACGCTTTCTGCTCTCCGAGGCCCAGTCCGAAGCCATTGTCGAAATGCGTCTTGGCCGCCTAACAAGTCTTGAAGTTGAAAAGATTGAACAGGAACTCGCCGAACTAAAAACCCGCATCGCTTACTATAAATCCCTGCTGGCTGACGAGAAAAAACTTCGTGGCGTAATAAAAGATGAGACAAGAGAAGTCGCGGAAAAATACGGCGACAAACGCCGCACGGAAATTGTTGCCGGAGAAGTCGAAAATATCAATATTGAAGACCTGATTAAAAAAGAAGAGATGACGATTCTCATATCGAATTTGGGCTATGTAAAACGTGTTCCTGTCTCCGCTTACAAAAATCAAGGCCGTGGTGGCAAGGGAATGCAGAGCGCGAAACTTGTTGAGGATGATTTTGTCCAGCAAATATTTGTCGCGTCAACGCACGAGTACATTATGTTTATCACAAGCGCGGGCAAGGCGTATTGGATGAAAGTCCATGAGTTGCCGGAAGGGAGCAAAATCAGTAAAGGCTCGCACATTAAGAGCCTGCTTACTGTTTCGCCGAATGAGGACATAACAGCGATAGTCTCGCTCAAAGATTTCAGTGACACCGAATACTTGTTCATGGGTACGGCTTGCGGCGTTGTTAAAAAAGTAAAAACAAGCGAATTCTCCAATGCCAAAACCCGAGGCATAATAGCGATAAATCTTGACGAAGGCGATAAATTGGTCAGCGCGTTGTTGACAAAGGGCAACGATGAAGTAGTACTAATTTCCCGCAGGGGACAGGCGCTGCGAACACACGAGGAGCACATACGCGCAATGGGGCGTTCTTCGCGCGGAGTTACCGGAATGAAGCTGTCAAAGAGCGATGAATTAGCAGGAATGTTGAGGGTAGACGAAAAAGAAAAAATGCTAATTCTCTCTCAATATGGATATGGCAAACGTATCGAGTTTAACGAATTTACTTCGCATGGACGCGGCACTGGCGGACAGAAAATCTACACGGTAGCGGAAAAAACAGGCGAAATTGTCGGTTGTGTAAACGTGCTGGATAATGAGGATATAATGTGCATCACTAGCCAGGGCAAGTCAATAAAGCTAAAGGTTGACGATATTCGTATAATGGGACGCGCCGCTCAGGGTGTGCGAATACTAAGCATTGATAAACCGGACTTTGTAATCGGTCTGGATAGAATAGTAAAAGAAGACGAACCTGCGGATAAAACTGATGAATTAGTATAGTGGAAATAAATTTAATTTAGGTGTATTATTTATTAAAGGAGAAGAAAATGAAAAGACAAATATTATTATTTTTATTGGTTATCGCAATGGTAATGAGTTGTAAGACGACAGTCAAAGGATCAGCTTTCTCAAACGTTACCGGGAAAGACTGGAAATTAATTGAGGTTCAACTTGACGGTACGCCGTTTAACAGAATCGTTCTTTACGATCGAAATGATCTAAAAAAGAACAATGTTGGCGGCGTTTATACAATGAAGTTTGATGCCCAAATGGTCAGCGGAACAGGTGCGCCAAATAAATACTCCGCCCCATATACTTTAGGGGATGGAAATGCCATTAAAATAGATGTAATCAAATCGACCTTAATGGCACCAATAATTCAACCGGAAAAACTGCAAGAACAGGCTTTTTATAACTATATGCAAAATGTTGAACAATGGAGCATAGATAATGGCAAATTAGTCCTACAGTCAAAAGCCGAAAATGGCAACGTTATAAAACTGATTTTTGTTCTGTAAGCCTAAAAATGTTTCACGTGAAACACTTTTATTTGTAAAGACCTCACACTAAGAACACAAAGTAAGAGAAGATCACAAAGAATCCTTTGTGATCTTCGTGTGAACTCTTTACGAATCATCCTTTTTAGCCCTTTCAGCCTTTTTAATCCCCTGCTTCTTCTTTGACTCAAGTCGCTTTTCTTTGGCGGCTTTGCTTGGCTTTGTTGGCTTTCGTTTTTTGGGCAGTCTTGCCGCAGAGGCGACTAGGGTATTCATGCGGAAATAGGCTCTTTCAAGATTGACTTTTTGGGAGCGTTCTTCATCTGAGGTTATTACTATTTCGCCGGTTGCGGAAATACGGTTTGCAAGAAGGGTTTTTACCCTATCCAGTTCCGCTTCTGAAAGACCGGCTGATTCACTTTCACCGCTGGCGGGAAGTCGCCACTTTAATGTAACTTTAGTGTTGACTTTGTTTACATTTTGCCCACCCGGTCCGCCGGAGCGCGAAAAGGCGGCTTCGGCGAAAGAGTGGATAGATTGGCGCAAAAGTGATGCGTTCATGTTGATAACTACGTTAAGACTTAATCAACCGCCACAGTTTTTTGGCGAGTCCGATTTTGCCGAAGAAAAGCAGGAAGAGTAATCCCAAGAGCAGAAGGACAGGAATTCCGTAAATGACGATACCGATTAAAATAACCGCTACTGCGGACAGGAAGTCGCCGAAGCTGCCGAAAAGCTGTTTAACACGCTCACCTAAGGTTAGATTCGGGTTTTGCATAGATGAGGTTACAGGTCCAAAAAGGCTAAGGTCAATTGTGGCATAATCTACATTATTGGCAAGGTTACGGAATTGTATCCCTGTTCCTTCGATTTCGTATTGAAGTTCTGATATGCGGGCTTCTACCGAAAGAATTTCCTCGATAGTTTTTGCCTTTCCAAGATAGGCTTGAAAAGTTTTAAGAAGTTCTTTTTTTGTCGCAAGCCGCCCTTCAAGGTCATAATAACGGAGGGTTACGTCTTCCGTATTTTCGTAGCGGTTTATTAGCCTTCCCATGCCGCCTGTTTCGGAGAGAAAAGTGTCGTAATAATTTGCCGGAACCCGCAGTGAATAATAACGGGAGTTTTCCTGAATATTTGACGATGCCGCGTAAGCGTTGTACTTTTTCAAAAGGGCATTAACAGAGTCTTCGGCGGCAGACAAATCTTCTACCCTGATACTGATGTTTGCGCGCTTAATCAACTTGCGTTCCGCATCGGGAAAATTTGCATATAGCGAATCATCATCGCTTGCCGCTCCCGCTCCGTCATAAGCTGGAGATTCAGCAGTCGCCCTGGCCTCTCTTGGAGTGGCAGCTTTCGTTTCTTCATAGGCGAACCCTTGGGCAGTGTCATAACCCGCATTTCCCGCCGCTCGGGATTTTCTGCTACAGCCTGCCGTGAATAAGAGCGCCGCAGTTAGTGTCAATAAAATTAATTTTCTTTTCATAAGGTTATTATAACGCTTTTGCGGTATAAAATCTGAAAATGAAAAAAAGACTAATTTGTATTTTTATCGTTAAATAAAGACGGTTCTACTTTTGTATTTTATACAAATACAAGTAATTATGTGCCATTTTGATCGAAAAATATGTATAAAAAAGTATACATAGGCCTTTTGGCATATACGAATTTTGGGCTTTTTTTGCAAAATAGGCCTTTTGGCATATAGACAAATTGGATTTCTGCGTTAAAATTTATGTTATGTTCCCGCATTGCTGAAGGATAAAAACGCGCCGTTGGCGAAGGCGGAATTATTGAGGAGGATAAAAACATGAAGAAAGCAATAATCATATTTTTGTTATTAGCTATTACCGGATTGTCTTTTGTTTCTTGTCAGTTTGACGATACAACTTACTGCCCCTATTGCGGCTCGTCATTCATAAAAGAAGACCATAAAGAAATATATAACGGCAAAGAATTTCAAATATATAGGTGTCAAAATTGTAATAAACGTTTTGGCGTTGACAAAAAGTAACATTTGGCCATTATAGGGAGGCTTAAAATGAAAAAGTATACTGTTTTTTTATTGGCGGTTCTTGTTTTTATTGCGGGAATTATTTTTACAAGCTGCGACCTCAATTGGAGATCTGAGGATCCTGTTAGATATTGCCCATATTGCAATTCCATGTTAATAGAAGGAGTAGAAGGCAAAGGCCAAACAATAAATCATGGGAATGGAAACGTAGAAAAGGTATATAAGTGCAAATCTTGCGGTAAAGAATTTGGTGTTTTTATATGGAATAATAATTAAGAGAATTTGCCTTATGTTAAAATAGGGCCTGTCAGATTTTTTTGGTGTACGGACAAACGTCGTATAATATAAGGACATACAATGCGCCTTTGGCGTAAGCAGGATTATTGAGGAAGGTAAAAACATGAAGAAAGCAAGTTTAACCGTATTTTTGGGAATAGCGGGCATTTTTATTGCTATTAGTTTAACTGCCTGTGAGGTAAGTTCAGATCCTTTTGGTTGGGGTACGTGGCTAACATACGACGTGAAAATAACAAAAATGCCGAATAAATTAACTTATGTTGCAGGGGAAATGTTTAATGCGTCCGGTTTGGTAGCAAAGGAAACGAAACGTCAGAGTAAAACCGGAGAAAAAAGAGAAGAAAAACCTGTCAGTTATGATGAGTACCCAACTTGGTTTGATTTAGGTGAATATAAATATAATCAACTTTCCGCGGGTATGGAAAATATTTATGTTATGTTTAATGATCACGCATTAAAAATACCTATTACAGTTACTCGGATAAATGAAGGCGACTTCGACGCATGGCTTAGGCTTCCTCCATATGAGGATACATTATCAATTAACCGTTATTCCGGAACCGGCGGTATTATAACGATACCTTCAACGATAAACGGAAGAACTGTTACTGCCATCGAGCGTAATGTGTTTAAATATAAACAAATAACCGGCGTTACTATACCTGACAGCATTACTACTATTGGTGAGTACGCGTTTAAGGATAACCCGCTAACCAGCGTTACTATTGGAGCGGATGTCGCTCATAAGGACAAAAACCATATCAATATCAATATCGACATATTCCCTGAAAATGATTCCTTTTGGAGTCGATATGACAGCAGTGGGGGTAAAGCGGGGACTTATATTCGGGCTAGTGGCGGAACAGGCTGGACTAGGCAGTAAAACCTCTTGACAGTCACCTATCAAAAAATATGTATAAAAAAGTATACATAGGCCTTTTGGCATATATACAAATTTATTTTCTGCGTTAGAAATTAAGTATGGGCAAAAGCCCAAAGGAGTTTTTTATGAAAAGACATTTTTTCGCTTGCTGCCTACTATGCGTAGTTTCGCTCGTTACCGCCCTTATTGTTACATCGTGTGAAGATCCCTTTTATTACCCCCCTATTCAAGGCACTCTGTCAATAAGTCCGAGTTCGGGTCCAGTCGGTACGACATTTACTGTGAAATATAGCGGTTTGGACGGGGATAAAATTGCGCATTTCAATTGGTATTATGAAGATGGCAGTTATGCAGCGGTGGGTTCTACGTGTACTCCGCAAAAAAGCGGAATGTTAATTGCATATACGGAACTTAGTGCTACACATTATTCAGGCATAAGCGCCAGAGTTAGGGTATCGGAGAAAGAATATATACCGCCAACTGTTTATAGTGTAAGAATTGGAACATTAACAAACGACAACGGCAGCACTGTAGAGGCAAGCCCTCTTGAGGCAACGAAAGATACGGAAATAACTGTAAAAGTCTATGAGGCTATTGGTTACCGGCTTAAGCCCAATACTCTTAAATACAACTACAGTGATAATAATGGTTCAACGATTAGTAACAACATAAATGAATCGTCAAAGAAATTCTATATGCCTGAAGCTGGTGTAACTATTACTGCCGAATTTGAATCGGACGGAACCATTGAAAGCGGCGAGGCTTTTATCGGGACATGGCGGTATGGGTATACTGACGGGACGAATGTCCAATCGCTGACACTAACTATTAATAGGAACAAAACTTCTTCCTTGTTTCTGACTTCAACTAATACGACGGTTGATGGGACTTATTCACAATATGATGGCAGCAAAATGATAGTGTTTACATTTAACAACGGTACTACTACAAGGATGACTAGCGCAACGTTGGTTGTAAACAATCTGGTGTTCACGGCAGGAAGTCTTGATTTTATCGGCTGGGCGGGGCGGGTAGAACTTAAAAAGATTGAATAGGTTTGGAGGGAAAAATAGCTATGCCAAAAAGGTGTCGGACATACATTTTAGCAATTATTGCCCTAGCAGCGATTACTGCGTGGCGATCATAAACTTTGGCGTGCCTACGCCTAATAGAACTATTTCGCAAGTTCGAACCACCATAACTGCATACGAAAGAATAATGTTTTGTAAGGTTTTAGATATTAATGACAAGTAGTTTTTTTATTTGATTGATATAATATTATAAATAATATGGAACAAACCCCTTTAACTCTATTAAATCTTTGTACCCCATTGCAATATATCAAATCTAAATCTCAAGATATGTCGATTTTAAAGTATGAAAAACTTGAAAATGAGGAGATTCTCCTCTGTTATGAAGTAAATCCAATTCAAGGCAGTAGTATTGAGCCGGATCGGGATTTTTTCCTTAGTAAGCTATTGTTCATCGGGGAAAAATCAACTGTGAGCCAAAATAATGGTACAGGAGAGACAGATAGTAATGTTTTGCTTCCGCAGGGGAATTACCTGTTTATACAGTGCCGTTCTGAGGCGGTTTTAAGCAGTGATGAATGGCTTGATTTGGCGATAGAACAGCAAAAAGATGGTCTTTGGGAACGGAATAAGCCGGGGAATCTGCTTTATATACGGTTTTTATTTGAGGACGGCTCTTTTGTTACGCAGGTTTTTAGGGCAGTCTGAAACTAAAGTTTTAAAGTCTTACGGCTTCTACCATGTAACGGATATCGTAGCCGTTGGTGGTGGCGCGCATCATCTCTATTACAAAAATAACCGAGCTGCCGGTTGAGTCAATTAGGACTCTTTTAAAGTTGTATTGTACAATCCCTTGACGGACAAAATTTGGGGAGCCGACTTTATATGTTTTGCATTGGCCGTCTGGAGAATTAACTTCGAGGTTTATGAAAGACTGCGATTTTGCGTTTTGCCCGCTGCCTGTAATTGTGGAAATTATTTGCGCTTTATATGACTTTCCGGAAAGGAAGTCGCGAAAATCAATTTTTTCACCACGCGGTGGAGGATTCACATCTCTGGAGATGTAAAGAGGGAGTCCCTGATTTTGGAAATTTATACAGTATCGGTTTGAAAGAGTTGAATTGTTGGCGACTAATCTGTGTAAAATGCCTGAACCGTCTTGTCCCGCTTTTATCGGAGTGTTCTCTGTAAGCGATACTCTGCCGTTTTGGGCAAAAGTGTTGCCGGCTACGTCTACGACGTATAAATCTGCCCAGGGGCGCAGAGACGGCGACAGTACTCCGTATTGGCCAAACATGTACATTTTGCCGTCGGGGGAAAAACCCAAATCGACAAAGACGGCGGAATCCCCCGCCCATAGAGCGGAAACAGTTGTTAAGAGAAGGATAAAAAGCATAAATACCGTCTTTTTCAATAACATAGAGTTCCCCTTAATTCTCATTATCGGTATTATATTTTCCGTCTTGAGATAAAATTTTAATTAGTATAAACTGCGATATGACGCTCTCCGAAAGAAATACTTTCTTTAAAGCCGGAATTGTTTTCTGCTCAATATGCGCTTTGTTTGTTGTGGCGGCCTCTTTTTTGATAATTCCTGTTTATTCTAGAATAATGGAAGAATATACGCGCCGTCCTGTCAATGTTTTTCAGATTTTAACCGGTTTTTTTATGAAAAACGATTATTATGCCGTTTATGTCTCTTTGGCGGCATCAGTTTTATATTCTCTAATCGGTATAATATTTATTTATTTCTTTTTTGAAAGGACTTCGGCGCCGGAAATACTGTATATTGCCATTTTTACTGTTTCTTTGGCTTTTGAGGCTATCCGTCTTATTCTTCCTTTATATTGTGTTTATATTTTTTCTTTTTTTTATGTAAATTTGGCGTTAAGGGTTTTGCTTTTTGCAAGGTTTTTCAGTGTTTTTTCGCTGTTTGCCGCCGGTTTATGCGCCGCAGGGCTTGAGGTACAGAAGACACGCAATGTCATTTTTGTAATGATTATCGCCGCTTTGGTTATTACATTGTGGGTCCCTATCGACGGTTCAAATTGGGATACCAGTTTGAATATTGTCAACAGTTATATTTCCATGTTTACTTTAGTTGAGTTGGCGGCTTTCATTACAACTATGATAAGTTTCTTTATTGCGGCTAATATACGCGATTCAAAGGAATATTTTAATGTCGCGATTGGTGTTATGCTTGCCCTTGCCGGCAGGGGTTTCCTTATAAATGTTGATAACTGGATAGGGTTTGTCCCGGGAATTTTACTGCTGTCAATCGGAACAGGGTTTCTTTGTATAAAATTGCACAAAATACATCTTTGGCTGTAATCCGGCTACGCCGGATTACTTAGGAGTTTTGCCAAAGGGAAAACAACAGTCTTTTTTTGTATTTTTTTCTTTGGTAAAATTTCATGTTTTTGTATATTGTTTTGTGTTTGGCAAAACTCCAGGCTCTTCTAATATAGAAGAAAATCATCTTTTCTGCCGATAATTAATAACCATGTTATTGGCTAAAAAAGCACTATGTTTTTCCATAGTTATTATATTTGTTTTATGCGCTGTTTATCGTCTTTATGCGGCTTCAGGCGATGATTCATCTTCGGGTACTGATATTACTTATATGACTGCGCCGATTTTTCCCCATATGCTTTTTACAGAGACGGTTGATCAATGGAAGAAAATCGATAATTCACGGCCTTATTGGGTTTATACAAAAGAAGAGATAGAAAAATTAAATCAAATAGCGGATTATCAAATTTCTTTTTTGTTGAATAACGATATTCTTGCCTATTATGGCCATCCCAGTTCGCGCAACATGGGAATTTTAGGCCGTTATTCAATTGAAGAGCTGGACAGGATGCTGACTGCCCTTGCCGTTGATTACGAAAAAGTTAATGGCGGGCGGAAAGTGCGTAAGGCGTTTTATCTGATTTATGGGACTGTTTGGCCTAGGGGCGAAATAGGGATAATCGGGAATAATGTTCTTATGAAGTATATTGAGTATGGGATGAAGAATGATATATTGGTTTTTATTGATCATCAAATTGGCCGTTATGACCCGATAGATTCGTTGAAAAAAATGCTGCCGTATTTGCAGTATCCAAATGTACATCTTGCGCTTGATCCTGAATGGCGGACAAAAAGACCGATGAGAGATATTGGCAGTATCAAAGCGGAAGAAATCAACATGGCGCAACAAGTAATGGAAAACTACTTAATAGATAATAATATTCCCGGCGAGCGTATGCTTGTTATTCATCAATTTGAACACACAATGATTAAAAATCGAGCGCAGGTTAAAAGCAATTTTAACAGGGTCAGATTGATTCATTGCGCCGATGGTTTTGGTCCGCCTGACGTGAAACGCGATTCTTATAATTACAATGCGATTGCTTCCAATATGCCGATTAAGGCTTTTAAGCTGTTTTATAATTTTGGAATACCGGGCGCGGGTTATGACCATCCTCTGATGACGCCAAAAGATGTGTACAAACTTAAACCTCGGCCTTATATAGTGATGTATCAATAGCGTATCAGACTGACTTTTATTTAACAAAAAGACGGTAATACAGTAATAAAAACTTGTATCCTATGTACGGGAAAATTCTAAAAAATTTGAATGGATTGTGAAAACAATAGCCTATCCATTCAAGTCCAGCGTTAAAAACGCCGCGTGACGGATATTTTTTTCTTTCGGCGAATACGTCAAAGATGTCACTGCACCATAGCCTCATGCCGTCCCCAAGAGTGAGATTGTTTCTGGCAATCCAACGTTCTTCGCCGCGTATGCCTTTACCCGCCAACAACAGTGACGGCGATGATTTTTTTATAGCTTTGATGATTGTCGCTTCTTCGTACCGTTTAAAGTAACCGGGAAAGCGCCCGACTATGCGAAGGCGAGGAAATGTCTGCCTGATATTTTGTTCCGTTTTAATTAGAACTTTTGTTTTGCCGCCCAATAGGTAACAGGATAATTCCCGATTTTCCAGAGCGGTAAGTATACTGATAATAAAATCGAAAGGCATATAACGGTATGCTTTTTTCCCTGTAAGGAATTTTATTCCGCTGATAACGCTTTTAGAAATAGGAATAACCAAAGACGCCCTTGTAATGTATGAACGGTACTCGCCGCTTCTTCTTGCGCGTAATAGATCCCATAAAGAAAGAAGCACAATATTATGCTCTTTTTTTTCTTTTAAAAGATCATACACTATAGAGCTAAGATTCTCCGGCGCGACAATATCAACCGGGACTTTAAGAAGGCTTGTCCGCTGCCGGATTTCGGTTACTTCAACTTCCACGAATCTTTCTCCAGTAATAAAACGCGTATTGCCGCCGCGCAATAAAGAGCGGCAGTTTCTGACCGTAAAACGGTATCGCCAATGGTTAGGGGTTTAAAACCGTTTTCCATAAAGAGGGCGACCTCTTTGTCAGAAAATCCCCCTTCCGGCCCGATAGCAAACGCTACAACATGGGGAATACTATTAAGATAACCGTGAAGGCTCTCATTTTCAAGCCCCTTTTGATGATGAAATAATAATCCCAGTGTATTTGAAGCGTCTTTTTCCCGGAGTTTTTTCCAGTAGTCAAATAGTTCATTCCTTGTTAATGGCTGATGAATAGCAGTCGCGGTCTTGGAGCCGCTCTGCTGTCTTGCCTCTTTAATAATTCGTTCCCAGCGTAAAAATTTTTGCCCTTTTTCGGCTGCGATTTTCGCTGTCGAAAACTCCGATACAAACGGGACAATCTCCGTTATTCCGCCTTCAGCAGCCTGACGGACTATTAAATCCATCTTATCACTCTTGGGTATCGCCTGAAATAAAATTATTGGTGGTAAATTAAATTCTTGCCCATGAGGACTTTCCGTAGTGCTGCATTTTCCGGTTAATTCGCCGCGTTCAATAGAGAGCACTTGTACAAGCGTCTCTTTGCCGTCGGGTAAAAGTGCGGGAAAAAATTCCCCTGTCGCAAGGCGGCGGACATTGACAAGATAGTGATAATCATTGCCCTCAAGCTTGACAATGCCGCCCTCGTCTCCTTGCGAAAAATCCGGCTCTTTATTTAAAATAAATTGTTTCATGCCTCATGAAGCAATAGCCAGATTTTTCTCGGCTTCTTCCTGTAACTCCTTCAATGTTTTTGAGTTCTGCATCAGGTTTTGATATGTTTTGCTCTCAAAAATTTTCATCGCTTCCTGAAGTTGGACATCGTATTCCAAATCATAAACTGGAGCGATAGTTGTCCTGTTTAGTTCATTTCTGATTAGCCGTTTTAGCAATGACAGGTTAAGATTGTATTCACGTTCAAGTTGCTGCGCAAAAGCGTCAATTTGCGCCGGTGTCGCCTTTGGATTTTTTTCGGCAAATTCCGGAATTTTATTCGCGTTTATCAGTATGTTCAGTTTTTCCGCGTCCGCTTCTGTGTATTCGGGGAATTTAACTTCGCGATCCGGCGGGATGCCGATTTTATCAATATTTACATCGCTTGGCGTATAGTAACGCGCCGTGGTTATTTTAAAACCTGTTCCGCTTAACGGATAAACCTGTTGTACCGAGCCTTTGCCAAATGTATTTTCTCCCACCAGATAAGCCCTGCCGCGGTCCTTAAGCGCTCCGGCGACAATTTCTGAAGCGGAAGCAGAACCCTTGTTTATCAGTACAATTACCGGAATGTCTGGGGCAACAAGAGTGGAGCGTCTGGCGTTAAAATCGCGGTTTTCCGTCGCAATTCTGGATCTGGTACGCACGATAAGCCCGCCATCCAAAAACAGATTTGAGATTTCTACAGCCGCGTCAAGGCGTCCGCCGTAATTGTTACGCAAATCCAGTATCAGGCTGTTGTAATTTTTTTCCTTAAATTCGTTGATAGCGTCTCTTGCCCTGTCCGCGGACATTGGGGTAAAAGTAAGAAGTTTCAGGTAGCCGGTTTTGCCAATCATGGCGTGTTTGACGGTTGGCACTTCTATAATTGCCCTTACTATTGTTACAGGGAACTCCATTTTTTCGCCGCGCCTGATAACAAGGTTTACGCTCTCTCCGGGCGTTCCCCTAAGTATGGCAAGCACTTCATCCATAGTGAGATTTTCAGTCGGTTCTCCGTTAATTTTTGTGATAAAATCGCCCGGGTTTATTCCGGCGCGCCAACCTGGCGTATCTTCGATTGGAGAGACAACTTCTACCCACATCGGTTTTCCGTCCGGTCTTGGGGTAGTAGCTTTTATGATATTAAGCCCTACGCCGCCAAAACTTCCCTGCGTTGTATCGTTTAAATCTTTCATGTCCGATTCAGACAAAAAAGTCGAATACGGGTCTTCCAAAGCGCTGAACATACCGTTCATTGCGCCTTCAAAAATGACTCTTGGGTCTACTTCTTCGACATAATTGCGAATGATGAAGTCATATACATTCTGCATTATGTTTGTATAGTTGCGAACCTGATTCTGCGTGTTTCCCGGCCCGGAAGGCTGTTGTAAATTACCCTGAGCGGCTGCGCCCGGAATTAACGCAAAAGTAAATAAAAGGCAGAAAATAGCAGTTGTTGAAATCCACACCCATTTATAAGGTGTTTTTTGGTACTTTATATCCATAAGAACTCCTGTTATAATTATGATATATTTTTCAAAAAAAAGGTAGGGAGTATTATGGCAACAAAAAAAAAGATAGGAAAAAAGCTTACTGCGGTTATATTCGCAGGATTAGTTTTTTTTGTAATTACCGGTTTGCATTTGCTTGGGGTTTTTCATTTTCTGGAATACAAATCCTATGACATGCGGGTCAGATTCTGGGCGGACTCAATTTATGGCCGACCATCTGACGAAATTACCGTAATCCTGTTGGATCAGGACAGTATTGACTGGGCGCAGAAGGAAAGAGGCTGGGGCTGGCCGTGGCCCAGGCAGGCATACGCGGAAGTTGTTGATTACATGAATTTAAGCGAGGCACATTCAATAGCTTTCGACGTTATCTTTTCTGAGCCTTCTGTTTACAGAAACTCAAGGCAGGATGAGATAATAGATAACGCCGTTAAAACTCTGGAACAAGCCGAAACAGAAGACCCAACGCCTAATAGAAATGAATCAATCCGTGGCGCCGGAAGGCAACCCAGGTCTGACGGCAATACCGGGCAGGCTAGAAGATCGGTATTTAGAGTAGCAATAGAAGCTTTACGCAGTTTAAGCGCCAGAGATGATGATAACGCGTTTATTAGGGCGTCTAAAGATTTTGGCCGTGTGGTGCAAACAGTCATGTTTAGCACCCAAACAGGTAATGTCGCCGCTTGGCCTGATGATGTAAAAGCGCCCTTATTCCAGCCTGAAAATTTCGGTTCCATGTTGGAACGCTTCAGCGTAGGAAGCAATGAAAAAGCGCAATTTCCGATTCAAGGATTAAGAGACGCCGCCGGCGCTTTGGGGAGCGTTACAGGCGTGCCGGATTCTGACGGAATTATAAGACGGATTAGGCCTTTTACCCTGTTTGACGGAAAAGCGATACCAGGTCTTTCTACCGCGTCGCTTGTTGTGTCAGGGAAAGGGCGGCAATTATTCTACAATAAAAAAACTAGTTCAATTGAATGGGAGGGGGCTTCGATACCTGTTAATAAAAACGGTTATGCCCTGTTACGTTATCACGGACCTTTAGATAAATATATTCCTTACAGGGCGATGGATATTCTAAAAAGCGCAGAAGCGTATAAAAACGACGATGAAGAGTATATGGAAAGCGATTATTATCTTCCGCCTGAAAATTTTACGAACACTTATGTTTTCTTTGGTTTTTACGCGCAGGGACTTTTTGATATTTTTAATACGCCGATTTCTTCCGTGTATCCGGGAATGGGATGTCACATAACAATGCTGGATAATATGCTCTGTGGCAATTTTATACGCGAAAGCGACGAGTGGCTTAACTTGCTGATTCTTCTTGCTGTTATAGTTTTGGTGGTATGCCTGACTATTTTTTCAAACCGTATTTCTCTTTCTGTTACGGGGATGGCTATTATCGTTATAATAACAATTATAGGCTCTTTTGCCGCTTATCAGTTTGGCGGCCTTTGGTTGCCCATGGTGACATATCTTGCCGGTACGCTTGCCGCTTTTATCACCGTAACGCTTTACAATTACGCGACAGAAGGCAGCCAAAAGCGGTTTATTAAATCCGCCTTTTCACAATATTTGTCGCCTAAGGTTATTGAACAGATCATACACGATCCTTCCCAATTAAAACTTGGCGGTGAAAAAAGAGAGATGACCGCGATTTTTACGGATGTCCGCAGTTTCTCTACAATCTCCGAAGCTTTGGGCGATCCGGCAAAACTTGTAGAACTGCTTAACTTCTATCTTACAAGAATGAGCGACATCGTTCTTGATAATCAAGGAACAATTGATAAATACGAAGGAGACGCGATTATCGCTTTCTTTGGCGCGCCTATTCACATGGCAAACCATGCCGCCCTTGCCTGCCGCGCCGCAATTAATATGAAAAAAGCGGAAGTGGATATTAATCGGGAAGCGCTTGAAAAAGGGTTTATTAATCAAGATGTTATGAAAGCCATGTTTGGAAAAGGGATAATAAGCAGCATTGACGATCCTAGCCCGATGTTTACAAGGCTGGGTATCAATACGGGGGATATGGTAGTAGGTAACATGGGTACGCCCAATAAAATGGACTATACAATCATGGGAAACGCGGTAAATTTGGCGGCGCGATTGGAGGGGGTTAATAAACAATATGACACGGGCGGTGTCCTGATTAGCGAATATACAAAAGCTAGTATTGGCGATGAATTTACCATACGCCCATTAAGCAGGGTTCGTGTTGTCGGGGTTAATACCCCATTGCGGCTTTATGAACTGCTGGGAATCGCCTCTGAGGCCTCGCCCGAACTGCAGGAAATGGTAAAAAATTGGGAGCAGGCCTTTGATTTCTATGAAAAACGCGATTTTCAGGCCGCACAAGGTGTTTTTCAAGCAATTTTCGATAAAAATAATAAAGATTTTGTCGCAAAAAAATACTTAAATAGATGCATAAAATTTGTCTCTTCGCCGCCAGATGAAAAAAATTGGGACAATGGGGTAGACAATTTAACGGAAAAGTGATATATATATTAATTAGAGGTGAAAAAATGAAAAGAAGTGTATTTATTTTTTGTTTAATTATTTTTGTTACCGGACTTGCGGTGGCGCAGACACAGACACAGGGTCAGACGCAGGGGCAAACGCAATCTCAAACGCAAACTAAAGCTAAGGCGGAAACCTATCTTTATGTTGCCGTTAAAACATTGACGCTTAAATCAGGTACAGGAGCCTTTGACGGCAGTAAGGGAACTTTAAAGTACGGAGACAAAGTTGTGGTAATAAATGTTGACGGTAAATTTACTGAAGTCAAAAGCGCCGAAAATCCTTTAATAACCGGATGGACAGCGACAAATAATCTGTCCAAAAAACAAATAACGGCGGGAAGTACAAGTACGACAACGGCAAAAGAAGTGGCTCTTGCGGGAAAGGGCTTTAGTCAGGAAACTGAAAAAGCAATGAAGACTCAAAAACCTAATCTTAATTATGCCGATGTAGATAAAACAGAAAAGATAGTAGTTCGCGAAAAAGATGTTAAAAGATTTCTGGAAGACGGTCAGTTAAGAATGGGGAATAATAGTGAAAAATAAAATACACCTAATCTTTTTATTAATTTTTATTTGCTCCGGAATGATTTCCTCATGTAAATCTATTTCAAATCTTATGAAAAAAGGTCAAACATCCAAGAATGCGACGGTAAAAAATATTGCCTATGCCATCGGCGCATCCGCAGACGCAATCAGCACCGCTTCGGAAGATATTGATCCCGAACAGGAATATTATATCGGCAGGGCGGTAGCTGCAAATTTACTTACTACTTATAAACTCTATACCAAGAAACCGGCTATGACTAATTACTTAAATGAAATCTGCGCCGCCATAACAATTAATTCCCCAGTTCCCGATATTTATAACGGTTATCATGTAGCAATATTGGACAGCGATGAAGTTAATGCCTTTGCGACTCCCGGTGGGCATATCTATGTCACACTCGCGCTTGTTAACGCCGCTAGAACTGAAGACGCGCTTGCCGGAGTAATCTCGCATGAAGTCGCCCATATTCAATTAAAACACAGCATAAAAGCGATTAAGAGCAACCGACGTACACAGGCTATGTTAGTCACAGGTACCGCTACAGCCGGCGTTGCTGGAGGAACGGATGTCAAACAATTGACTGATGCTTTGGAAGAGTCTTTTATGGAACTTGTGCGGACGCTTGTAAGCAACGGTTATTCACAGTCTCAGGAATTTGACGCTGATAATACAGCGTTGTCGCTTATGGCCGGCGCCGGATATAACCCGACAGGTTTGACTGATATGCTCATGTCATTAGGCAGCGTCATAAAGCCTGACTCAGGTTTTGGCAAAACGCATCCAGGTCCCGCTGAGCGCATAGCTAATGTTCAAAAGTCTATAGGAAAATACAAAGTCACAAATACAAGCGCGTCAAGACAGAAGCGGTTTGCTGTAGCGATGAAATAAAATCGCGTATTATTTTATATAGATGCATTAAATTTGTTTCTTCGCCGCCGGATAAAAAACTGGGATAATTGTGTGGATAGTTTTACTGAAAAGTGATATATTAACGCTATTAGGGACTAAAAATGAAAAGAAGCGTATTTATTTTTTGTTTAATTTTATTTGTTACTGGTTTTGCGGCGGCGCAGGTTAAAGCCGGCGGCACTCTTTATGTTTCTATAAAAACATTGACGCTTAAATCAGGCACAGGCTTCTTTGCCAGCAATAGAGGAACTTTAAATTACGGAGACCGAGTCACGGTAATACGTGTTAATGGTAAATTTGTAGAAGTCAAAAGCGCCGCAAATTCTTCACTGACCGGATGGGCTGCGACGGCTAACCTGTCCGCAAAACAGATAGTGACAGGAAACACGAGTACTGCCACCGCAAAAGAAGTTTCGATTGCAGGAAAAGGTTTTAATCAGGAAGTTGAAAATTCTTACAAGAACCAGAAAAGCAATCTTAATTATGCCGATGTAGATAGAGCAGAGGCAATAAAATCTCGCGAAGATGATGTCAAGAGGTTTCTGGAAGAAGGCCGTTTAAGAATGGGGGATAATTAATGAAAAACAAAATTTGTTTAATTTTATTAATTTTAATTATTCTTGCAGGCGCTTTATTTTCTTGTGCGTCTGCAGCGAAAGCCGCTGAAACCGGCGCAAGAATAGCCAAAGGCGTTGGAGTGATAGATAAAAATACAGCCGATGCCATCAGTACTTCAGCAAGGGCTATCGGCTCCGCCGCGGAAGAAATTAATCCCGAACAGGAATATTATATCGGCAGGGCGGTTGCTGCAAATATCCTTAATACTTATAGGCTCTATGGCGGAAAACAGGCTCTAACCTATTACTTAAACAATATCTGCGCCGCTATCACAATTAATTCTCCGCGTCCCGATGTTTATAACGGTTATCATGTAGCAATACTAGACAGCAATGAAATTAACGCCTTTGCGACTTCAAGCGGACAAATCTTTGTAACGCGCGGACTTATTAGCGCCGCTAAATCCGAAGACGCGCTTGCCGGAGTAATCGCGCATGAAGTCGCCCATATTCAATTAAAACACAGTATTAAGGCGATTAGAAACAGCCGTATTACACAGGCTCTTTTAGTTACAGGCACGTCGGCAGCCGGCGCCGCAACAGGAATGGATGTCAAACAACTGACTGATGTTATGAATGAATCAGTCGGGGAGATTGTACAGACGCTTGTAAACAACGGTTATTCGCAGACTCAGGAATTTGAAGCTGATAATAACGCATTGTCGCTTATGGCCGGCGCAGGGTATAATCCGTCAGGTTTGATAGAAATGCTCAATTCATTGAGCAGCGTCCAAACTTCCGGTTCGGGTTTTGGCAAGACGCATCCAAGTCCCGCTCAGCGCATAACCAATGCTAAAAGATCAGTGGCAAAATACAGAGTCAAAGATACAAGCGCGTCAAGAATCGCGCGGTTTAACGCGGCGACAAGATAAACTTGCATATCAACATAAGTTCACTTAGTTTTTATAAAAGGAGATATTTTAAATGATTAAAAACAGGAAAACAAAAATTGTATGTTCTTTGGGGCCAGCGTCATCCACTGATGATGTTATTCGCGATCTTATACTTGCCGGAATGAATGTGGCGCGGTTTAATTTTTCTCACGGCACTCACGATTCGCACCGTGATTTAATAGAACGTGTCAGGCGTATTTCCGGCGAATTGGGAATACCTGTCGCGATTCTGTTGGACACTAAAGGGCCGGAGATACGGACAGGCATGGTAGAGAATGACGGTAAAGTTACGATTAAAGATGGAGACGAGGTTATTATTTCTACCGATGATAGTTTTACCACGGAGGCAAAGGACGGAGTTCCCGCGCATATCGCGTTGTCATGGAAAGAAGCGGGATCAAAGTTGCAAAAAGGACACCGCGTTCTTATTGCGGACGGGCTTCTTGAGCTTGAAGTGATTGATACTGCGGGAGGCATCAAGTGCCGCGCGAATAATACCGCCGTTATTGGCAGCAAGAAAAACGTCAACCTTATCGGCATTCACGCAGGGCTTCCCATTATGGGCGAACAGGACAAGAAAGATATAGAATTTGGCATTAGAATGAATATTGATTATATCGCGGCTAGTTTTTTAAGTTTTCCACATGAAGTAACCGATATAAAGAAATTCCTTGAAAGCCACTCTACCCGCATTAAAATCATAGCCAAAATTGAGAGCGGCGAAGGGTTGGAAAATATAAAAGAAATTGCCCGCCTTGCGGACGGCGTAATGGTAGCGAGAGGTGACCTTGGCGTACAACTTCCTACCGAGCAGATTCCTCTGGCGCAAAAACACATTATCAACGCGTGCCGCAAAGCCGGAAAACCCGTAATTACCGCGACACAAATGCTGGAATCGATGATTGTGAATCCGCGTCCCACTCGCGCTGAATTAACCGATGTGGCAAACGCGATTCTCGATGGAACCGACGCGATCATGCTTTCAGGCGAAACATCGGCTGGAGCGTATCCGGTGGAAGCGGTAAAAACAATGGACAAAATAGCGTGTACTATTGAGCAATCTGAAGAATTCCATAAACGCATGAAAAAATTGCATGAAGAATGTCATTCTGAAGTACATAATCCAAAAGAAAACTTAGGCATCATCATGTCACGGGCGGGAGTTGAAACCGCGACGGCGGTAAACGCTAAAGCCATTGTAACGCCGACCCGCAGCGGCAATACAGCGAGAATCCTCAGCGTATTCAGGCCGGATGAGCCTATTCTTGCCGTAACTACCGATGATCGCGCTGAACGTATTATGCAGCTATACTGGGGCGTTTATACCTGTCTTAGATCGAAAGTATCTGATTCTGATAGCATGATACTCGACACTATGAAGGTTGTTTCAGAGAAAGGTGTAGCGGGAATATCTGATAAGATAGTACTCATTGCCGGCTTGCCGCTTGAAAGCCCAAACATGATAAATACTGTCCGTGTTGTCATTATCGGGACGGTTCTTCTGCGTTCAAACGCCGGCGGTTTCGCAAATCCTACCGTTACACGCGCTCAAGGCAAGATAATCCACGCCACATCTCCCGATGAAGCCCGCAGGAAAATCATGTCTTCCGGCGGCGGTGATATACTTATTTGTAAAGAGCTTACAGAAGACTACACGTCTGTTATCAGTATGGTGAAAGGAATTATTTGCGAAGGAGTTTCGGTAATCAGCGAACAGAAATTACGCCTAATAAATCCCAATCTTGTCTGGCTTACCTACATCAGAGACGCGGCAAAAAAACTCGAACCAGGATTAATGGTAACAATAGACGGAAAAGAACTGCTTGTGTACGAAGGAGCGATTTAACTAATTATGAATTCGCGCTATTAGTGCGCGACCTAATCGGTCTTAATTGCGCGTTTGTTACTTTCTTAGGGTCATTAACGCCAACGGGTAATTCTCTTCCCGCTTCGGGAGGAACATCCTCTTCCTCAAACTCACCGTCAGCGTCCCACAGTTCGCTTTGAGGCGGCGGTCCGTCGGTAATATCAAGTTCTCCCTTTTTAAGCCGCGCTGTAATTAATTTTGTTACGCCGGATTCCTGCATTGTGATACCGATAAGAGTTCCCGCTCCCGTAGTGGTTTTTTTATTATGAGTGATAATAATGAATTGGCTCGTGTCGCTGAACTCGTTAAGGAGGTGGACAAAACGCCCGACGTTTTGTTCGTCAAGGGCGGCGTCAATTTCGTCCAGAAGACAGAAGGGGCTTGGCTTTACCATGTAGGTGGCGAATAAAAGGGCTACTGCCGTCATTGAACATTCGCCACCAGAGAGCAGGCTTAAATGTTCCAGTTTTTTTCCCGGCGGCTGGGCGAAAATTTCTATGCCCGATTCCAATACATGGTTCGGGTCGGAAAGCCGCAGTTCCGCTCTGCCGCCGCCGAAGAGACGGCGGAACATATTGTGAAAATTTTTCTTGATACGGTTGTAAGTGTCGATGAATAATTGCGAAGTTTCTTGGCGTATTTCCGCCGTAAGGTCTTCAAGGTCTTTACGCGCTTTTTGAAGATCCGCCATCTGATTGTTAAGAAAATCGTAACGTTGTTTTGTTTCAGCGTATTCTTCCGGGGCCATAAGATTTACGGAACCAAGTTCTTTTGACTTTGCGCGGGCGGCGGCAAGTTTTTCGCGCAACACGGCGGGCGGCGTTGTAATGCTAAAGATGCGTTCTTCAAACTCCATTAAATCCCTGGAATGAGTCTCCCTGAAATTTTCCTGAGTGTTTTTTATTTCCATTTCGGACTGGACAAGTTCCAGATGAATTTTTTCCAGCGCTTCTTGCACTTTGGAAAGTTCAGCCATCCGCTTATTGATAATTTCTTTTTTACTGGCGACATTATCGTTTCTTTTGCGAATATCATTTTCCAATTTTTCCAATTCTGAAGAGAAAGCTTTAGTCTTTTCTTCGATACCCGCTATTTCAGTTTGAATTCCGGTAATGCGAGCGTTGGTTTCTTCCAGTCTTTTTCGGTAAAGGGAAAGTTCATCGCGGATATTTTTAAGGAGCGCTTCCTGACCGGACAATTCACGCCTGATAAGACGCGCCTGATCTTCCGCGGCTTGGGCGCGCGCGTTCATGTGGGCGCGGTTAATTTTCATGTTCTCCAGAGTTGTGCGATATTCGTCGATTTTTGCCAAAAGACTGATGTTATCTTCGCGCAGTTTTTTAATACGCTGCCGTCTTTCATCAATGCCGTCTTTCGCGGTTCTGATTTGCGCGTCCAAGGCGCGTTTTTTTGTAATAATTCCCTGAGGGGCCAAAAATTCGTCAATAAAGGTCGGCGAATGTTCGCGGTAACTGTTAAAAAGTTCTACTGCTTTATTCGCGCCGGCGGCGGCTTCTGAAAGGCTTTTTAGCAGAATATCGGTAATACGCTTTATTTCCGCCGCGTCCACGCCGCCTGTCGCGTTTGCGGCTGCGGCAAGGTCGCCGATGAGCGCTTCCCTGCCGGAGAGGAGGGTATTAAGGCGGACAAGCGTTTCGCGTAAAGCTTCTTCCGCATTTTTGCGTTCTGTGGCGGAGTAGCCCGCTTTTTTTAAGCCGGCGTCCAATTCCGCTACTATGTCGTCTGTTATTATAGCAAGCTCTTTTTCCAGAGCGGCAAGTTCTTTTTCTATGCCGTGAATCTCATTTTCCGCCCTGTGAGATTCTTTGTCGTTTTCGCTGATACGCCCTGCGGCAAGCTGGATATTTTCTTCAAAAGAGTGAATATTTTCTTCTATGCTTTTACATTGTTTTCTTAAATCCTGTACAACCGCGTCTTGTCCCTCAGCGTCAGCGTTTAGTTCCGTTATTTTTTGAACAGCCTGCTTTTCTCGTTCTTCGTTTTGCCCGATTTTTATTTTATTTTCACCGCGTTGTTCGTTGAACAGGCGCATTTCGTTTTCCCTTGCGTTTTTTTCCAGCGCAAGACCGTAAATATTTTTTTGAAGTTCTACAAGCCGCGCCTCCATGGAGTTTACTTCGTCCATGTGCGCTTCCAGAGCCTGATTTTCCGCTTCCATTTCGGCGCGTATCCTGTCGCGGTCTTGCGTTCTGCGCCTTAAAGTTTCGTTTTTTTCGTCTCTTTCGTACTTAAACTGCTTTAACCGTAAAAGTTGAATATCCAATTCATAATTGAAAATTTCATCGCGAAGCGTGCGGAATTTTAGCGTTTTTTCCGATTGTATTTTTAAACTGTCATGGGCGCGTTTTACTTCGTTCAGTATCAAATCAACTTGGCGCACATTTTCCTCAGTTTTGGCTAGATTTCGCTCCGCCTCCGCTCCCCGTTCCCTGTACCGCGTGATGCCCGCCGCTTCTTCAAAAAGATAGCGCCGTTCTTCCGGCTTTGAAGAAAGTATCTGATCGATTTTTCCCTGTTCCATTACCGAATAGGCGGTTTTGCCTACGCCGGTATCCCAAAAAAGTTCGCGTATGTCTTTAAGACGCACCTGCGCTCCATTGATGAAGTATTCGCTTTCCCCGGAACGGTACAAACGTCTTTTAATTTCGATTTCCGGCATATCCATTGGCAGAAGGCCTGTTTCATTCGCGATGGCGAGGGTAACTTCCGCCACATTGAGTGGTTTTCGGGCTTCTGTGCCGCCAAAGATAACGTCTTCCATTTTTTCCGCGCGGAGTGACTTGATAGCGTGTTCGCCCAAAACCCACTTAATTGCGTCTACTACATTGGATTTTCCGCAACCGTTTGGCCCCAAAAGGGCGGTAATGCCGTCGTTAAATTCTATATCTGTGCGGTCTGCAAAAGATTTGAAGCCGAGAATGGTGAGCCGTTTAAGAAACATAAATTAAAGCTGTCCTTCCTTAATAAATCCCGCGGAAAGCCTTTCAATCAACGCTTCGACTTGTTTTTGGTGTTTTAAACCGTAGTTTTCCAGCGGACCTGGTTCTAACTGATCATAGCTGATATTTTTATTTTCATACTCGCAGAACATATTGGCAAGGTAAACGGTATCAACCATATCTTTACAATCAAAAGGCGCGGATTCAGGGTCGTGATGATACCGAATTGCCGCTACTAACTTGTCGGGGAAATTCCACTTTTCAGCGATAAGGGCGCCAAGTTCCGCGTGGTTCATGCCTGCGGAAAGATCTTCAAATGTGGATATGGGAAGGCTTTTTTCGCCGCAGAAGCCCTTAATTTTGTCTAATAAATCGGGATGCACATTGGAAAAAACGATTTTCCCCATGTCGTGTAACATTCCGCCAATATATACGTCGTCCAGAAGGCCTGAAACATTTTTAAAATTCTTAACCAAATTGTAGGCATAAAACGCGGTTTTGTACGAATGTTCCCACAGTTTCTTTTTTTCTGCGGTATCGTCACCTAATACTTTTTGCGTTCCGTAGGAATATAGCAGGTTTTTTATGCCATTTATACCAATCATTTTTACAGCATCCGAAATATGATCAACTTTTTTGGACAACATGTATTGCGCTGAATTGACAATTTTTAACAGATCCGCCGTAAGCGCCGGGTCCATCGAAATTTGCTTTGCAATCATCGGCATATCGGAAGCCGGGTCGTTAATAAGTTTTTGTATAAGCAGGACATTTTCCGGAAATTGCGGCAGACTGTTAATGTTCTCTACAATTTCCGCCGACAGAACCGACATATTTTCTATCATTGTTTGATCAAGAGGAATAGAAATGCTTGCGATTGTACAGTTGTTTTTTGTTTTAATTGTAAAAGCGTCGTCATCAAGACCTATTTTTCTTAGCATAAGGACAAGGATAACAAGCCCAAGCCCGGCGCCTTCGGAATCATCAAGTACTTGGGACAATGCGTCTTCCAGACTGTCGTACTGTCTTGACCTTGCCATCTTGTCCTGTATCCGCAGTTGTTCCATTTTATTTGCAGAGACATTATTGCGTATTTCAATAATAATTGTATTTCGTTTAACTTGTAAAATTACTTTTATAAAAAGCCCTTTTTCCTTTTGTAACTGAAGATAATAGGCAATATTGCTGATTGTATCTTCCTTAAAATTTTTCATTCCCGAACTGTAATCGTTATCATTGTTTATATCCAATCCGCGTTCTTTAAAATATACCCGTTTTGTATTGGCTTTTTTTGCATTAATTACAAGTTCCTGTACGCAGTAGACAATGTAGTCCTTAAGTTTGATTTGATTTATATGTTTAAGAAACGCATCTATTACCTTTTCTATGTAAATCTCTATTTCTTTGGGGTGTGTATATGTTGTAATTGTCAGCGGGAGTCCAGACTGTATGGCTTTTTTGATTTTTTCCTCATCCACTACCAGTTCGGAAGCAGAACTCATAATTAAACCCGCCTTTGATAATCTGATATGCGGTGTTTAGCGCCGCTTATCATAAAAATATTTGCTATTATTATAGCAAATATTAACCTAATAATAATATTAATTTTTTCCATACAAATCAAGGTATTCAATATTAATACAATGCTTGATATGTGGGTCAAAATGACACAGTATTTTGACACATTTTGGGCTTTGTGTCATTTTCCCCAAAACGTGAATAATACAGATAAAAAACCTTGAAAAAACGCTTGAATTGAGTGTAAAAACGAAAAAACCACTTGGCATGGATATTGCTACTAGATATGTATAAAAGGTGGTGGATTATGAACAATACAAGAAAAAGAAAAGAATTGAATGAAAACCTCACGATTTATTTAAAAGAAATGAATCGTATTCCGATGCTTAGCAGGGAAGAAGAGGAGTTAACCGCCCGTGAGGCGGCGGCTGGCAACAAAGCTGCCAGAGAGAAACTTATTAACGCTAATTTGCGCTTTGTTATTACAATAGCAAAAAAATACCAAGGGCTTGGGCTTCCCCTGGAAGATTTGATTAGCGAAGGCAATGTAGGACTTGTTAATGCGGCGGATCGCTTTGATGTTGAGAAAGGTTATCACTTTATATCTTATGCCGTATGGTGGATACGTCAGTCTATTTTAAACGCCCTCTGTGAGAAATCCAGAATGATAAGGCTTCCTGTAAACTGCGCGGCGGATCTTGTTAAAATTGAAAAAGCCGGGAAAATGATTGAGAAGCAGCTTTCACCGGAAGAAGAAATTAATGAAATTGCGGAAATGTTAAATATGGATAAAAACCATGTTAAGGAAATCGTCAATATTTCCAGAGAAATTGTTTCGTTGAATAACAATGTTAATAACAAAGAATTGCAATTGATGGATTATATTGAAGATAATCAGTATATATCCCCGGATAAATATGCGGAACAGAGTTACATGAAGGACGATATAAATAAAGTTCTTGATACCCTGAACGAAGATGAAGCTAACATTATCCGCTGCCATTACGGTCTTGGACAGAAGGAAATGTCATTGAATGAGATTGGCGCTTATTACAACCTGAGTAAAGAGCGTATCCGTCAAATTGAAGAAAAAGCCATTACAAGGCTTAGAAACCCAAAACGCGCCGATAAACTGGAGGCTTATGTTGCGTAATCAGTATACCGTATATAGAAAAGCACCCGGAAAAACGGGTGCTTTTTTTTCAGTGTTTTACTGTTTTTTCATGGTTACAGTGTATTTTGGTTTGTCTTCCCTAACAATGTCCAACACCACATTATTGTTGGTAAGATTCGCTTTAAATGAATAGTTCTTTTCGGTTTCAAAACAAGAAAATGAAATACCGGGTTGGGCGCCGTCAACAAAAACTTTAAAATTCTGAATTTTACCGGAAAAGTCAAAATAAACATCGCCGGTGTTAACGTTAAGGATTCTTATGTTGTTAGACGAAAATTCCCAAACAGCGTCCCAGTTGGGATCAAGCCATTTTCCTATCGGGAATTGTCCCAGTTGGACAGACTGTGCGAATACTACTGTCGCCGCAAAAAGTAAAACTAATATGATGATTAATTTTTTCATAATTTATCTCCTTTATTTGTAATTTTGCTTAATTATAGCAGAATAAATGGAAAAGTCAAGGAATGAATTTTGCACACAAATTGATAAATAAATGTAATTCTACCGTTGACATTATGCTTTTCTACCCATAAACTTAATATATGAATATATCCACATATACGGTTAAACCGAAACTTCCCCCAGTTTTAAAACCTTTGGAGGAGATTGCCCGAAATCTCTGGTTATCTTGGAATTATGACGCAGTTCAGCTTTTCATCAGATTAGACTATGACAGCTGGCTTTCGTCACAACAGAGTCCTGTGCGGACGCTTGGCATGGTGAGCCAGGAAAGGCTTGCACAAGCCGCCAAGGACGATTCCTATCTGGCGGCGTTAAAAGAAGTATATGACAGGTTTCAACGTTATAAAAAAGGAGAAACCTGGTACAGAGGCGGCCATAAGGATGTGGTAGCGTATTTCTCGATGGAATACGGAATGGATGCGTCCTTGCCTATTTATTCAGGCGGTCTTGGAATTCTTTCCGGTGATCACATGAAGACTTCTTCGGATTTAGGTCTGCCCCTTGTCGGTATCGGGCTTTTGTACAGGCAGGGTTATTTTACGCAGATGTTGAACGCCGACGGTTTCCAGCAGGAGAGTTATCCTGAAAACGACTGGTATAATATGCCTGTCGAGAAAAAAATCGGCAAAGACGGACTGCCTTTAAAAATTACTGTGGAATTGGCGGGCAGGCATGCGGTTGCCCAAATTTGGGAAGTTAAAGTAGGCCGTTCTTCACTGTACTTGTTGGATACAAATATCGAAGAAAACACACAGGATATGAGAAATATTACCTCGGCGCTTTATGGCGGTGATAAAGAGACCCGTATGCAGCAGGAAATTTTATTGGGTATCGGCGGTATCCGCGCCCTGCGGGCATTGGGAATTAATCCGGCGGCTACTCATATGAACGAAGGACATGCCGCGTTTATGGGGCTTGAAAAGATTCGTGAAATCATGAGCGAAATGAGTTTTTCTTTTGAAGAAGCGCGTGAAGCGGTTTGGCCGACAAGTATTTTTACTACCCATACTCCTGTTCCGGCGGGAAATGAGCGTTTTGATATCGCCATTATGGACAAATATTTCCGTTCATGGCCTCAGGTTTTGGGTATTTCATGGAAAGATTTTCTGGGTCTCGGCAGGATCAATGTAAACGACGAACAGGAAACTTTCTGCTTAACAGTTCTTGCGTTAAAAATGGCAGCCTATGCCAACGGTGTCGCAAGGCTTCACGGAGTAGTATCTCGCGATATGTGGAAAGGTCTGTGGCCGGGGCTTCCGCTTAATGAAGTGCCAATCCATCATGTTACAAATGGCGTTCATACGCGCACATGGATTTCTTCAGGTATGCTCGATCTTTTAGACAGGTATTTTGGACCTCACTTTGAAAGTAAGCCTACAGAACTGAATATTTGGGAGCGCATGGATCGTATCTCCGATGAAGAATTGTGGCGCACTCATGAACGCAGAAGAGAACGTCTTGTCGCTTTTGTGCGCGAGCGTATCCGCGAACAGTATAAACGGACAGGCGCGGTAGAGCGGCGGATTCGTCAGGCGGAAGATGTACTTTCTCCTTACACGCTGACTCTTTGTTTTGCGCGCAGGTTCGCAACTTATAAACGCGGTAACCTGCTTCTTCGCGATCCTGAACGCCTTTTACGGCTGGTAAGGGATAATGATCGTCCTGTACAGTTGATCTTTGCCGGTAAAGCGCATCCGCATGACATGCCGGGCAAGGAATTAATTCGCGAAATAATTCATTTTGCCGAAAAGTACGATGTAACAAACCGTATTGTCTTTGTTGAAAATTACGACATGAGCGTCGCGAAATATTTAACATCAGGCGGTGACGTATGGCTTAACACTCCCCGCCGTCCTATGGAAGCGTCCGGCACAAGCGGCATGAAGGCCGCGATGAATGGCGTTCTTAACTGTTCAATTTTGGATGGTTGGTGGGACGAAGCGTACAATGCTCAGGTTGGCTGGGCAATTGGCCACGGCGAACAGTACAACGATGAAAAACTTCAAGACGATGTTGAAAGCAAAGCATTATACGATTTGCTGGAACGTGAGATTGTTCCGATGTTCTACGACAGAGGGCGTGACGGTCTTCCGCGAGAATGGATAAAAATGATGAAAGACTGCATGAAGCAAATTGGGCAGTCGATGGCGTCCCACCGTATGTTGATGGATTACTCAAATCAATTTTACTTCCCCGCGCTTAAAAATTTCCGCCGTTTCAGCAAAGACGAATATGCCGAAGCAAAGTCACTCGCTGCGTATTTTAGCAAACTGCAGGAGTCATGGAACAACTTAAAAATAGTTAAGATTGATTCCAACGCCAAGCCGGTTATGCAGCGTGGCGATATGCTGACTGTTACGGCCTACCTTGATTTGGGCACTGTTTTACCTAACGACTTGCAGGTTGAATTGTACCACGGCACAGTGTCGAATCAGACTAGGGAAATTGTCGATGCGAGAAAGACAGAAATGAAGTGGCTTAAGAGCGATGGCAATTTAAACTTGTATCAAGTTCGCATTGAATGTATGGATACGGGAATGCAGGGGCACACGGTGCGTATTCTGCCAAAACATGACGCTTTGATTCATCCTTACAGATGTGGGTTTATTAAGTGGGCGTAAAGCCATAATAAATAGGCAGTTTCCTTGATAACCTGCCAATAGTTAAAACAGGGAGTTTTCTATGCAAAATCCAGTCTCTTTCAAGTATCTTGATGTGGTTGCGTCATTTTTTGTTGTTATCTTAGTGGTTAGCAATATTGCGTCTTCGGCGAAAATTGTCGATATTGGCATTTCGATTTTTTCAATCCCGCTTGCTTTTGACGGCGGGACGATTCTGTTTCCGTTTGCCTATGTGCTGGGCGATGTACTAACCGAGGTTTACGGGTTTAGGACGGCGCGGCGGGTTATTTTTACAGGATTTGCGGCTTTGGTATTAACCACTGTGGTTTTCTTTGTGCTGGGAAAATTGCCGTCGGAAGCGGGATGGGAAGCGGCAACTGGCGGAGATACCGCATTTAGCGCCATTCTTGGCGGGATTAGTTATGGCGGTATTGTGCTTGCAAGCCTGTCCGCTTATCTGGTTGGCGAACTTTCCAACGCGATAATACTTTCAAAACTGAAAGTTAAAATGAAGGGGCATCTTCTCTGGGTACGCACTATCGGTTCTACTTTGGTTGGCGAATTTCTGGATACGGCGATTTTTGTGCTGATAGCAAGCGCCGCCAGAGTCTTTAGCTGGGAAATATTTTGGTCGCTTGTTTTAACAAATTATATATTGAAATGCGGGATTGAAGCGGTTGTAACTCCTTTTACTTATTGGGCATCAGGGTTTTTAAAACGGAAAGAAGGGATTGATATTTATGATAAATAGTGATAACTTTTAACATAAGGAGAAGTTTTTTATGAAAAAGTTATTTTTTGTTCTTATTGTGTTTTGTATTGCTGGAACGTCTTTATTTGCGTGGGAACCGCAAGACCTTACAAAATTTCCACTTGGTCAGGACGGAAAAAGCTGGCTTTTAAATTTTGGTATAGGATTTGATAGTGGCATAGGATTACTTGGTAAAGATGATACATATATTCCGCCAATACGCGTATCATTAGATCGAAATATCGGAATAGGTGATAAAAAGCTTCCGTTTTTTGCAGGAGGTATTCTTTGTTATTCAGGGTATGGTTACAAGTATACAGGGTATTTATCGATGCTGATGAGTAAGACTGAATATTTTAGAAATCGTTTATCTTTAGGTGGGCGTTTTGGTTACCATTTTAATTGGAATATAAAAAATCTTGATACTTATGCAGTTACTACGGTAGGCTTGACTATTATTACCGAAGAAACAAAATATAGAAATAAAAGTCCCGATAGTAACGTTGAAGGCGAGTTCTTATTTGGTATTGATTTAGGCGCTCGTTATTATATAAATAATTGGTTTGGTTTCTGGGCTGAAATTGGATATTCTGCTAATAGTTTTTTAGATATAGGACTGACCTTTAAATTTTAGCCAAGTAACAGATGCCAGATTAATCGCCTAATATTTCATATAACCTATCAAGGTCTTCCATTGAATAATAGTCAATATGTATTTTGCCTTTGTTCATGTCGCCCTCTATTACTACCTTGGTTCCCAATTTGCCGATAAACTTTTCTTCCATTGCGCCTACTTCGGGCGGGCGTTTTGAAGCTTTGCTTTTATCTGCGGTTTTTGGCTTGTCTTGTTTTTCAATATTTATTACCGCCGCCCGCTTTTCGGTTTCCCTAACTGAGACATCGTTTGTAAGTATTTCCCTGTAAAGTTTATCCCTTGATTTTACGTCAATTACAGATAATAGCGCCCTTGCGTGTCCTGAGCTTACTTTACCCTCTTCGATGCTTTTTTGTATTTCAATGGGCAGTTTAAGAAGCCGTAGCGCGTTTGCGACAGTCGATCTGTTTTTTCCCACCCGTGCCGCAAGCTCGTCTTGGGAGAGATTTGAAAAGTCCATCAGGTTTTTGAATGCCGCCGCTTCTTCGATAGGGTTTAAATCGCTGCGCTGGATATTTTCTATTAGCGAAATTTCAAGACGCTTTTGATCGGTGTAATCGCGAATAATTACCGGGACCGTATCAAGGCCGGCCAGTTTTGCGGCGCGTGTTCTGCGCTCACCTGCGATTATTATGTAAGCGCCATCTCCCGTGTCCGCCGCAATTATTGGCTGTATGATGCCGTAAGTTTTTATTGAGTCAGCCAATTCCTGAAGTTCGGTCTCGTCAAAATTTTTACGGGGCTGGCCGGGATTGGGGACAAGTTTGCTCACTGGTAATTGAACAATGTCCTGCGCTTTATTTCTGGAAACGGTTGCGGGAGAGGAAACAGTTTGATCTTCAACCGGCGCGGCGGAAGATTCGTTATCGTCATTATTTTCCAGTAATGCGTCAAGGCCTTTTCCCAAACCGATTCTACGCGCCATTTGTCCCTCCTGTCTTGCGGAGCAGTTCTTGTGCAAGAGCGTGATATGCCCTGGCTCCGGGACATTGCGGGTCGTAAAGAGAAATTGGCATTCCGTAGGAGGGCGCTTCTGAAAGACGGATATTTCGCGGAATGATTGTATTTAAAACCGTGTCTTTATAAATGGCGCTGACCTGCTTGATTACGTCGTTTGCAAGCCTGGTTCTTGGGTCGTACATTGTAAAGAAAATGCCGCCGATTTTCAAAGACGGGTTCAGTCCTTTTTGAATAAGTTTGGTTGTGTGTAAAAGCTGTTTAAGCCCTTCCATGGCGAAGTATTCGCACTGCATTGGGATAAGTACCGAATCCGCGGCGGCTAGACCGTTCATTGTAAGCTGGCCCAGGCTGGGAGGGCAGTCAATCAGTATAAAGTCATATCTGTTTTTAATCGGGGTCAGGACTTTTTTAAGAAAGAAGTTACGCTCTTTCTGGTCAATTAACTCTACCGCCGCGCCTGAAAGATCGATGCTTGCTGGAATTACGTCCAATTTTTGAACGGCGGTTTTTTTTATTGCCTGTTCGGGAGTTGCCGTGCCGGAAAGCAATTCATAAATTCCGGGCTTAGGCGGATTAGCGCCGATGCCGCTTGAGAGGTTAGCCTGCGCGTCAAAATCAACCAAAAGGACGTTTTTTCCGGCATCCGCGAGATACGCCCCAATGTTTATTGCCGAGGTAGTTTTTCCAACGCCGCCTTTTTGGTTTACAAAGACGCAAATCTGTCCCATAGCTAAAATGTAGCAAATTAATAAACTTTTTTCCAGTCTGCCGGATTTTGATTTTTATATAAAACACTACAGTCTATCGGTCTGTATTGTATGCAAAAAGATAACCTTTTCAACTACTCTGAGCATGGTTTGTGTAAGAGTATAAAATCTTCCCTACACGATCTATATGCGCTTTCAATTCGGGATTTGATAATTGTGCATAAATTGAAACATCAACTAAATAAGGTATATCCGAATCGTCAATATCACCGGTAATATGCAAAAAATCGGTATGGGTAAAAGTTTTATCAGATTTTAGAGATATGTCTATATCGGAACCTGTACGGTAATTTCCTTTCGCTCTGCTACCGTAAAGAATGACTTCATTAATACCGGAATACTTGCAAAAAATTGAATCAAGTGTTTTTAAGGTTCTGTCGGACAATCCGTATTTCATATATTTAATTATAAGACCATGATGATTTTTTGTCGATACTCCCCACTCCCAGCAATCAGTTTCTTGGATTATAATGAATGATGGTATGGATTTTGTAGCGATAGATTTTGAGACAGCCAAGAAATCTCAGGAAAGCGCGTGTTCTGTCGGATTGGTCAAATTTCTGGACGGGAAGGCGGTCGATACTTATTATTCGCTGATACGCCCGCCCAGTCTTTATATTCGCCCTGATTTTACGATGATTCACGGCTTGACTGTTGATGATGTAAGGGACGCGCCAAAGTTCAATGATATTTGGGACAGCGGAATAAAGCCGTTCATCGGCGATTTGCCGTTGGCGGCGCATAATGCTCCTTTCGATATGGGCGTACTTTATGCGGTTCTTGACTGGTACGGGTTGGAAATCCCTTCGTTGCCGTATTTCTGCACCTGCAATCTTTCCCGCCGTGTATGGCCGCATCTAAAATCTCACGCTTTAACCGCATTGGCAAAACACTTCGGCATTGTCTACGACGCGCACAACGCGCTTGATGACGCGATGACTTGCGGTAAATTGGTAATAATGTCTGCGGAGAAATTGGGCTGTTCAAGTGTTGATAAATTGCTTTCAACTGTTGGGTTGGGATTTGGGATGCTTGGGTAAGGATTACTACACGATGTATGCCCAAAGAATTAATAGCGAAAAATATTATCACTCTATATAAAAGCCGTGCATACGCAAAGCCCTTCCGGTGATTAGTGGCGTGACATTATTTATCTCTATAACAACTCAAGCAACTTGCGTATTTTTTCTTTTGTTTGCTCTTTCGTGTTAGTATCAAAAGGTTCGGGAAAAAAATCTTGAGGATTCACTTTTAGGGCATCGGCAATTTTAATCAACGTAAGGACGGAAGGTTGTTTTTTCCCTTTTTCTAAATTGGCAATGAAACTCTGTGTTAAATTTGAACGCAGGGACAATTCCATTTGAGAAACCCCGTTTTTAACGCGAATTTCCTTTATTTTATCAATAATGTACTGTAACTGCCCACTTATATCCATGAGATATAAATAATACTCTATAGATATTGACACAATGTTCCATAGAATATAATATATATTCTATGGAAATATGAAATTTTCATACGAAAATAAATAAACCAAATGTTAAAAGGAGTGAGTTATGAAAAAATTATCTGTTTTTGGGGCAGTCATTGCTATAGCGTGTGCCGCAGTATTTACAGGATGTTCTTCTACAAACGAAGCGCAGAGGAACAGTCAAAATTGGGGAGCTTTTGGAGATGTTCTTGTCCCCGTGAAAGATTTCGAGTCCAAGGGAATTGTATTTACCGAAATTTCTTTTACGGTTAATGACGATGGAGAAATTAAAGGCAAGACATTCACGTATCAGGAATTGTTGAAGGCAGCGCAAAAGGTTGGAGCAGACGCCATCGTCAACGTAACAATCGACAAGGTGGTTGAAAAAGTAACGAAAGAGATGGGGTTTTCAAAAGACGCTGAGATAAAAGAAACATGGTACGGTTCTGCGCTTGCCATAAAATACACCACCGCGCTCACACAAAGCGATATTACTGTCAGTCCTATTCGCAATCGCACATTTAACAACGGAGCAGCTTCCACCTCTTCACAAGAAGAAAGAACAAGTTTGCTGGAACAACTTCAACAAAAATCGAGAAAAAAATGAAAAGATATTTAATCTTGGCGCTGTTACTGGCATTTATAACTGCAGGAGCGTTTGCCACAGACGTTGGTGTTGGTCTTATGTTTGGCATTGGGAGTAGAACAAGCCATGACTATAATGGTTATGATGATAGGGAATATACAAGCAGTGATTTTGGGTTAACCGGATTTTTTGGCTGGAAGTATTTTGATTTTATTTTAGGGTTATCATCTATAACTGCATCCGGTGAGGTTTCTTACAACTATATTGTTTTTCATACCGGTTTTGATTTTAAGATACCAATTACCATTTCAAATAAAATAAGAATCTACCCAATGATAGGTTTTGATTTTGCTTGTGGAGATGGACTTGAATTTTACACATTTGGACCGCATGGTGGCATTGGGGCGGATTTTCTTCTGTTTGGAAATATGTTTGTGCGGGGCAATCTCCTGTACGATTACCACTATCGTGAGTGTGTAGTCAATGATACTATGGAGATGAGCGGAATAGGAGGCAATGTTTTAATAAAAGCGTGCGCGGGCTGGAGGTTTTAATCCTACCGGGACACGCAATGTATCTGACATCACTTTTCCCTAGTGTCGTTATGCGACATTTATACGCTACCAGTAGTAGTCTATTGCTAATTGTTAATTGCTCATTCCTAATTACTGCTAGAAGATGTATGCCCAATAAAATCCTTAAGTACAGTCATGGCAGGGCTGCGGGTGGCAAAAACATCTTCTGTGGGTTCTACGCCGTAAGAGACTTTGGAACAAAACAAAGAAAATTCAGAGAAAAAACGTCCGGCGACAAACCCTAGATAAAGCTTTCTACCTAACGCTATTTAGTCGCCGGAAGGCTCACAGCCAAACAAACGCACGGCGTAGCCGTGTAGATCAATGATGCCGCCCGCTGAGAGCACCAATAAATGCCGCAGTCCCCAATAAAAGCAAGGCCGCCTTTAGGTGGCCGCCAGTGCGAGTCGGACTCTCCCAGAGTTTTTGCCACCCGCAGCCCTGCCCTGCCTGTACTAAATAAATTCTTTAGGCATACATCGTGTAGCGGTCATAAGCAACGCGCCCCACGATTGCTTTTGTCTGTTTTTTTTGCTATGCTTTTCTTATGGATTTTAAGATTCTTCCTCCCACGGATGACTGGATTTTTAAGCTTCTCTTTGGTGATGAACGCAATAAAAGCATGCTCATCGACCTGCTTAAAGCCTTTGTTGAACTGCCGCAAGAAGAATACGAATTGAGTTTTCTTGACACTTCCCTTAAACCGGAAAACGAAGATGACAAACTGGGCATTTTGGATGTGAAGGTTAAAACAAAAACCGGGAAAGTAATTGATATTGAAATTCAGGTTAATCCTGAAAGGAACATAGGACAGAGGCTTTCGTTCTACAAATCAAAACTTATAGTGGAACAAATAGGCAAGGGCGAACTGTACCATGTCATCCAAAAAGTAATATGTATTTGTATAACCAATTACGAATTGTTTTCGGAAACAAACGAATACGTAAACATTTTCAGGTTTACAAATAAAAAGAACGGGCTTATTTTTGAAGTAATACCTGAAGAAATATATACCCTGGAATTACCGAAGGTTCCCGCATTAAGCGACGGGAGCGCAGGCTGGGAATGGATGCAATTTCTGCGAGCTAAGCGGAAGGAGGAATTTGAAATGGTAGCGGTAAAAAATCCTGAAATACGGAAAGCGGTAGATACCCTGTATCAATTAAGCTCTGACGAGCAGATACAGGCAGAACATGAAAGGCGGCTAAAAGCCTGGCGGGATCGCGCATCCCAACTTGAAGGCTCCTATCTTGATGGTAAGAAGGAAGGTAAAATAGAAGATATTTTAAGAATGAAGGCTGATAATTTGCCTATAGAGCAAATTATCAAATACACCGGTTTTACCGAAGAGCAGATAAAGAGTTTATAGTCACGCAAATGTATCTCCTACTACTTTTTTATAGCGTACTAAACACAAGACATTATAAAATAGCAATCTAGCAATGGTAGATTGCAGCCGATAATTATATAATGAGACTTCTCTTTTCATCCCTATTCCTTCTAATCTCAATCAATCTTTTAGCCGCGCCGCTTGAAAGCGGGTATGCACTTGCGCCTAAAGTGACAGCTTCGCCGGAAGAGAAGGCAAGGGCTTATATTGAAGCGCGGCAGAGAGTGATAGAAGCGTCAAAAAAATACGAGGGGAGTCCTTATCGTTATGGCGGGATGACCGCTAAAGGGCTTGATTGTTCGGGGTTGATTTGCCTAAGTTTCAAAGACGCGTTGGGTGTCGCCTTGCCGAGGTCGGCATCCGGGCTTTATTCTTGGGCGGAGAGAATGACTTTTGAAGAAGCGCAGCCCGGCGATTTCTTGTTTTTTAAGACTGATAAATCGGGCAATGTAAGCCATGTCGGA
Source organism: Treponema sp. R8-4-B8 (assembly GCF_054786175.1). NCBI lineage: Bacteria > Pseudomonadati > Spirochaetota > Spirochaetia > Treponematales > Treponemataceae > Treponema > Treponema sp. R8-4-B8. Next base: position 69,254 of record NZ_BDHE01000002.1, read on the forward strand.
CTGTACCTTGGGGAACGCCGTTTTATTCACTCGGCTTCCAGTGGGGATAAGACAGGGGTAATTTATTCAAGCCTTGATGAAAAATACTGGGCAAAAGCTTACGTTGGCGCTGGCCGCGCTTTTCCTGAAACGCCGTCCAATTTAAAGATTGACAATTCTTCAATGACAGAACAATCAAGCGCGGGCGGAAAGGGAAACAGACAAATTGGTACAAAAAAACCGGCGGCTTCCAATTCGGGAAGCGGCGAGACCCGTCTTTTGGCGGGTATTGCGGTTGCGCCAATCTGGAATGGATTTGTAGAAGACGGGGATTTGTTGCGGGGCTTTACTTCCCAACTGAGTTTTAGCGTAGACGCCTATTCACTTGGGCAGCGAATGGTTATCGGTCTTGAGTTAAGGCCGGAATATGACGGCGCTCTAGGAGTTTTTCGTCTGCCCATAACATTATCATTGGGGCCTAATTATAAGTTTAGGGTATTTGCCGGCCCGGTACTCAGTTTTGGGGACGCGTCTCTTACCGTTGACGGGAATCAGCGCCATTATTCCAGCGGAATAAGCTTGCTTGGAACCGTAGGATTAACCGCCGCGCCATTCATTTTCAAGACCCAAAAAAACGAGATTGCTCCTTACATTGAAGCCGCCTGGCAGTCGTATTTTAGTGATGATAGCGACTTCGATTTTAAATCTGATTTTTACGCGGGCTTCCGTTTTTCTACCGGAATCAGGTGGCTGATCAATATTTTATAATCTCAATTTGTGATATAATATTTTTATGAAAGACAAATTAAATTCAAATCTGCTTATAAGCAAGATAAGTTACGCCAGCGGCGATATTTACGGCGGCGGCGCGTTTATGATCTTCAGTCTGCTGTTCATGAATTTTTTGGTATTGGTTGAAGGCCTGCCTGTTGTTGCGACTACGATCATTATTTTTGTTGGAAAGTTATGGGATGCCGTAACAGACCCGATTGTCGGTAGAATATCCGATAAAACGCGATCAAGATTCGGAAGGCGAAGGTTATATTTCTTGATAGGAATAATACCAGTCTATCTGTCGTTTGTCATGCTTTTTTATTCCTTTGGCATTGAAGGCGTAACTGCCAAAATTATTTATTATGTATTTGCCTATATGTTTTTTGGGACGGCGTTTACTATCGTTATGATTCCGTATAACGCCATTCTGTCGGACATGACATCGGATTACAACGAGCGCACAAGTTTTACCATGTTTAGGATGATTTTTTCCGGCGCCGCGTCGCTTCTATCCGCTGTCATACCCAGCATAATTATTAAGTCGATAGGCGGCGGACATATCGGCCCTAAGCAGATACCCGGCTACCTTGTCATGGCTCTTATATTCGGCGCTCTCTTTGCGTTAAGCTGGCTTATTGCTTTTCTTGGGACAAGAGAAAAGAAAGACCTGCCCGAGCCGGAAAAAATCACGCTCAAGTACTGGCTGTCTGTTTTTCAAAACAAAGCCTATATAAATTTCTTAGGGATATTCCTTCCTTTTCAAATTGCCGTCGATTTAGTGCTTGCGCTTTTTATTTTCTATATTGACATAGTTGTCCTGCAATATAAAAATTACGAACTTGTTGTCGGCTTGCTTCTTGTCTGCTCAATGCTTTTGATGACTGTAATGGGCGCAATTGCAAAAAGAAAAGGCAAAGCATTTCCCCTGTTAATCGGCATCCCCGTATGGATTGTTTCAACACTTAGTTTCATCTGGCTTGATTCAAGCGTAAATGTCGCAGTCCTTTGCGTTCTTGCCGTACTGATAGCCATAGGCACTTCCTCCGGCCAACTTTCAACATGGTCAATGCTCACCGACATTTTTGACATTGACGAGATACGCACCGGCCTCCGGCGCGAAGGCATTTACAGCGGCGTAACAACCTTCCTTCGCAAGTTTGCCAGCGGTGTCGCCGTTCTTCTAATGGGCTTCGGGCTTCAAGCTCTAGGTTTTGATCAGAACGAATACTCAGTCTTAAAAGCCAGCACGGACAATTTCGACCCCGCCACTTACGCGCAGAGCAATATTGTATCGGGCATAAAGTGGATGTTTGTTATCATCCCCTTTACGCTTCTGACAATTTGTCTCATCTTTACAATTAAGAACAAAATCAACAAGCGCCGATTCGACGCGGTGTTAAAGGGTATTGAAGAATTTAAAGCCCACGGCAACATTGACAACTTGAGCGAACAGGAGACGGCGGATGTGCTGATTGCTACAGGGGTGGGGAAAGATAAGTTGTGGGAACAGATAAACGCACCTCGTTAAGAGGTGTGGATGAAAAAATTAAGCGGTTGCTTGGCTTACACGTTTAGTATTCACGGAATTATCATCGGCATAAGCAGAGGAAGATTTGTTTTCTGTTTTAGGGTTTGAAAGGCACAATTTATCAAATTCACGCATTTCAGCTTCTGAAATAAATCCTAGTTTGAAGTCGATAGTTGCATTTTCATGTATCATTTTCGTTATTTCGCTTTCGTATTTCATTTTATTTCTCCTCTGTAATCTCAATAAAAGTTCCGTTTTGCAAATGAACCTTAATTTGCTCATCTGTAAATGAAAGCCTGTTTTTCGCATCACGCTTAAAAGATTTCAATTCTTTCTCGCTTATGTTGCCTCTGTCATTCTTGGAAAAACCATAAACGAAAAAGGTGCGGTGCTCGTTCCTAAAGTACACAATAACACGGTGTCCGCTTGATTTCCCTTCTCCTTGTCTGGCTATTCGTACTTTATATACATCGCCGCCCAGTTTTGCGTCCGCTTGGTCTGCCTCAAGTTGATCGACAATTTCCAGTAATTCACGGTCTGTAATGCCTTCCTTGCTTGCAAAACGATTGAACCATGTATATTTGAAAACCCGCACTTTTACATAATAACGGTAAAGTTGATGTATTTCAAGGGTACCTCGTAATGCCCCCGTGTCTTTTCTTTCTTCGTGTCCTTTGTCCCTTTGTGCTCTTTGTGAGAGTCTTTTTGACTACCGAGGAAACCTTTACTATATCCCCAAAAATCTGTATACTAATAAAATGGATGAGACAAATGGCTATTCTGCGCAAAATATTACCGTTTTAAAAGGGCTGGAGGCGGTTCGCAAGCGCCCGGGTATGTACATCGGGACGACCGGCATTGACGGTCTTCATCACCTGGTTTTTGAGGTTGTAGACAACTCTGTAGACGAGGCTTTACAGGGCTTTTGTACCAATATTCTTGTTGTTTTGGAAGGAAACGATATAGTCAGGGTCGAGGACGATGGCCGGGGCATCCCTGTCGATATTCACCCGACCGAGCATGTCAGCGCACTGGAACTGGTAATGACAAAATTGCACGCCGGTGGGAAATTTGATAAAAAATCGTATAAGGTTTCGGGCGGCTTGCACGGGGTCGGCGTTTCTGTCGTGAACGCCCTTTCTGAGTGGTGCGAAGCCTATGTTCATCTTGACGGGAAAGTCTACACGCAGCGTTATAAAATCGGGGTGCCGGAAAGTCCTGCTAAGGAAATTCAACCTACGGGGCTTCCCTATTCATATTCGCCAAGCCGTAAAGGGACTGTTGTCCGTTGGAAAGCCGATACATCGGTTTTTGAAACCACTACTTATAATTTTGACGCTCTTTCAAACCGTCTGAGGGAACTGGCGTTTTTAAATAAAGGCTTAAAAATCACTATCCGTGACGAGCGGCTATCCACGCCCAAAGTTCATGATTTTATGTTTGAAGGCGGCGTAAAAAGTTTTGTCGAGTATCTGAACGAAAATAAAACCGTACTTTACAATGAGCCGGTTTATCTTAATGGTGTCCGTGATGACGGTTTAGGCGGTCAGATTGAGGTGGAAACGGCTATCCAGTACAATGACGGCTTTAACGAAATAATGTTTTCGTTTGTGAACGATATTAACACACGCGAAGGCGGCACTCATCTTGTCGGGTTTAAATCCGCGCTTACCCGCACTTTGAATGAATTTCTTAAAAAATCCAAACACGCCAAAAAGTTAGACGAAACTCTCTCAGGTGACGACGTGCGCGAAGGACTGACTGCGGTATTGTCGGTTAAAGTGCCAGACCCGCAGTTTGAGGGGCAGACAAAGGGGAAACTCGGCAACTCAGAAGTTAAGGGCATAATTGAGTCCCTTGTAAACGAACAACTGGAGCTTTTCTTTGACCAGCACCCCGATGTAATTAATAACATACTCGAAAAATCAGTGTTAGCTGCAAAAGCGCGTATTGCCGCCCGGCAGGCAAGAGACGCTACCCGCAGAAAAAACGCGATGGATAGCGCGGGACTGCCGGGGAAACTTGCCGACTGCTCCGAAAAAGACCCTACAAAGTGCGAACTTTTTATCGTAGAGGGCGACTCCGCGGGCGGCTCCGCAAAGGGTGGCAGAGATCGCCGCACCCAGGCGATACTTCCGTTGTGGGGCAAGATGCTAAATGTAGAAAAACAGCGTATTGAGAAAGTAATAACAAACGATAAATTGCAGCCCGTCATCGCAAGCATAGGCGCCGGTTGTGGCAATGAGTTTGATGTTTCTAAAATTCGTTATCATAAAATAATCATCATGGCGGATGCCGATGTTGACGGCTCGCATATCCGCACATTGCTTTTAACGTTCTTTTACCGTTATATGACTCCGCTTATTGAGCAGGGGCATGTCTACCTTGCTATGCCGCCGCTTTACAAAGTAAGTTACGATAAGAAATCTTTCTACGCTTACGATGACGCTGAAAAAGACCGTATTCTTAGCGAGTCGGGAAAAGATGCGGAAAAAGTATCGGTTCAACGGTACAAGGGGTTAGGTGAAATGAATCCCGACCAGTTGTGTGACACGACAATGGACCCTAACAAGCGCAATATTATTCAGGTGCATTTGGACGATGTTCCCGAAGCGGAAAGAATTTTTACTACCCTGATGGGCGAGGTTGTCGGTCCGCGCCGCGAGTTTATTGAGGAAAACGCGCTGTTGGTCAGTAATTTGGACGTGTAGGGAAATCGTTATTTCCACAGCGCATAGAATCTTTTATGGTTGTTTATATCTTCACTAACTGTGTATGAAGAACCAGCCAAGTAAATGTTTTCTTCGTCTTCTTCTGCCGGATTTTCCGCCCATCCGCTGAAAATATAGTATTTTCCTTCTGGTTGATTCCATTTTTCCCATACACAGGCAGGCATTTGTATTTTATCATTCTGAACTATCACTAATACGTCTGGAGCTTTTATATCTGGAGCTTTTTCATCTCTTTTTATTATGCCGCCATTTGCGTCAAACGCTAATGTATAGGCATTGTAAAAAGTATAAACATAATCTGAATACCTGTAATCTACCATTATCGTTGACAATGATGTAAAAGTCCCCATTGAATGTCCTAATGTTTTTGACAGGGAATAATGCCATTCTCCTTCCGGTTCAAGACGGTATTCACCAAGTCTGTAGCCTGTGGTAAATTTAAAATCAATTGGATAGGAAGATTTATTAATTACTGCTATATTATATTCATCAGTACAGCTGGATATCAGTATTACAGTTATAATTAATAATAAAATAATGTTATTACGCATATAACCTCCGTTAATAGTAGTGACCAAAAGAAACACCTCCGCCAATTCTTACCGAAAATATTACAGCAAAAGGAAGAGGTTTATCTTTATTACTCACATCAATTGTATTGTTGTAATAATAACCGTCTCTGTTGCCAATCCCCATTGGCACAGAAAAGTAAAAATCCACATTATCCCAAGGGGTTAAGAGAAAACCCGGAATAATCTGCGCTGAGTTTTCCATTGGGGCATAACGTGTTTGTAAAAAAAGACGCGGATTGCCTTTTGACCATGGTTTGTATACAATGTTTAAGGCTATGTTAGCGCCGTCTATAAATGAATATTTAGTGGCATTATGTGTGTCTGTTTCATGTTGATACCAGTACGTATCTTTTTCTCCATTATATAAAAATTCTCCGTTTATCTCCAATTTTTTATCGAAAAAAGACCTGGCAAAACCAATATTAAATGATACATTCGTCTCATTAGTTTTGTCTTTTATAGCAACTAACAATTCATTGTATAACTCGAGTTTTTTAATAGTTGTTTTTATTGATAAAAATCCCCTGAAAGGCATTCCTTCCTGGGCGAAAAAACCAACATCTAAATCCGCAAGACGATGGGCAAAATTATATTTAGCTCCGTATCCAAAATCATTTAGTTTTGGAAGAACGGCGCTACTTGTTAAATTAAATCTTGTCATGGTAAGAACCTGAAAGCCGCCATTCCCGATAGGGACATCAGCTTTAAAAATATATGAATCTCCGTTGGGAGCGTCTTTTGGCACCCGTATCAACAAATTGGTAAAACCAAAATTAGGTGAAATACCCCAAGACATATTATACTTTCCGCCGCGAAGAAAAACAGCATCATAAAGTTTATAATCAAAAAAGAAATCACCCATATAAAAATATGCACCCGGTATTTCAAAATTAATATTATTCATAGCTCTAAAATTTTCTGTTATCTGCGCATCAAGCGAAAAAGTACTTATCATTGTAATAAACCGATCCAAATAATAATCTTCTTTGTGATAATATTCAGTTCCGGGCATTTCATACCAACCCGGCGCGACGCCCGTAATAAATCTGTAATCAAGTCCAAAAGTATAACCGCGTCTTTGAATTTTTTTTGTAACTTGCGTTGTCTGCTCTGGTGTCTTTGAAGATGTGGGCGGTTGAGCAGATGGTTCAGTTGTCGTAGGCGCAGGTTCATCAAAAATAGTGTCTATATCCCAATCCAGTGAATTTTGTTCCTGCGCTGAAAGACTCGCAAAAAGCAGTATTCCTATACAAACAAAAATTTGTTTTTTTAATAGGCAGACGCTATCACGATAATCAACAAATAATCGCCTTTTCATTTATTTACCGATTCGAGAAAGGTCTTTGAAAAAACTGAATCCGCCACTTTGCCGAAAGAAGGCCTGGAAATAGTAATTTGTGTTTTTTCATTAACAAATTTTCCGTTAATATTCGCTCCCATCAGGGCGTCTACAAATAAAATTTGTTTGGGAACAAAGCGTCCGTTGACTTGATAATAATCAGGAATTGCCGATGTCCTAAGTAATTGGCCTGAAAGGCTGTAATCCTCAGTTTTGCGTAATAAACCGTCTTCGCTGATCCAGACTTTCATTTTTGGGTATGTTACATCTTTTGTAGTGGCTTCAAGGGTCAAAAGCCGGCACTTAAAACGGCCTAATGTTACATCTTCCCCCGCTATTACTTTATAGTCCTCGGACATGGTAGAACGGGTGAAATCCGAATTTCTAGCATTGGTATTTTGAAAACGCTCAGCGTTACTTGTAGTATTAAAACTGCGGCTTTCCGGATCATAAAACCAAAGGGTTTTTCCCTGCTTCAGGTATCCCTGTCCTTTGCTGATTGAAGGTTCCATAATAACGATTACAAAAGTTTCTTTTGAGTCCCTTCTGAAAACTCCCGCTACGGTTGTGGAAAGCCCCTGACCTGGTTTTTCCTGTACAATCGTGTATTCGGCGGAAAAATCGACGCCATAATAACTGACAAGCGAATCGACTTTGACTAACAGTTCTTGATCCGACACTGCATGAATGGATACTGCAGTAAAAAAGAACAAAACCGATAAAATAAAATACTGATTTTTTTTCGACATCATAATGGTTCTCCTGATAAAAGTTCTGGCAGGTTTTTACGGGATGCGCGAATTGACGGCAATAGCGCCATCACAAAAAGCACGATAAAAACCAATAATATATTAACAAACATTGTCCATGGAAGATACAGGGGTAAAAGTTTTCCGTCCTTCATAAAAATCTCAAAACCGGGAAACCATGAAAAAGACAACAAAGAAACCGCCCAGCTTAAGATTTGCGCCAGTATAAAACCGGCTATTAGCGAGATAAATCCTATAACAAGAACCTCGGTCCAAAGAACCAGACGCAAGTCGCTTCCGTAAAAACCGATAATCCGCATAGTACCCAGTTCTTTTGCGCGTTCATGGAGTATCAAACGGTATGTAACGGCGGCGCTTACAAGAATTATTAAAAGCATCATAACATACAACAAATAGGTAATGATATTCATAGCATCTAACAATTCTGATATTTCCGATAAATAAACCGGCAATGTATACAAAAAAACTCTGATTCCTTCCCAGGGACGATCCCTTTCCAAAACCATTTGATCCCTGTTGTAAACCAGCGGACCTGTTTGTATCTGCTTTGATAAAACATTTTGTAATTGTACGCGTTTACGCTCGGCGGTTTCCGGTTTATCAAAGAAGAAACCAATAGAAGAACAATCCCCATCATCATAACCTTTAAGCCGATTAAGGCTAAGTCTGGAAATATAAGCTTTATAATAACCAAATATGGATGAGTCCTTTACAATTCCACTTACAATAAATATACCGGTATTTTTCTGTCCCCAACGGGTTACAGTTTCCAGAATAATATTATCCCCCATTTTAGCGCCAAGCTGCTGTGCTACAGGGGCAGAAAGAATAATGTCTTCGTTACCTAGAATTGGATCGGGGGGTTCTTCAAAATTCATTTTGTTCATCAAATGCGCTTCCCTGTCCCAGTCACAACCGATTAAATATTTTAGTTGTATTGCATTACCGTTAAAATGGATAATACTATCCATGCCATAATATGTACGCAATACCGTATACTGGGGATTTATTCCCGCTTGATCAGCCGCGTTCAGAATAGCAGATATTTCATTCTGCCCCAGACGATGAGTATATTCGGCATTAGTGTCAGTATCGTATCCAATTGCCACAATATCCCCGGCGTAATGCGATTGGGCGGAATAATATACGTTATCGTACATTCCGTCTTTTAATGAGGTGATAAAAGTGACTACCGCAAAACCAAAAATCAGGGCAACCATAAGAAAGCCGTAGCGCCGCCTGTAACGGTACAGATATTTAAGACCCAGTTTGAAAACGGCAAAAAACTTTTCCATTATCCCCTCTGTACCGCCACTATCGGCTCTATCCGCACTGTTACCTCCACTGGATAAAAAGACGCCGCCAATGAAAATAATACCGCCATAAAAAATGAAACAACGGCAATTTGCGGTATAACTTCCAGTTTTAAAACTTGACCGCCCAATAATGAAACAATCAGTTCGTTTGAGATATTAATACTTAAGCTGTTAATCCAAAACAGAAATAATATGCCGCATAACAGTCCTGTAAAGGCGGCAATTAGGGCGATAATTAAATTCTCTGAAAAGACAAGAGAACGGATATAAGTATCTGAGGCGCCAATTGCCCTGAGCGTGCCGATTTCCCTTGTCCGGCGAAAAACGGTAATTAAAAGAATATTGATTACGGTGATAACGCCTGCGACGCATACTAAAAAAATTCCCGAATTGAACAATACCTGAATCAGCAGTGAAAGAATAGCGGAGTTTCCCGCCGCTATTCTCCAGTTTACCGCAGTTATTCCATATTGCTGAATTTTTTTATTTATAGAAGAGATAAACGCTCCGGCGGATACTCCTTTTTTCAGGCGAAGAATGATAAAATTCCAGTCTCCGCCTGTTTCCTGTACAGTTTCAGTTTTAGAATCCCTTAAATAATTCTCCAACACTTCCGCTGAAAACTCGCCTTCTTCCGGTTCGTTGTTAGCTGCAAACGCCTCGCCAAAAATATCATCTGGATCAACTGTTAGGAGACTGGTGGAGCCTTTGCCGGTATCAACATTTATATAACCGTCTTTGCTGTAACTGCCCGCTACTTGTATTGAATTGAGTACTCTGACAGTTTGGGGATCGATGATAATAATCTCATTCATAAATTGACCGGGATTTTTATACTTGTAAATTCCAACTAACGGAACTTCCCTGATTTTAAACCCCATGGCGCCGCCTGATGTTAAAAGCAATGGCGCGCCGATATATGGACGCTGTCCGCTGTACATTTCAATTCTTTGCGCCCGTTCTTCAGTAATCATAGCGCCATATTCACCGGTGCCTAGAAGCCGGCCTTCTTTAAGAATAATGCCGGGGAAAAGCGAAAAATATGACTTCGCGTCAATACCGCACAGTAAAACCGGCTCGCGGACATTCATGAGGTCAAGATAGGCTTTGCCTGATACCTGGCTTGTTATTCTGTCAATTTTAGGTTCGGCAGATATAGTTTCCATGACTAAATTATAAGCGGGAAGAACAGGTATGTTAAAATATTCGCTGATAGCGGGAGTATTTGCGCTAAAAAGATTCATGGTAATATCTGACGTTTTTTCCAGTACTACATCGCCTGTAAGGCTTTCGATATACGCCTGACGAATGCCCCGCTCTATCATTCCGATGACGCTGTTCCCAATAAAAAAAATAAAAGTAATAATTGCGATAAGTAAAATAATAATAATGTTATTTTTTTTGTTTCTGATGATATTGCGAATGGCCAAATAAAAAACCATTACTGTCTTTTCTCCGATTTGATTATTCCGTCATGCAAAAAAACAACATGATTCGCCATCTCCCATATTTCAGGATCGTGCGTTGAAAAAATAAAAGTTGTTTTTTCTTCATGATTTAATTTCTGCATTAAATTTAAAACCTTTTCTCCCGTGCCTGAGTCAAGATTAGCGGTCGGCTCGTCGGCAATGACTATTTTTGGCATTGTAACAAGCGCCCGCGCAATGGCAACCCGCTGTTGTTCGCCGCCGGAAAGCTTTGCGGGAATGTGATTTTTCCGCTCTGTAAGTCCCACTTCTTCCAACAGATAATTTACCCTGTCGCGGCGTTCTTCCTTTGTTCCCCCTTTTTTTGCTATTATTAGGGGCAGTTCCACATTTTCAAAAACATTCAAGACGGGCAGAAGATTAAATGATTGGAACACAAACCCGATATATTCTCGCCTGAGCCGCGCCAGTTCCTGCCTGTTTTGATTAGTTATTTCCAAATTATTTACTTCCAGATAACCGCGGCTGCATTTGTCAATCAAGCCTATAATATTCATCAAGGTAGTTTTCCCAGAGCCGGAAGGACCCGCAATGGAAACAAATTCGCCTTCAGCTATTTCAAGATTAATGCCTTTTAACGCCTGAATTTCGACATTGCCCATGGCGTATATTTTCCACAGATCCGTTATCTTGATTATCACTGATTATTAACTCCTAATATGGCATTAAACTGTTTATGTCTGTTTTATTACCATTTTTATAGGTTAATGTCAAGGATTTCTATTTTAGGTTGTCTTTTTTTAAGTTTTTCCTGCTAAAACTTGATAAAAAAAGGTAATTGAGTTATTATACGCTTATAGAGGTGTAAAGACGAAGGGCATTATAGGTTTATTTCTTTGGCACATAAAGAGGATTGGGTGGATACTAATTAGTTTTGTACGAAGAAACAGACTATTGTATCTTTTCGCCAGGACTATAGTCTCATTAAGAAAAAATGGCTTCAAAGCGACAGTAAAGAGGCTTTTTGTTTATATTAAGAGAGATTTAAGAAATAAATTTTCCTCGCTTGGAAAAGAACTATTTTTGTCAATGAGCGAAAGATTCACCCAGGAAAACGCGGTATTCTCAAAGCAAGTCAAAATTAGCATTATTACACCGTTATTCAATACCAATGAAGAATACCTTGTAAAAATGATAGAATCCGTTGAAGCCCAGACATATGTTAATTGGGAACTATGTTTGGTTGATGGAAGTGACAAAACTCACGGAAATGTCAAGTTTATCTGTGAAGATTATGCATTACTGGATAATAGGATAAAATACAAAAAACTTGATGAAAATTTAGGCGTATCGAGTAATTCAAACAAGGCAATAGAAATATCAAGTGGAGAGTATATCGGGCTTCTGGAGCATGACGATGTGCTTCATCCCTCCGCCCTGTATGAAATAATGAATGTAATCTGTACAGAAAACAGCGATTTTATCTATACAGATGAGGCAATATTTTCTTCTAATGGAAAAATTACATTAAAACACTATAAACCGGATTATGCTGTTGATACTTTGTATTCGCACAATTATATTAGCCGTTTTACGATCTTTTCAAGGACGCTTATGGATAAGGCGGGAATGTTCCGCAGTGAATTTGACGGAAGTCAGGATTATGATTTAATTCTAAGGTATACGCATAATGCTTCTAAGATAAGGCATATTTCAAAATTGTTGTATTTTCACAGAAAACGTGAAAAATCAAATATTAGCAAAAAATTAACTGTTATTTTATCGGCGGAAAAGGCAATATCTGAGCATTTAAAATCCATAGGAATATCAGCCAAAGTAGAAAGTAAAATAGGGCTTCCCGGATATTATAGAATTATCTATAAATTAACAGAAAAACCGCTGGTTTCTATAATTATTCCAAACCGGGATAACGCTTCTCTTTTACGTAACTGCCTGTCATCCATAATGGAAAGAACAACTTATGACAATTATGAAATTATTATTGTTGAAAATAACAGTACAGACATTGCCACTAAAAATTTCTACCAAGAATTGAAACGATATACCAATATTCACCTTGTAAATTGGGAAGGAAAAGATTTTAACTTTAGTGAAATATGTAATTTAGGTTTTAGGCATGCAAACGGGCAACAACTGATATTTTTAAATAATGATATAGAAATAATCACGCCTAATTGGATAGAAGAGATGTTAATGTATTGCCAAAGGGATGATGTTGGAGCGGCAGGAGCCAAACTTTATTTCAGTAACCGGTCTATTCAACATGCCGGTGTTGTATTAGGAGTTGAAGGAACAGCGGGACATATTTTATACGGTGCGCCTTTTGGTTTTACCGGATATATGGGAAAATTACAGATCGTCCAGAATATGAGCGCTGTAACTGGCGCTTGTATGATGGTCAAAAGAAAAGTATTTGAGGATGTAGGTCTTTTTCCACCAGAATTTCATAATTCATACAATGATGTTGATTTATGTATCAGAATCAGAAAAGCCGGGTATCTAATTGTCTGGACGCCTTATGCGGAAGCCTATCATTTTGAGTCAAAATCACGCGGATATAATATAACGCACGAAAAAAAGCGAAAATTGGCCAGTGAAATGGCCTTATTTAAGGCAAAATGGAAGAAAGAACTTGCTGCCGGGGATCCCTATTACAACTGTAATTTTTCTCTGGATAGCGCCAATTATAGAATTAAGTAAATATTCTAATTCCCCTTCAATTTATGGAAAGTTTTAAGCATTGACTGATTTTCAGGAATAATATATACTGATTATTTGTGAAATATGACTAAATTTGACTGAATATTTGTTGTACTGTTGGTATATTATGGTTATTGTACCGGCAAATTCGGCAAGCCTGTTTCGGCGGCGGCTGGGTTTTTTATTGAGTTTTTTTTAAAAAAAGCCGTTTTTGAACGGTAAGGCATTTGTTTGGCTTGGTTTTTAGGTAAAAACAAGCGTATGCTTAACAATTTATTAAAGTGAGTTATAGAAATAGTATGAATATTATTGGAAAAACAATTTCACGTTTACAAATCTTTTTTAAATATAGAGAACTTTTCTTCCAACTTGTATCCCGAGATATAAAACTTAAATACCGCAGGAGTTTTTTAGGTTATATCTGGAGTATGCTAAATCCCCTGCTGACCATGCTGGTAATGGTTATTGTTTTTTCTAATTTATTTGCGCAAAAAGTTGTTGTAAATTTCCCTATTTTTCTTCTTATCGGGAATCTGCTCTTTACATTTATGTCAATCGCCGTATCAAGGTCGCTTACTTCGGTCTTGGGGAATGCAGGTCTTTTAAAGAAAGTTTATGTTCCCAAGTATATTTTTACTCTGGCGGTTGTAACCAGCGAATTTGTAACCTTTCTTTTTTCCTTGGGAGCTTTAATAATTTTAATATTTGCTACCAAGACTCCCTTTACAATACGTTTTCTGTTTATCGTTATTCCCATTATACAATTATTTGTATTTAGCATTGGGTTGGGTCTGTTTATGGCTCAGGCTACAGTTTTTTTTCGTGATATGGTGTACATTTGGCAGGTTTTTTCTACAGCATGGCTGTATCTTTCCTGCATATTCTATCCAGCAAGTATTCTGCCAGGCTGGCTCTACAATATTGTTACGCGCTATAACCCCATGTATTTTTACATTACGTTATTTCGTAATTTTACTTTAGAGGGCCCAAATGTGGGCAGTTTGGATTTGGCTATTCGAGGAACAATTGCGGCTGTTCTTATGCTGTTTGTAGGATTAATAACCTTTTCTTACAATAAAAATAAATTTATTTTATATATGTGAGGTGTTTTTTTTGGAACCGACTGTTATCCATGTGGAAAACGCGACAGTGCGCTTTAACATTGCCTCGGAAAAAATTGACAACATCAAAGAATATTTTGTAAAACTTGTTAAAGGCAGTCTTCATTTTAAGGAATTTTTTGCCCTTAAGGATATCAATTTTGAAGTAAAGCAAGGAGAATCCTGGGGCATAGTTGGCAGTAACGGCGCGGGGAAATCAACCTTGTTAAAACTTATTTGCGGCATTATTGCACCTAATACCGGTTCAGTTGCAATTAACGGTTCTATATCTCCAATGCTGGAACTGGGAGCCGGGTTTGATCCGGATTTAACGGCAGGAGAGAATATTTATCTGGAAGGCGCCCTGCTTGGTCATAGCCGGGCATTCATGCAGGAACATTATAACGAGATAGTAGAGTTTTCCGAACTCGCCGATTTTCTTGATATGCCAATTAAAAATTACTCTTCCGGTATGCAAGCCCGTATGGCGTTTTCAGTGGCAACCGTAGTAAAACCAAAGATTCTTATTGTTGACGAAGTTCTTGCCGTAGGAGATGCCGCTTTTCAGAGAAAATGCGAAGCCCGGATACATGAAATGATACAAAGCGCTACGACGATGCTTCTTGTGTCACATGACAGCGGTATGATTGAACGTTTATGCGATAAAGCGCTCTGGTTACGTAAAGGCGAAGCTGTAATGACAGGCGATGCAAGAGAAGTTTGCGCCGCTTATGCGGAGTTTTACAAATGAAAGGTATTATATTAGCCGGAGGCTCCGGTACAAGGCTTTTTCCTATTACTAAAGTTTTATCAAAACAAATATTACCGTTATACGATAAACCGATGATTTATTACCCTCTTTCCGTACTGATGCTTGCAGGCATTAGAGAAGTACTGATTATTTCTACTCCCAGGGATTTACCGTTTTTTAAAGAACTATTGGGAAATGGCAGTTGGCTTGGCATGAATTTTGACTATAAAATTCAGGAAACTCCAAGGGGACTTGCGGACGCTTTTATCGTAGGAGCCGATTTTATCGGTGATGGAAGCTCTGCTTTGATTCTTGGTGATAATGTTTTTTATGGCAGGGGATTTGCGCAAACCTTAAAAGAAATTAAATGTCGGATTGAAAAAAAAGGCGGAGGAACAATCTTTGGTTATTTTGTTAAAGATCCAAAAGCCTATGGTGTTGTGGAATTTGACAAAGACGGAAAGGCGATTTCTATTGAAGAAAAACCAAAATTCCCTAAAAGCCATTATGCCGTACCGGGACTTTATTTTTATGATAACGCTGTAATAGATATTGTAAAAAACATAAAACCTTCCGCCAGAGGTGAGATTGAAATTACCGCTGTCAATAACACCTATCTGGAACAGGGTACGCTTACCGTAGAGACTCTTGATAGAGGTATGGCATGGCTTGATACCGGTACTTACGATGGTTTGCTGGAAGCGGCGAATTTTATAGAGACCGTACAAAAGCGGCAAGGGATGTATGTTTCCTGTATAGAGGAGATAGCCTATACTAACGGCTGGATAAATAAAGAAGACCTTTTACAGCTTGCAAAAGAATATAAAACCGAATATGGCGAATATCTACGTTATATTGCGGAGAGCATGTAATGCCATTTGTTTTTACGCCATGTCCGATTCCCGGTTTGTTTGAAATACAGCCAAAAGTATTTGGAGATACACGAGGTTATTTTTTTGAGTGTTATTCCGAGCGGGATTTTCACGCTGTGGGAATTACACTTCCTTTTGTACAGGATAACCAGTCCTGTTCGGAGAAAGGTGCGCTTAGGGGATTGCATTATCAGAAAACACATCCCCAAGGAAAATTGGTTAGGGCTATACAAGGTGAAGTGTTTGATGCTGTAGTTGATTTACGACAAAATTCTTCTACATGGGGAAAATGGTATGGAGTTATTTTAAATAGCGAAAAACAAAACCAATTATATATACCTCCGGGATTTGCACATGGACTTTTAGCATTAACAAAACAAGTTATTTTTTCATACAAATGTACCGATTTTTATTATCCTGAAGATGAAAAAGGCATCACATGGAATGATCCGGATATAGGCATCAAATGGCCAGACTTGGGTATGGAATATTTATTATCCGATAAAGATAAAACTCTCCCATTTTTTTCATCGCTGATAGCCGAAAATAAAAAACAATGATATGGCTAATCGGCAACAAGGGTATGCTGGGAACAGAACTCTCTTTGCTTCTGGAAAAGAGCGGCTATTCATTCATTGGTACGGATCGTGAAGTTGACATTACCACTACTGCCGCTCTTGGGGATTTTATCCATACTCAGCAAGACAAAAAACAACCAATTGATTGGATAATAAACTGCGCCGCATATACAGCGGTAGACAAAGCCGAAGATGAGATTGAGATTTGTAAAAAGTTAAACACAACAGGCGCAGGCAACATTGCTTCTTGTGCAAAAAACATTAATGCAAAATTAATACATATTTCTACAGATTATGTTTTTAACGGGCAGGGAAACAGACCATACAAAGAGGAAGATGCCACCGATCCTATTGGCGTTTACGGGTTGACCAAAAGAGACGGAGAGATAAAAGTTTTTGAAGAAAATAAAAATACATACATAATACGAACCGCCTGGCTTTACGGCAAGTACGGCAATAATTTTGTTCATACAATGCTCAGGCTTATGAAGGAGAGAGACAAAGTAAAAATAGTAAATGATCAGAGGGGCAGTCCTACTTGGGCTTTTGATTTAGCTGAGGCGGTGATAGCTTTTATCAAAGCTGAACAAGCAGGCAAGGATGTTCCCTATTGGATTTATCATTTTACAAATGAAGGTGAAATTTCCTGGTTTGATTTTGCTAGGGAAATATATGATCAGGGACGTGCTATAGGCATTTTAACTAAAAACTGCGATGTAATGCCCTGTACCAGCGCAGAATTTCCTGCTAAGGTAAAGCGTCCCGCTTATTCAGTACTGGATAAAAGTAAGATAAAAGCCACTTTAAAAATTAACATCCCGACTTGGGATATAAGTTTAAAGGAATTTTTAAAAAGCAATGATGACCTTAAGCAATGAAGAAAAATTAAAACTAATGGGCAATCTTAACTGGGATTACCTTGACACGCATGAAGATATGCTTGCGGTAATTGAAGGACGGCTTAAAACTTCCGGGGCATTTACCCAAGATAAGCTTTTTGTCCGTTCTCTGGAACGGCTCCCCTGGCACTATG
Source organism: Treponema sp. R8-4-B8 (assembly GCF_054786175.1). Taxonomy (NCBI): domain Bacteria; kingdom Pseudomonadati; phylum Spirochaetota; class Spirochaetia; order Treponematales; family Treponemataceae; genus Treponema; species Treponema sp. R8-4-B8. The sequence continues at coordinate 86,746 of NZ_BDHE01000002.1, forward strand.
TAACTGCTCTTTGGGGAATTGAAAAAATAAAAGAATTATATACGCCGGAAATAGCAAAGCGTATTTGGCCAAAGAGCAGGAGGTATCATTTTGATTTTGCCCTCGCAGTATTACGAAGAGAACCTTTACCCCCTACAAGATGGGGTGATGAATATTTTACAACACAGCGGCACAGATTTTTTTCTGACAGGGGGAACAGCGCTTAGCCGAGCATACTATAATCATCGTTATTCCGATGATCTTGATTTTTTTGTAAATCAATCAAAAACGTATGATGAGCAATTGGATAAAGTTTTAGCGTTGCTTCAGGAAAATGGATATATCTGGGATATTCATAATGAATATACAAGAGCTAAAGATTTTACGACATTAAAAGTTAGAAAAGGTTCTGAAACATTATTAAAATTGGATTTTGTAAATGATCTTGTTCCTCATTATGGAGAAATTATTGAAACAGGCTTGTTTTATCGCACAGATTCAATTCGCAATATGCTTTCCAATAAATTATCCGCTATTTTTAGGTATGCGGCTAAAGATGTTGTGGATATAAGAGAAATTGCATTGCATGAAACTATAGATTGGCCAATAGTTATTAATGAAGCGCGGAATAAAGAAGCGGGTCTTGAACTTGTTTATATTTCTGAAATTTTAACAAGTATGCCCCAAAGCGAATTTGAAACTGTCACATGGACTAAAAAACCAAGTTGGCAGGAATTTCGAAATGACATTGACCGTATAATACATGATATGATAAGCGGAGGATCAACATAGTGCGTAGTTTAAAAAATATTCTTGTAACAGGCGGCGCAGGATTTATCGGCGTTAATTTTATTCGTTTTCTTTTTGGCGAAGCGGAGGAAAAACCGGAGTTTAAAGGACGGATAATTAATCTGGATAATCTTACTTATGCTGGAAATGCCGGAAGCTTAAAGGAAATAAAAGAAAAATTTGGTGGTAGCCGGTATTTTTTTGAAAGGGGAGATATTTGCGACCATTCGTTAGTTGAAAATATCTTTCAAGAGTACGATATTGATACAGTTGTTCATTTTGCCGCCGAAAGCCATGTAGACCGTTCAATTCTAGGACCTGAAGCATTTGTTAAAACTAATGTATTGGGAACCTTTACGCTCTTGGAATGTGCCAGAAGTATATGGAAAAACACTAAGGATGTGCTATTTCACCATATCAGTACTGATGAAGTATATGGTTCTTTAGGAGAAACAGGTTTTTTTACCGAGAGTACTCCTTATGATCCGCGCTCGCCTTATTCAGCCAGTAAAGCGGCAAGTGATCATCTAGTAATATCATACCATCATACCTACGGTCTGCCGGTTACAATATCCAATTGTTCAAATAATTATGGTCCTTACCAGTTTCCGGAAAAACTTATTCCCCTTATGATCATCAATATGCTTGAGGGCAAGCAGCTTCCAGTGTATGGCGATGGAAAAAATATCCGGGACTGGTTGTATGTGAATGATCACAATAATGCTATTTGGAACATATTGCAAAATGGCAGGGAAGGAGAAAAATACAATATCAGCGGTGAAAATGAATGGGAAAATATAAAACTTCTTAATGAACTTATCGACATCGTTGTCGCCAAAACAAATATGAATGCTACGGCAATTCGAAATACTATAACTTATGTCAAAGACCGTCCCGGTCACGACAGACGTTATGCGATAGATTGTTCAAAAATCAAACGCGAGCTGGGCTGGAAGCAGACTGTCAATTTCCGTCAGGGGATTGAGCGCACAGTAGACTGGTATTTGGCTAACAGGGAATGGATAGACAGTATACGCAACGGACATTATAAGCGTTGGATAGAAAAGAATTATGATAAACGTTAGATCCTAATGAATGAACAAGAATTGTTAAAAATTATTAACGGCGGTGAATCTAGCAAAGCGCAGTTCAAGGAATGTCTGCCCCACCCTGACAGTCTTGCCCATGAGATGATTGCCTTCTCAAATTCACACGGCGGAAAAATCATTTTTGGAGTAAATGATAAAACGGGAGAATTGCACGGACTTTCCTTTAGTGAAATACAGCAGATAAACCAACAAGTTGTGAATATCGCATTACAAAAAGCGTACCCGCCGGTTTATCTTGAAACAGAAACTGTTTCTGTAAAAGGTAATCAAATAGTTGTAGTTAGCCTTAATGAAGGAATATCTAAACCTTACAAAGATTCAAATGGGACTATCTATGTTAAAAACGGATCGGATAAAAGAAAAGTAACATCAAATGATGAAATTGCGCAATTATTGGGAAGTAAGAATTTACTTGCTGATGAAATTGAGATTTTTGATACAAGTATAAAAGATATGGATACCCATCTTTTTTCCGAGTATTTTAAAAAGGAATTTGGACAAAGTTATGAAGAAAAAGGGTTTACTTTAGAAGAAGCGCTTAAAGCAAAAAAAGTTATACGTAACAACCACTTAACACTTGCAGGTTTATTATTCTTTGGATATGAAATTCAAAATATAAAACCGCAATTTACAATAAAAGCAGCAATGTTTATAGGAAATGATATTTGCGGAAATAATTATAAAAGCAAACCTGAAGATTTAACCGGAATTATTCCTGAGCTTTTTAAGCAGGGAATGATGTATGTAAAAAGCTGTATTAAATATTTGCAAAACGGACAAGGTTTTAATTCACATGGCATACCAGAGGTTTCCATAATTGCTCTGGAGGAAGTTTTGCAAAATGCATTAATTCATCGTGATTATTTTAAAAACGCTCCGATACGTTTGCTTGTTTTTGATAATAGAATTGAAATAATTAGCCCTGGAAGACTGCCTAACAGCTTAACAGTTGAAGAAATAAAATACGGTAATCCTGTTATCAGAAACAATCAGTTAGCCATGTTTGCAAGCCGGATTCTGCCTTACAGCGGGTTAGGTTCTGGCATACGCCGTGCTTATGCCGAGCAGCCGGATATGGAACTGGTGAACGATGTAGAGGGTGATCAATTTATTGTGAGGTTTCCGCGTGTTAGCTGATATTGAGCATATTCCGATGATATTAATTAAAAGAATATTATGAACGACATATCTGACAAAATAAGTTTTATTTCCTGTATAATTCCAGAGTTTGCGGACTCATACAAAATGTCTATCCCTAATGCGTATAATTTTTTAAAAAAATACGGCGGATTAAAATATTTATTAAATAACTGGTGGGCTTTACACACTGAAAATATTATTTGGGCTGTAAGAGATATTTACGAAGTCTGTCGGAATAATGGCGGACCAAGGTAATGCTTGTATATCATGGCAGTTATACTTTTATAGACGAGATTGATCTTGAAAAATGCAGGCCATATACAGATTTTGGTAAAGGTTTTTACGTAACAAAATATAAACATCATGCAGAAAATTGGGCAAAGAGATCAGGGGATAGGCACAAAACTGATGGATGTGTTACCGTTTTTAATTATATTGATACATCATTTGTAGATTATATTTGTAAAAAAAAATATTTTAACGGATATACGGAAGAATGGCTTGATTTTATAGTTAATAACAGAAATGTAGATTCTGTTGAACAAGCGCACGATTTTGATATTGTAGAAGGTCCGGTTGCCAATGATAAAGTCCAGAATAATTTACAATATTATTTAACAGGAGAAATATCAAAAAGTGATTTTCTTAAAGAATTAACATATCATGAAGAAACACATCAAATTTGTTTTTGTACCATTGCTTCTTTACAAACGTTAAAATTTATTGACAGGGATTTAACTGTTTGTATAGAACAAATAAGTGAAAACATATTAAATAACATAGTTAAAGACAAAAATATTGATGTTGATTCGGCTTCCGATTTATTTTTTTCTTCTAAAACATTTGCTGATATTACAGATAAAAAACATGAATATTATAAAAATGATTGGCAGGAAATTTATAAGATGTTGCAAAAAGAATTGGATGCCTAATAGCAGATAACTTAAAAAATGAAATATTTATATATACTTGGTACAATTTTATTTACCGTTTACGGTCAGATGATTCTCAAATGGAGAATCACCAAATTAAATTGGTCAATGGTAGATGGCAATTTAATCGAAAGAGTAATTTGTTATTTAAAATTGCTCTTTGATCCGTTTATTTTAACAGGCTTCGCTTCTGCGTTTATTGCCTCTATTTGCTGGACAATGGCAATGTCAAAATTTGAGATAACTAAAGCATATCCCTTTATGAGTATTTCGCCTGCGATAGTTTTTTTATTAGGAGTGTTTTTTCTTAAAGAAACATTTACAATAGGAAAAGTAATAGGGCTTGTATTAATTATTTTAGGAACAATTATAACGGTAAAATTATAACAAATATGGATAATAAGCCTCATATATCTATAGTTTCTCCTGTTTATAAAGCGGAGAAAATCGTTACTGAACTAGTTCGGCAGTTACATGAAAATTTAACAACTATTACTGATAATTATGAAATTGTACTTGTAAATGACGCTTCACCTGACAATTCATGGGAAGCGATTATTGCTGAATGTTCTAAAGACAACCGTGTAAAAGGAATAAATTTAAGTAGAAATTTCGGGCAGCATTACGCAATAACTGCGGGGTTACATTATGCCAAAGGTGAATGGGTAGTGGTTATGGATTGCGATTTGCAAGACAGACCTGATGAAATTCCCAATCTTTACCGAAAAGCGCAGGAAGGCTGGGATATTGTCTATGCAAGAAGAGCAAATCGGCAAGATAGATTTATAAAACGAATGACTTCAAACATTTTTAACGCATTTTTTACGTATCTGTCGGGAATAAAAACTGATAACGTGGCCAATTTTGGCATTTATCATAAAAAAGTAATAGACGAATATAACAAAATGAAAGAATATGCGCGCTCATTTGGCACACTTATCAGGTATTTGGGTTTTAAATCATGCATAATTGATGTAAAACACTCATCACGCTTTGAAGGAAAAAGCTCATATACATTGGCAAAGTTGTTCCGATTAGGAACAGATGTTATTCTTTCTAATAGTGATAAACCGCTAAAAATGGCTGTTAAATTTGGTTTTTTTATATCAGTACTTTCGTTTGTGCTGGCAATATATAATATAATTGCCAAATTGACAGGAATTATACAGGTTACTGGTTTTACCACAACCATTTTTTCTATATGGTTTGTTGGCGGGATAATTCTTTTTGTATTGGGAGTTCTAGGTTTATATATTGAACGAATTTTTACCCAGGTTAAAGGGCGGCAGTTGTTTATTGTAAAAGATGAGATTAATGTTAATAAATAAATATAATATAAAAATAAAAACCAACATGGAGGAAAAATGAAAGAACAAATTTTCGCAATTCTTTCCGAATTACGCCCTGAATTTGATTTTACTCAAAGTGCGAATTTTATTGATGAGGGAATGTTAGATTCCTTTGATGTGGTTACGCTGGTAACAACACTGGATGAAAAATTTGGTATTTCTATCAGCGGCACTGACATTTTGCCGGAAAATTTTGAATCGGTCGAAAAGATAGAAGCTCTATTGAAAAAAAACGGGGTAAAATCAGAATAATAGTATGCAAATAAATATCCTTGAATATTTCCTGAAAACTGCCTCTGAATATCCGGCTAAAACAGCGGTAATAGAAGGCGATAAAACTGTTTCTTTTGAACAACTGCGTAAAAAATCAATTTCTCTTGCGTATGCTCTGATAAATGGAAATGATATTTTAAATCTTCCTATAGCAGTGTATCTTCCAAAATCTATAAATACCGTTGAGGCTGATGTGGCTATAACATATAGCGGAAATGCTTACATGAATCTTGATGTTAATGCGCCTATAGAGCGGATTCGCAATATTATTAACTTAATTAAACCTGCAATTTTAATTACTGATACTGTCAATTTAAATAACATAAAAACTATTTTATCTGATTCCCAGAAAATATTTCTGATTGACAAGGAATATTCACATAACGAACAACAGGAACACTTTTTATTGGAACGGCTTAACAAGCTGATAGATACCGATCCTTACTGTATTATTAACACGTCCGGGTCAACAGGAACGCCTAAAGGCGTTGTATTGAATCACAAAAGCTTTATTGATTTTACAGAATGGAGTTGTGAAACTCTGAAAATAGGCAGCAATGAAATTGTCGGTTCCTTATCACCTGCAATATTTGATATTTATAGTCATGAATTATGTATGATGATGTCAAAGAGCAGTACGATTGTTATACTGCCCGAACGTTTATCCGCTTTTCCGTTTAAAATACTGGAGATACTTGAAAAAGAAAAAGTCTCGTTTATTTTTTGGGTACCAACAATTATGGTAAATATCGCTAATATGGATTTACTAACCAAAATAAATCTGTCGGAGCTAAAAACAGTATGGTTTGCTGGAGAAGTATTACAGACAAAACAATACAACTATTGGCATAAAAATTTACCCAATACAAGATTTATAAATTTATATGGACCAATTGAGATAACATTGGATTGTACATATTTTATCATTGATCGTGAGTTCGATGACAGCGAACCGTTGCCTATAGGTTTTCCATGCAGGAATACGTCGATCTTAATTTTAAATGAAGATAATCAACTTTGTAAACCCGGAGAAGAAGGTGAACTTTGCGTCAGAGGGACATCACTTGCTATGGGCTATTACAATAATCCTGAAAAAACCGCCGTCGCTTTTACTCAAAATCCGTTAAACAAAAATTATCCTGAAATTATTTACAGAACCGGCGATATTGTTACAGAGAATGATCGTGGTGAAATATTGTTTAAGGGACGCAGAGACACGCTAATCAAACATTTAGGCTACCGGATTGAATTGGCCGAAATTGAGCATATAGTGGTAAATGTTTTACATTTGGTTGACAATGGATGTGTTGTTTATCAGAAACAGAATAAAGAAATATATCTTGTTTACGAAGCAAATGAAGATTTTCCGGCGGCTGAATTTCGCAAACGAATAGGACAAAATCTGCCAAAGTACATGATTCCTACAAAATATTTACGAATGGAAAAATTACCCATGAACGCCAATGGTAAGATAGACCGGCTGAAATTGAACCAACAGGTGAATGAGGTTAATTGATGACTGAAAATACAATTGAAGAACGAAGAAATAAAATTTATTAAACGGTATACAATTATGAATAACAAACAGGAACTATGGGTTTCCATGATAATAAGCGGATATTCTAAAAGATTGAATATAACTATTTCAGAGGCTACCCGGGTGATTCTTTCCAACGGTTGCCTGAATTATTTGGAAGAATACTATGAAACATTGCACCTTTTATCAAATGAAGATGTTATTAGTGAACTGGTTGATATGGCCGGAATAGGGGCTAAAAAATGATTTTATTTCACGGAAGTAATGCAGAAGTATCCAATATAGATTTATCAAAATGCGGAAAATATAAAGATTTTGGGCAAGGTTTTTATTTAACATCAATAAGACAGCAAGCTATTGACTGGGCAAATAAAATTACAAGAAGGTTCGAAACAGGCAGGCCAATATTAAATTTGTATGAATTTGACAATATTTTAAATGATTTAAATTACATAATATTTACTGAGCCAAATGAAGAATGGGCAGTTTTTATTATAAATAACAGAAACAAGGATTTTGTAAACCATAATGACAGACTATCAAATCAAGATAATAAATACGATTTTGTACACGGGCTTGTCGCAAATGACGATATTTCAGCGATTTTGGAAACATTTTTGCTCGGTATCTTACCAATGACGGAACTTTCTAAAGCTTTGATACACAAGGAACTCAATGATCAGTTTTCTTTTCATTCGGTTAAAGCTCTTTCACATTTAAAATTTTTGAAGAGCGAAATTTTATGACAGAAAAACAAAGATTTTTGGTTTATGTACATTTTGCTGGATTGTTGTCAAGCATCAGAAAAAACAACAAACTAAGTATCAGCGAAGCTGTAAAAATAATGCTTTCAAATGGAATTATAAATAAATTAGAAGATTTGGAAACAGGTTATTATTTAGAAAGCGACGCATACCTGGAAAATGCATTAATAAAACAGAACCTTTAATTGAACAAATCTTAAAATTTGGAGAACCGATATATCTGTAATCAACTATTGATAAAGAGAACAATTAAAGAGGATATCAATTATAGAATGAGCCGGACCAATTACTGGAATAATGTTTAAAATAAGATAATATTGAACCAACAGGTAAATACTGATAATCTATGAAACAAAACCTAAACAAGGAAATTCTAACTAGTTATGCAAATATTATTAACGCTATTGACACAATTAAATCTTATAAAGAAGGCTATATTACCAACTTTTTTCTTGGAGAAGATCGTTGTAATCTGTTAATCAAAAATAAATTACTGAATATTGTTTGTTATGAGAAATGCTTCTTTATTTTGCATGAAGACCATGATTTTTTCCATCTTTATTTTATTTGTTCAAATGAAAAAACACTTGCGGATTCATTAAAAGAATTAATAAGTAATTGTACCGAACATACTTTTGTAACAGATATTATTGGAACAGAAATAAACATAAAAAAAACAGCAGATATTTTTTTACAAATTGGTTTTAATAAGTACACTACTTTGTATAGAATGAGCCGTATTAAAAATCTTAATGAACCGCAGATTGCCGATACAAAAACAGAAAATGCAACGCTAAATCACACAGAACAAATATTGAATATTTTTGAAAAGTATTTTGATAAATACAGCGAGCAATTACCATTACTGGAAGAAATTACGCAATTTATTAACAATAATAATGTTTTTGTTATTACAGAACAACAAAAGGTATTGGCCTTTGTTATTTTTGAAATAAAAGGCATGACATCTTATTTGCGTTACTGGTTTGTTCTTCCCGAATATCGCGATAAGAAATTTGGGTCAGTCTTATTAAGACGTTTTTTTAACGAAAGCCGTAATACAAAAAGGCAAATTTTCTGGGTATTGGCATCAAATGAAAATGCCATTGTAAGATATAAACATTATGGTTTTGAGGCTGAAACAATGCTTGATCAGGTAATGATTAGATCCAATAATGATTGCAAGAGGTTATAAATATGAGTATTCATTTTACTTTTAAAAACAAACGAATTAGCGGCGTACTATCGATTCTTCCCAATCAAGAAGTTACTTTTGAAGAAGAAATGGGAAACTATAATTTTTCAGAAGCAAAATCGCTAAAATTAAAATTGGCAATGGGATACAACAAACATAGAATTGTTAAAGAAAATACAAATGTCTCTGATATGTGCATATATGGAATTAATTATCTTTTTGATAACAATCTATTAAAAAAAGAAGATATAAGCGCCTTAATTCTGGTAACCCAGTCGCCTGAACATTTTATGCCGCCTACCAGCAATATAATACATGGAAAACTTGAGTTGGATACAAATGTATTATGTATGGATATAAACCAGGGTTGCGCGGGATTTATTATTGGTCTATTGCAAGCCTATATGTTGCTTGAACAGGAATCAATCAAAAAAGTAGTATTGATGAATGCCGATGTCCTAAGCCGGAAAGTAAGCAAGCGTGATCGAAACAGCAACCCTTTGGTTGGCGATGCCGCCTGTATCACTATTGTAGAAAAGAGCAAAGAACAGGCGAATATAAACATGGTATTAAATATGAACGGCAAGGGAGCGTATGCCCTTCAAATACCTGCTGGCGGATTTAAGATTCCCTGTAGTCCTGAAACATCTGAAATGAAAGAAGATGATAATGGAAATTTTAGGGCTTTGGAAAATTTGGTTATGAAGGGCGATGAAGTTTTTAATTTTGTTCAAACCGAAGTTCCTCCGATGATTGAAGAATTATTGGGTATGGCAGGGAAAAAACCTGATGATATTGATTATTGGCTGTTTCATCAACCAAATAAATTTATGCTCAATAAATTGGCCGATAAAATCGGAATATCACGAGAAAAAATGCCGTCAAACATTGTGGAAAATTTCGGAAATGCAAGCGGCGCGACTATTCCAACCAATATCAGTTTTAATTTGGGGGAAGCCGCTTGTATAAAAACGTTTAATGTCTGTTTTGCAGGATTTGGCGTTGGGTTGACATGGGCGGCAATAGAACAACAGCTTGGCAATTTATCATTTAATAAGATAATATATTATTAGGAAGGAGTTATTTATGGCAAATTTAGCAGAAAAAATCAAAGAATTACTTGAAATTGAGGAATTGGATCTTAATGCAAAGTTCAAAGATCTTGAAGAATGGGACTCATTGTCAGTATTATCCACTTTGGCGCTTTTGGATTCGGATTATAAAATCCATATGTCTCAGCAAGAAGTTGAGGCGTTTTCATCAATAGCGGAATTTATTGAATATGTAGAGAAGAATGGAAAATAAACCTTATATACTTATTAGTGGCTCTACTTCTGATATTGGAACGTCAATAGCCGAAACTTTATCCAATGATAATCCGTTATTATTACATGGTCGCGATATTAATAAATTGGAACAGCTAAAAAACAAAATACATTCATCTAATCCAATTGATTTTTGGGTTTCTGATTTATCACAGATAGAAGAAACAAAAAAAACATTAAAAGATTTTCTACTATCCAAACAAATTCAAATAAGCGGTTTTGTTCATTGTGCCGGTACTTTAAAAATTTTACCTTTAAAAAATTTTCGTGAGGATTATATTCAAGAAATCTTTAATGTTAATCTGTTTAGCGCTATTGCTATTTTACAAACATTATTAATGAAAAATAACATATCGTCTCTTAAAAGAATAATTTTTATTTCCGCTCTCTACAGTAAAAGGGGGAACAAAGGTAATTCGATTTATGCGGCAAGTAAAGGAGCGATTGATTCTCTTGTCAAATCTCTGGCGTTAGAATTAGCGCCTAATATTACTGTTAATTCTATTTTGCCGGGCGGTATACGCACTAAAATGAGCGAACCAATATTTAATGATCCTGAAAAATTGGCGAAACTTACAGATAAATATCCTTTAGGTTTTGGGCAATGCTCTGATATTGCGTTGATGGTAAAATATTTGCTTGGGGAGGGCGGACGTTGGATTACCGCTCAAAATTATTGTGTTGATGGCGGAGCATCAATGTTCTGATGTTAAAATACATCTGGAAGGTTAATATATGAATGAAAATATTCTTTTCAAAGGCAATACAGGCTCGCTAATAACTAATAAACAAATATCTGATTCTTTAAAGAATCTTGGCGCGAATAAATGTGATATTCTCTATGTGCATACAGCGTTGAATTTCGGAATTCCAATGATTAAGAAGTTAAGTTTATTAGAGGAATTGTATTTAATATTTATGGATTTGGCCGTTCCAACATTAATATTTCCTACATTTACATTTAGTTTTCCAAATAAGGAAGATTTTAATGTTCAAAACAGCAAAACGCCAATGGGCTTATTTAATGAATATTTTCGTAATCAGCAAGATGTAATTAGATCAATCGATCCATTAATGTCTAATGCTTTATTAGGAAAACATACGGAATTTATTAAAGATATTGGTAAAAACTCATGTGGAAATGGTTCCACCTTTGACTTGCTTCATAAAACAGAGTTAAATGTAAAATTTCTATTTTTTGGCACTCGTATTGGAGATTGTTTTACATTTATGCACTATATCGAAGATAAATTAAAAGTTCCATATAGATATGAACGTCCATTTACCGGAAATATTATTAACAATGATGTTGTTTGCACAGATACATATAATTTATGCGTTAGATATAGCAATGTGTTTCCGGGGCCTGGTTCTTATATTTATGAAAACATATTGCTTGAAAGAGGAATTGCAAAACAAACAACATTAGGAGACAGTCAAATTATTATTGTACCTGAACAAGCTGCGTTTACTATATATCAGGATATTATACAATCATACCCTTGTTTTTTTTTATCAGCCCCATTCGATGAGACAAAAAAAACAACTGAATTTAAAGTTGAGAAAATGGTAGCGCTTTAATGTATGAAAATAATAAAAATTATAAATCAGCCTGTATCTTCTAATTGTTTTATTGTGTTTAATGAGAATAAAAGCTCTTGTATTGTTATAGATCCCGGTTCAGAAGATTCATCTGTTATTGAACAGTCAATAGGTGAACAAAAGGTTGATTTTATTTTTTTAACTCATGAACATTTTGATCATATTTGGTGCGCTGATAAAATAAGGACTAAATATAATGCGAAGCTCTGTTGTTCTTTGGACACTGCTAATGCTATTACAAACAAAAAGAAAAACATGTCAGTTTTTTATAATCAAATTGGATTTGAATTAAATCCTTGTGATATTGTACTAACTGACGAACATCTAATAGATTGGGGAGGAATACAAATCGAAATTATTCATACGCCAGGTCATACAAATGGTTGTATTTGTATTAAAATAAACGATAATCTCTTTACAGGAGATACTTTAATTAAAGATGTTCCTACAGTTACAAAACTTCCTGAGGGAAACAAAGATAAGTTGCAAAAAAGTATAGAAAAACTTGAGCAAAAAGGATTGTACAAACTTAATCTATATTGTGGACATGGTGAAGATGATATAAGAGAGTAATTAAATAATTGGAAACATTTCAAAAATATGATATTATATTAGAACGCTTGACTCTTGATAAGATAGAACTTGTCAGAAATTGGAGAAATGACCCAAAAATTTCCCAGTATATGGACTTTAAAGAATATATATCTCCTGAAATGCAATTAAAATGGTTTAACAAAATTAACAATGATAATAATTATTATTTTATAGCAGTGTACAATAATGAAAATATAGGATTAGTAAATATAAAAGATATTGATTATGACAAAAAATGCGGAGAACCGGGAATATTTATTTACGAAGATAAATACATGAATACGGGTATTGGTATTCGGATGGCTTTATGTAATACAGATTTTGCATTTGAGTGCTTAAAACTTGAATATCTTTCCGGGCATATAATGGCTAATAATAAAAGAGCTATTCGTTTTAACAAAGCATTTGGTTATTTGATAGATGAAGGTCAAAAAGATAAAGAAAAACAGCGGTATATTCTAACAAAAGAAAGATACCTTGAATATAAAGAAAAAATGATTAAACTTCTTATATGAAAATGATCCCTTTTAATAAACCTTATCTAACAGGAAAAGAAACTCAATATATCGAACAGGCTGTTCGTTCAGGAAAAATTTCCGGTAACGGAGAATTTACAAAAAAAAGCCAGACATTTTTTGAGCAGAAATATGGTTTTAAAAAGTGCCTGCTCACTACTTCCTGTACAGACGCTCTTGAAATGTGCGCAATCCTAGCTGATATTCAACCAGGCGACGAAGTAATTGTACCGAGTTACACATTTGTATCTACGGCATTAGCGTTTGTAAGGCAGGGAGCAAAAATTGTTTTTGCTGACAGTCAGGATAATCATCCAAATATTGACGTAGACGCTATTGAAGCATTGATTACTCCAAAAACAAAAGCAATAGTACCTGTGCATTATGCTGGTATGTCATGTGATATGAAAAAAATTATGCAGATTGCTGATAAATACAATTTATTGGTTATTGAGGATGCCGCACAAGCAATAGATTCATCTTATACAGATGGGATTATAAAACCGAAGCCATTAGGGAGCATTGGACATTTAGCGGCTTTTTCTTTTCATGAAACAAAAAACATCATTTCCGGTGAAGGTGGAATGTTAGTAATTAATGATGAGCGATTTATACGCCGTGCGGAAATTATTTGGGAGAAAGGGACTAACCGCGCTGAATTCTTTCGCGGAGAAGTAAATAAATATGGATGGGTAGACACTGGCAGTTCGTTTTTACCATCAGAAATTGTAGCAGCTTTTCTTTGGGCTCAAATTGAGTGTTTAGATGATATTCAGGCAAAACGAAAACAAATTTGGGATATTTATTTTGAAAATTTAAAACCATTAGCAGATAAAGGATATTTTATTTTACATGAAATACCAAATTATGCTACAAATAATGCGCATATGTTTTATTTGGTTTGTAATTCGTTGGAAGACAGAACAAGATTAATCACACATTTAAAAGAAAATGGTATTTTAGCTGTATTTCACTATCTTAGTTTGCATTCCAGTGAATATTACAAAACAAAACACGATGGACGTAGATTAGAAAACTGTGATAAATTTGCAGATTGCTTGGTACGATTACCATTCTATTATGAATTATCACAAAAAGATGTTGAATATATTTGTGAAACTATAAAAAAATGTTTTAAGTAGAAATGATGACATGCCGTAAAGGTGAAGAAACATTGAAGGAATAATCTATGAAAAGACGCTTACCGATAGGCATACAGGATTTTGTCAGTATCCGCGAGGAAGGTTTTATTTATGTTGATAAAACCGCCCAGATTCACAGCTTAATAACCGGATCGGGCAGGGCGTTTTTTCTTTCACGTCCCAGACGTTTTGGGAAATCGCTGTTGTGTTCAACTTTAGGAGCGGTATTTGAAAACAGGCGGAATCTGTTTGGCGAGATAGCAGGACAACCGGCCCTTGCGATTGACTCCATGGAATGGGAATGGAAGAAACATCCGATAATTCATATTGATCTCAATCCGGGAAATTATCCAGCCGGAGGAGTAAACACACTTTACGAAATAATTAATATGGCGCTTGATTCTTGTGCAAGAAAATATTCTGTGTCTTTGGATGCCGGTATCTGTGCAGGACGTTTTATCCGCCTCATTGAAACACTATATCATACTCAGAATGAGAAGGTTGTTGTTATAGTTGATGAATATGATAAGCCCCTACTTGCTACCATTGACAATCCGCAGCTTCACGCCATGATGAGGGATGAATTAAAAGGATTTTATGGAGTTTTGAAATCGTATGATAAGTATTTGCAGTTTGTGTTTCTAACTGGAGTAACTAAGTTTTCCCATGTTAGCGTATTTTCGGATTTAAACCACCTTGTTGACCTTACCCTTGATCCACGTTACGCCGATCTCTGTGGCATAACCCAAGAAGAGATGGAACAAAACTTTGGACCGGAGATAGAGGCGGTATTGGAAGACTCAGATAAGAGCCGAGAAACGTATCTTGGAGAATTACGCCGGTTTTATAACGGTTATAGATTTTCCCATAAACTTCTTACGGTGTATAACCCATTTGGTTTACTTAATCATTTTGACAAGAGTGGAAAATTTTTACCATATTGGTATGAAACGGGAACGCCTACTTTTTTGATAAACCTTATTATCAAACAAAAAATAAACATTGTTGATCTTACCGATATGCGAGTAGGATATGAAGATTTCCGCAAGTATGACATAGAGACAATGAGGGCGGAACCACTGCTTTATCAAAGTGGGTATCTGACGATAAAAGATTATGATGAGGAGTTGAATCAATATATTCTTGATTATCCGAATGATGAAGTACGCACTTCCTTTTCAAAAGCGCTTTTGGAACAGTATTTACAGCCATCTGTTGAAGCTTCTCGCGGATTGAATACCCAACTTATTGCGGCGTTGCTCAAAGGCGATGTAGACGGGGCGATAAATTCACTTAAAATATTTTTAGCGTCAATACCTTATGATATAATAAAGGAAAGCGAAAACTATTACGAAACCGTAATACACTTGATATTTACGATGCTGGGTTTAAATTGCCAATCGGAAGTACGAATAGCATCGGGGCGTATAGACACGCTGGTAGAGACAAAACGCTTTGTGTACTGTTTTGAATTTAAATTGAACGGAACTGCGGAAGAAGCACTGGAGCAAATAGACACAAAAGATTATTTGTTGCCCTGGGCAGGAAGCGGAAAGCAATTATTCAAAGTAGGCGTTAATTTTGATTATGAGAAGCGTAATATTGGAGAGTGGAAATACGCAGGGTATGATAATTGATAAGAAGATTAAAATAGTTAGGAAAGAGATATAACTTATGATTACTTCAAAAGACACTGATATGGTGGGGAAAAGTTCAGAGAAAATAATAAAGGATAATCCTTTTGTTACAATAGAAGAATTATCTGTTTTGCTGAATAAAACAACAGTTGAAAACATTAAAAATGGAATTTCTATTTTACGGAATCCTATACTTTTGTCAACAGTACAGTATATACTGCCATATAAAGGCTTGGGAACTGGAATTACGCGTTCATTTTCGCTTTATCCTGATATAACAATGGAAAATAAAATAGATGAAAACCAATTTAAAGTAATTATTTATCATCCTAAATGAAATGATTTGTAAAATGTCATGTCGTAAAATGTCAGAAACAAATAAAGTGATTAATGTTTTGGATTTATAGTAGATAAAAATTAAATTTTGTTGTTGGAAAAAGGAATCAATCGCGATAAATTTTTTCGCGGAGAAGTAAATAAATTATGGAGGAAAAATGAAAAATTTTGAAATGTTGTTAAAACAAATTAATAATCCAACGGTGTTAAGAAAATTGGCAATAATATTTGTATTTACGGGTATGGTAATTTGTCTTTTATTATTGTTAGAGCCGATAAAAAATATGCCTAATTTATTTATATTCCTATCTAAAATTGGCATAATGTTTTTTTTACTGGCTTTTTTCTGCCTGTATTCTAAAACGATTGCCGAATTTATTGAGGATACTAAAAATTCAAAATTAATTATCATAATTAATGTCTTAATATGTGTGTTGTTGTTAGGTTTTCTCAGTATTTTATCATATAAATACTTATGGAAATTTTCGAATAGCGATCATGCAGCTCATATGGTATTGGGAAAGCTATTAGCTGAAGAGAATGCTTTTGTTAGTCGCAACTGGTATAGCTCAACCGAGATGGCTCTGATTGGCTCAAATTTGATCACAATGCCGCTTTTTAAATTATTAGGACGATATGAAAATTGGAAGTTGATTCGCGCTCTTTTTGTATTTTTAAGCAATTTAATATTGATATTGTCATATTTGTTTATGGCTAGACAAATTAAAATTAAAACAAAATGGATATTTATTACCTGCAATTTTTTAATTATGCCGCTGTCATGGGTTTATTTTGATATGATAACATTTAGTGGTTCTTATACTTTCATTATTGCCGCGCTTTTTTGCTGTCTTGGTTTGTTTATTAAACTTGCATATCATGTCAGTACAGCGAAGAAATTATTAACTAATTTTATCTTGTATACGTTATTGTTATTCGTTACCGGTGTACAGGGAATCCGTTATTTTATTATTTTCAATATTCCTCTACTTATTACATGCCTTTATTGTTATTCAAAAATAATACAAAAAAAGAAATACTTTCTTTTTCTGGGATGTTATAGTTTAATTGTGTCTGGTATCGGTTATTTAGTAAATAATCTACTGCATTCTTATTTTTATTTTTACTCATATGAGGTTATGAACCTAGACAGATTAAACGCCAACTTTTTTCCAAAACTCGGAGAAATTCTTTATTCAATTGTGAATTTCCTTGGATTTTCTTACGGAATTCCTCTTTTATCTATTAATGGTTTATTCAGCATAATAGCGATAATCGGAACATTTTTTTTGTTTTGGGCGGTTTTAAAATCATTGACCTACGCGAAGATTCAAAATAACATCGAGGTACAATTAGCAGAACAACAATTTATAACATCCTTTTTTATTATTTCCTTCATTTTTAATATATTTGTATTAATTGTTATTGAACAAGAAATTATTAGCAGATATTTTATTCCGTTTATGGTATTTTTTATTCCTCTTATTGCGATCTTCTTTGAACATATTGAAAAATCGTACGGACATCTGAAACGTATAGCAATTATATCTGGAATAATTTTATTTATTCTTGGACAGAGTTATTTAACTGTTAGATACGAATATACACAAGATAGATATAGTAATAGTAGTAGGAATGGTTATATACGGTATTTATTGGACAATCAGCTTAAGTATGGCTTCGCTACATTTTGGAATGCGAATATAACAACTGAATTAAGTAATGGAAAGATTGAAATATCCAGTCTTATGCCCGACTTGACATATTATTATTGGTTAACTCCAATGAAATATACAAACTCTTCTTATCATCAGGGCGAAATTTTTTTATTGTTATCTCAAGATGAATGGAAAGATTTACAGTTAAAAAAACTTTATACACAACATGAACCTGATTATGAGGATAATAGTTTTATCATAATTAAATATTCTTCCATTGAAGCGTTTCGTTCTTATGAAATAAATTCTTTAATTAAAAAATTTTCTGATCATGTAATAAAAGGATTTTCTGGTCAGGAAAATACTCTTATATGGACAGATCAGGAAGAAGCAGAAATAAGTATCCCTATTCAAAAAATTGAATCTGACTTAAGATTAACGATAAGAGGTAATAGGCTTTCACCGTTACAAACAGTAAAATTTATTGTAAATGATCATGTCTATGGAAATCTGGAAGACGGAGACAATGAATTTATAATCAAAGCAAGAGAATTGGTAAATAAAAATTATTTAGACATTAAAATAATTACATCAAAACTATACACACCAAAAGAATTAGGAATAAATGAAGATATGAGGACTTTAGGGTTTTGTTTACAGTCTATTGGTTTATATGAATATAAAGCAATAGATTAAAATTGCATGGCTATGAAGATCAATTATTTAAAATAAAGGAGATTAATTTACAATGAAAAACGCGTTAATAACAGGAATTACAGGGCAAGACGGTTCATATCTTAGCGAATTGCTTTTAGAAAAAGGCTATAACATATACGGCATTATGAGGCGTAAAAGCGTTGTCGATTATGGCAATGTCGCTCATTTAAAGGACAAAATACATTTTATTTATGCCGACATGACGGATGTTGTTTCTCTTGTTTCCGCCATGCGAGTTTCACAAGCAGACGAAGTGTATAACCTTGCTGCTCAGTCTTTTGTTGCTACAAGTTGGGAACAGCCTATTATCACGGCTGATATTAACGCGGTTGGAGTAACGCATTTACTTGAGGCAATTCGCATTGTAAAACCACAAGCGCGTTTCTATCAGGCATCAACCAGTGAAATGTTTGGTTTAGCGCAGGAAATGCCCCAAACAGAAAAAACTCCTTTTTATCCTCGCAGTCCTTACGGGGTAGCAAAATTGTACGGACATTGGATAACAAAAAATTACCGTGAAAGTTACGGTATGTACGCCTGTTCCGGTATTTTGTTTAACCATGAAGGTGAAAGACGTGGTAAGGAATTTGTTACGCGCAAAATTACAGACGCAGTTGCGCGTATTAAACTAGATTTGCAAGATCATGTTGAATTGGGAAATCTTGACGCAAAACGCGATTGGGGTCATTCTCAGGACTATGTGAATGCAATGTGGCTCATGCTCCAGCAAAATATGCCGGACGATTATGTTATTGCCAGCGGCGAAACCCGTACTATTAGGGAATTTGTTGAAACAGCCTTTTCTCGTGTAGATATAAAAATACAGTGGCAAGGAAGCGGTAAAGAAGAAATAGGAATAGACAAAGCTTCCAGCAGAACCTTTGTAAAAATAAATCCGCGTTTTTTTCGGCCTGCGGAAGTTGAAATCTTGCTTGGGAATCCTGAAAAAGCGGAACGTCAGCTTGGTTGGAAAAGAAAAATATCATTTTCAGAGTTAGTTGCACGTATGGTAGATAATGACCTAGCACTTGTCGGTAAAGAGAAAAAATGAAAGCCCTTATAATTGGAGCGGCAGGATTTGTCGGAAGACATCTTATTATTCACCTAAAATCATTAGGATGGGAAGTAAGTGCGACCCGGTTGCCCCAAGAAGAAATAAAAGAAGATGTTCCAAACTATGAGCTTGATATACTCAATCAAGCTTCTATAAGTTCTTTGCTTGATAAGATACGCCCTGATTACCTTTTTCATCTTGCCGCGCAAAGTTCTGTTGCCCTGTCTTGGGAAAAGCCTGCGTTAACAGCGGATATAAATATTAAAGGCGCTGTTAATCTTTTGGAAGCGTTGCGCGTTATGCAAAACCCTCCTCGGGTTCTTCTTATTGGGTCAGGCGAAGAATATGGTTATATTCTGCCGGAGGAATTACCCATTAAGGAAAATACCTTAATGCGTCCGGGAAATATATACGCTTGTACTAAAGTTGCGCAAGATTTACTAGGTCATGTTTATGCCCACGCTTATAAACTTGAAATTATCATGGTTAGAGCTTTTAACCATACAGGGCCGGGACAAATTGATACTTTTGCAACTGCCAATTTTTGCAAGCAAATTGCGGAAATTGAAGCGGGCTTGCATCCTCCGATAATTTATGTTGGTAATCTTTCTTCTATGCGCGATTTTACAGATGTACGGGATATTGTTAAAGCGTATGCTCTGCTTATTCAAAAAGGAAGAGCCGGAGAAGCGTATAATGTAGGAAGCGGTAAAGCCATTGCTATGCAGGAAGTTCTTGAGATAGCGCTTTCTCTCGCAAAAACTCAGATTACTGTCAAACAAAACCCTGCGTTGATGCGTGTTTCTGATACCCCGGTTATTCAAGCGGATATTTCACGCCTTACTCATGTAACCAGCTGGAAACCGGATATTCCTTTACGGGATACTATTACTGATATGCTGGACGATTGGCGGAAGAAGATTGTATCTAACAAAATATGATAATGCTTATTAGTTTATATGTATTATTTTAAGAAAATATGAAATATCCGTTAAAATTAAATTATAAAAAAACGCGTTCCCATTGGCATAGTAATTTATATGCAAAAATAGATAAATGTATTTCTCATATTCTGAGAGTACCCCCCCCCCCCCCGAATGCCTCCTTTAAAAATTTGTTCATATGGCATCTTTTGCCGGTTCAATTTCAGAGGATAATTACGAAAAATAGTTTTCAAAAAGAGATGTATTTATATAAAAATGATCAAAATGTTTTTACTACAATTTATAAAAA
>NZ_BDHE01000003.1:0-71926 GCF_054786175.1 Treponema sp. R8-4-B8
CCCTGCCCGTTTCCCGCTTCGCTATGTTTATATCTTGCCATAATAAATTTATTATATCGCGGTTTTTCTTCTTATGTCAATTTTTTATTTTGTTATGCGATATTTATTGTTTTTCTACAAGCTCTATATAGTGGACAAGAAATATGAAGACAATTTATCTGAAAAGATGAGGGAGAAGATAGACAATCCCGCATATTCGGACATAACCTACTGTAAAGGGATGAACAGGTTCACGTTAAGGACTGAGAGGAAAGTAGGCATACAAATGTACGCCGCCTTACGGCGGCTCGGGCTACGCAAAACCCTAGTCGGGGTTACGCTCCTTTGTGCGTTTTTTCTCCGCCACATTTGGGGCAGGGGTCAATGCTTCGCATTGCCTTATTACCTGCCCCAAACGTCTTTTACTGCCGGAACGTTAAGCGTAATAAAGTCTGGGAAATTATTGTAAATATTGAATATGAATATATATTGACAAAATAAATAATTGGAAATAAAATATAAATAAAACTATATGGAGAAAATAATATGAATACTAAAAATATTGCAAAAACTGGTTTATTAATTTGTCTTCTATATTTTATATCAGTTGTATTATTAATTTTATTCAGTAATAATATAACAATAAATATTATGGAAATTATTACGATGCTTTCAGGAATATATATGGTATTACTTATAATTTCACTACCTGTTGATAATAAAATAAAACATAATATTTATAGATTGTTGGCCATTATTTTCGTTTCATCATGTATGCTTCTTACTAATTTAATACATTGGATAAATATAATTGTAATAAAACAATTAATTAAAAATGGAATAAATATTCCTGAATATTTTAAAATAGGAACATGGCCCTCATTTATAATGGCAATAGATTATTTGGGATGGGGTTTATTTATGGGATTGGCATTTATTTTTTCTGGTTTTATGTTAAAATTATCTATAAATATAAAATGGATATTAAGGTTAAATGGCATTTTATGTTTACTTGGGTTTTTTGGCGTTATAATAAATGAGAATTTATGGTATATGGCACCACTTGGTTATGGAATTGGTACATTAATAGTATGCATAAAATTATTAATGATGAAAAGTGAAGAATTATTGTAAATGCCAGACTTTACTTCGCCTAACGAGGCCGGTAAACGCTTCGCCACTTTGTGGTATTTTGCTCCACCACATTTTTTGCGCCCATAAAATCGCTTCGCATTTTTCCTTATCGGGCGTAAAAAACGTCATATACAGCCGGAACGTTACACGAAATATCTCTTGCAATGGTATTAAAATAAAATAAAGAAAAAAATAAAGGAAAAAAAGCATAAAATTGTAAGAAATTCTTTTTGCCCCCGCATAAAAACGGCGCACGCAGTGCGTCTTTGGAATGATTCGGCATGGCGTAGCGCAAATAAAATCCCCATTTTCCAACAAATGTGGGAGCTGTCCAAAAAGAATTTTAAACCACGGAGTACACGGAGTTTTTGTACGAAAATCTTCTCTTCCTCCGTGTAACTCCGTGGTTATATTCTTACTTCTTGGACATCCCCCAGCGTGCGCCGTTTATTCGTCTTTCCGTGCCGTCCTGGCGCATCGGAAAAGAACGGATTCTGTTCAGATTTCGCTTCAGCGCAGAAAACTTCATAGCGCGTTACCCCTGTACTTTTTTATGATTTTTATTGACAAAAATTACAAATTAAAGGATAATTGAATAAAAGTGGGATTTTTAAGTTCCATAATATCTAGACAGGAGTAACAAAAGATGAAGGTAAAACAATCATTAAACGTGGTTTTAACGGTTATTTCTCTGGCGGGAATGTTGGCAGGCACAGTATCGGTGTCAATTATTTTTATATCGCAAATGCGCTCTATGACTACCAAACAGATGGAAACCTACATTCAGGAGCAGACATCAGCCATTCAAAATAATCTGATTCTGACCTTTGCCGCCTATGAACAGGCGCTCAAGCATACAACATCAGCCATAGCTGCCCTCTATGCAAGATCGGGCGCGCGCAGCCTTGATGACAGCGCAATTCCAAAGGATGATTTGGCCGCCCTTTTTTTACGAAATAGGAGCGTCCTAAAAAACGCGACACAAATGTATATGGGAAACAACATACCCACTTTTGAGCCGGGAAGTTATATTGTCTTTTCTCCGCACTGGAATCCCCCCGATAAGTATGATCAACGGGCAAGAGCGTGGTTCAAGGACGCGAAAGCCCGCCCCGGGGATGTAATTTACACCGATCCCTACACGGCTTTGGCAACCCAAACCTTCTCAACTTCCCTTACCACCATCATATACGATAACAACAAAAATGATCTGGGCGTTATTGGTACGGATATAGCGATTAGTTCACTGACAGATATTGTGAACGAAAAAAACCATATTGAAGGAATGGAAAGCTGGCTGCTTAACAAAGATGGACTTTTTATCAGCAACAAAGACCATGAAAAGGTAATGAAAGTTAATTTTTTTGAGGATCAGGGCATTGAACAGTACAAGGACAGCGTATTGAAAAACGAAACGTTTTACGCGATGGACAGTAAATACATAATCTCATCATCGCTAATTCCGGGGCCGAATTGGATAGTAGTTACCACCATACCGACAAGCGTGGTATTCGCGGAGTTAAACAGGGTTCAATTATCAGCCATAATCTTTGTTTCAATTCTAATAGTTGTACTTTTGTTTATTATGATATTTGTTATCCGCGGCATTACCAAACCTATTACAATTATTACAGGCGCGCTTAAAAAAATATCCGAAGGCGATCTGACGCAGAGCATCAATGTCAAAGCTAAAAATGAAATCGGCGAACTTGCCCAAGACTTTAACTCAACAATGGATAAAATCAAAACCATGATTGGCATCATCAAGAAAGAAGTGACAAATCTGTCTAATATAGGCAATGACCTTTCCAGCAACATGACCGAGACCGCCGCCTCGATAAATGAAATTACCGCAAACATTCAGAGCATTAAGGGGCGCGTCATAAACCAGAGCGCCAGCGTTACTGTAACCAACTCCACAATGGAAAAAGTTGTCGCCGACATCAATAAACTCAACGGTAATGTTGAAAATCAAGGACGCAATATTTCTCAGTCTTCGTCCGCCATTGAGGAAATGGTCGCCAACATCAATTCTGTTACCGGCACGCTGATCAACAACACTGCTAATGTTAAGACCCTCAAGGAAGCCTCCGAAGCGGGGCACAACGGATTGCAGGAAGTAGCAACAAACATTCAGGAAATATCGCGCCAATCAGAAGGCTTATTGGAAATTAACGCGGTAATGGAAAACATCGCAAGCCAGACAAATCTGCTTTCGATGAACGCAGCGATAGAAGCCGCTCACGCCGGAGAAGCGGGCAAAGGATTTGCCGTAGTTGCCGCCGAAATCCGCAAACTTGCGGAAAGTTCCAGCAATCAGTCCAAAACAATCGGCACGGTGTTGAAAAAGATAACGGAATCAATAAAAAAAATTACCAGTTCCACCGATACCGTACTTAAAAGGTTTGATGCGATAGACACAAGTGTTAAAACCGTTTCGGATCAGGAAGAAAATATCCGCAACTCGATGGAAGAACAGAGCGAGGGAAGTAAACAACTCTTGCAAAGCGTCGGCGGTTTGAAGGAAAATACACAGCAGGTAAAAAGCGGCTCAGAAGAAATGCTTGAAGGAAGCAAAGAAGTAGTACACGAGAGCCAGAATCTTGAAAAGATAACGCAGGAAATTGAAAGCGGCATGAGCGAAATGGCAACGGGTGCGGATCAGATTAATATAGCTGTACATAGTGTCAGTGATATGTCAAACAAGAACCGTGCGGCTATTGACAACTTGATGAAAGAAGTTTCACGGTTCAAGGTGGAATAGATAATCGGAACACATTACAGTAGCTTCAATTGGCTTAATTTGGATTCCTTTGAATTTTACCACGAACCAACACGAACAACAAGATTTTGACTAAAAGTTCGTGTTTTTCGTGTGGTTCGTGGTAGAAATTTTTCTTTAAGATTAGTAAATTATGATAAAATATATGCATAAATCGGAGGTGAATTAATATGGGAAAAAATATTTTTAATGTAAAGCCAATTAGTAGGGGAAAATTTGAAATAGAAAACACTCCTATTGGCATAATAGAATTCGAATCTGCCAAGGAAGGGGATATAATTAAAATTTGTACGGATAATCATAATCTTGGAATAACTGCTGAATATGCATGGATACAATATAAATATCCGGATTATGAACGGATAAAACAGGAATTGATTAAAATTAAATTAAATGGGTCTGATGTTGCGTGTGATATTCTTACCATTGGAAAAAGAAAATTATCAGCAGAAGAACCTGATATTAAAAAGGTATTTTTTGACATTTCTGACTTTTTTGATAATCCTGTTAAGTAGAATGAATGTTAATATTTTAATATAATGAGACAATTCAAATATTGATTCTTTTCATAAAATTGTGTTATACTTGCAAGTTAAGAGGAAAAAAATGAAAGAAAAACAAACTGAGGAACGCAGAACCTCAATAAAAACTCGTTATATTATTTTCTCCGTAATTCTTTTTTTGGTTATTTTTATTGGTGGGAGCGTAGCTTTTGCTTTTTCAATGTGGCAAACTCTCCATAACACTGCCGGGTACGAACTGTGGGACGAGATGGAACTTCAAAAAGCCAAACTGGAAACATCGGTAAACAGCGAAATCGCCATTGCCATTAAAATGACGACTTCCCCTGTGATACAGCGCCACTTTCTCAACCCTACTGACGCCAACCTGAAAGGAATTGCCTTTGAAGAGATAGACGGATACCGTCGGTCGTTCAAAAGCCAATCGGTTTTCTGGTGCAGCGATGTTGACAAAGAATTTTATTTTGCCGCGGATAATCATTTTCCGCTTGACGCCGAAAACCCCGATAACTATTGGTATAAAATGACTCTGTACCAAACGGAAAAATATAATTTTAACATCAACTATAACGCGGAACTAAAACAGACAATGCTGTTTATCAACGCGCCGGTTTTTGACGCGCAGCATAAGCCAATAGGCCTTGTGGGAACAGGTATCGACCTTACGGAATTTGTCAACAATATTTATCAGAATTATAAAGGCAGCGCGAATTTATACCTCTTTAACGATTTAGGGGAAATAACCGGCAGTAAGGACGTTAATCTTGTTACCAATAAAACAAAGCTGGATAAAGCCCTGGGAAATACCGGCGCTGAAATTCTTGAAAAGGTAAAAATAAACGAATCTCAATTTTTCAACGTAGCCGAAGGCGTGGCGGCTTTGGTTAGCGTACCTACCCTTAACTGGCATATTGTCGCTATTCAACCACTTTCCATTAAAGATGCCCTGAAAGGCAATATGACAATCCTCTTCCTGTTGATGATGGCTGTCATAATGGCTATTTTAGTAATTTCTTTTATATTTCTAAGCGGTACGCTCAAACCTTTGAATAACATGGTACTGACGCTGGACAAAATAGCGGAAGATGGGGATCTAACGCGTCGGGTTGAATTCAAACACATGGACGAAATAGGCGTACTCGCGCATGACTTTGACTTTATGATGGATAGAATTAAAAACCTTGTAGGGGTAATCAAATACAAAATCAACGCGCTTACCAATACAGGTCATGAGCTTTCCACAAATATGGCAAAAACTTCTAAAGCGGTTGACGATATTTCAACTAATTTTGAAGGAATGAAAAACATGACGGCCAAACAGGACAAAAGCGCCGCTGAAGCGCGTGGGGCGGCAAAAAATATTCAAAATAACATTGTAAGCCTGAATACCCAGATAGAAAGCCTGTCCAAAAATATCAATACATCATCTTCCGCGGTTGAAGAAATGACAGCTAACATTAATTCGGTAACCAGAACTTTGGTTGAAAACAGCAAAAATGTCGGCAGTTTAACGGAAGCGTCTGAAAACGGCAAAACGGGGCTTCAAACGGTAGCGGAAAAGATAAAGGATATTGCGCAGGACTCCGAGGGGCTTTTGCAGATAAACGCGGTCATGGATAATATCGCAAGCCAGACAAATCTGCTTTCGATGAATGCGGCAATTGAGGCCGCCCACGCAGGAGAAGCCGGAAGAGGGTTTGCCGTAGTCGCCGATGAAATTCGCAAACTTGCCGAATCATCTGCAAAGCAGTCAAAGACAACCGCGGCGATGTTGAAAAAGATAAAAACTTCCATAGACAGCATAACCGTATCTGCCAATGAGGTTCTTTCCCGTTTCGGCGTTATTGATGACGAGGTAAAGACGGTTTCGCAACATGAACAAAACATCCGCAACGCGATGCAAGAACAGGAAGAGGGAGGAAAGCAAATACTGGAATCCATGCTACACCTGAAAGAAATAAGCGTAACGGTTAAAAAAGGGTCGGAAGAAATGTTGGCATCAGGCGATAGCCTGAATAAACAAACGGACGATTTCATTAATATCAGCAATAGCGTGGTAAATGGCATGAACCAAATAGTGAACGGCGCCATGCAGGAAATAAAATCCGCCGTAACCCTTGTAGATGAAATGAGTACCGAGAATGGCCGGAACTTTGATGATCTTAAAGTTGAATCAGAAAAATTCAAGGTTGAATCGGGCAATGAAAAGAAAAAGGTCATCGTAATTGATGATGAAGAGACCGTTCTTACACTGACAAAATCCATGCTGGAGAAAAATTATGACGTTACCACGGTCAATTCCGGTAAAGGGGCTTTAAACTTGTTCTTCCAGGGGTATACTCCCAATGTGGTGTTATTGGATTTGAATATGCCTGAAATGGGCGGATGGGATACTTACATCAGGATACGTGATTTAACCAAATTACACAACGTGCCTATAGCGATTTACACGACTTCTGAAAACCCGCAGGATCAGGCAAAAGCGCGTGAAATGGGATCGGTTGATTACATTAAGAAGCCGGTTAAAAAAGAAGAGTTGATAAACAGGATAGAGAGGATTCTTAAAAAAGCGTAAGACACACGATGAATGTTTGCATAACTCCGCGCCGGTTTACCGGTACTTTTAAAATCCCCGCTTCAAAATCCCACACCATCAGGCAATTACTGATAGCCTCTCTTGCGGACGGCGAATCAGTAATAGAATACCCGCTTGATTCATTGGATACCCGCTCGTGTCTCTGCGCCTGCAAGGCTTTCGGCGCGGAAATAGCGGAACAGCGTAACGGAGATGAAATAACAAGTTGGAAAATACGGGGTAATAACGGTTTTAAAAACGGGGTAGACCCGCGCACTTTAATCGACGTGGGCAATTCCGGCACTACTCTTTACCTTGCGCTTGCCGTTGCCGGCCTTCAGCAAAAACCAATTGAGTTTACAGGCGATGAACAGATCCAAAAACGCAGCGCTGCCCCCCTTCTTGACGCGTTGGCCGGTCTTGGGGTTAATTCTAGGAGTAATGATGGATGCGCCCCAATAACGATTAGCGGCCCATGGAAAGGCGGGAAAGTGAGCCTACCGTGCCATACAAGCCAGTACTTATCGGCAATTTTAATTGCCGCTCCGTTAGCCCCCGCCGGTACTGTCACCGAAATCGAAGTCCCCATTCTTAACGAAAAACCGTATATTGAGATGACTCTTTCCTATTTAAAGGCCCACGGTATTCCTTACAGTACTGGCGGTTCAGTAACCAGCGGTTTAGCAACCGAGATGGATTTTTCATTTTTTTCCATTACCGGTGGCTCCTCATGGAAGGCGTTTTCTTCCTCAGTACCGGGTGATTTTTCATCCGCCGCATTCCCTGCCGCCGCCGCCGCGATTACCGGAGGCCCTGTAACATTGCTCGGTCTTGACCGGCAGGACACTCAGGGAGACAAATTTTTCTTTGAAATGCTGAGTAAAATGGGCTGTGATATTCAATATAATGACAACGGCGAAAACAATCAGTCTATTACAGTCTCCCGCAACAGTTCCCTTCGCGGCGGAACTTTCGATCTTAACAAAACGCCCGATTTGCTCCCTGCGGCGGCGGTTACTGCCGCTTTTGCGGACGGAGACACTAGACTTATCAATGTCGCCCATGCCCGTATCAAAGAAACAGACCGCATTGCCGTAATGATGAAAGAGTTAGCAAAACTTGGAATACGCTGTACTGAATTACCGGATGGCTTAATTATTCACGGAAAAGGCGCATTGTCTCCCATTAAAAATCCTGTTATTGACGGCCACGGCGACCATCGAATTGTTATGTCTTTTGCCGCAGCCGCTCTTGGCAGTCCTTATCCTCTCGAAATAACTACCGCCGAATCTGCGGCTGTAACATATCCCGGTTTTATAGAAAAAGTTATTCGTTAGTTCTAAAATTTCATGCTTTATTATAGATATTTATTGACGGTAGCGGATAATGAGAGTATTATTGTTATAATAGAATTGCATTTGAGACAAAGTTTTTAGCGCAGTAATAATATTAAATTAATTCTTTATTTATGGAGGTTTTTTATGAAAAACACAAAAAAGTTGTGTCTCTTGGCTCTTTTTGTAGCTGTTTGTGTCGTTGTCTTTGCCTGTGCGACAAGCGGCAAAATTACTACCTATGACTCGACAGCCACAAGTTGGGACTGGTTAGTCAACGGCGACAAGGATAATGGCGGAACATCCACTATTACTATGACCGAGGGCACTCAGGAAGGTATGCCCGCCTACAGTTTTAAGGGCAACATAACCAACAAGTACGAGTATGGCTTTGTTAATGTTAAGCTGTACCCCGATCCAAAAACCCTGGACATACTTAAAACCATTTCTGCTTTTTCATTCAGGATTTTAGGCGACGGCGACCGTTATGCGGTAAAAATTACAACATCTGATGTAACGGATTACGCGTATTATGAGTATGCTTTTGACACGGTAGAAGGCCAGCCTGTAACGATTATAGTGCCGGTAGAGTACCTTATGCAGCCTTCCTGGGGTAAAACAGTAGGGACATCTGTCAATCTTGCCAACGCTCAATTTATTGAATTCCAGACCACCCGCAACGGCAGTCCCGGTCCATTTGAATTTAAACTTTGGGATGTAAGACTGTATAGCGGCGGCGTTCCTAATGAAAAAGATGTCAATAAATCAAAACCAAAGGCGGCGGCTCCTGCGGCGGCTAAGGGAATTGGCGGCGATCTGGGCGCTTTCGCCCTCAATTTAAATGACAATTTCCAGTATGGCGACGGTTATCAGGGCGTACTCTCCGACAGGCGTTTGTTTAATGGGCATAAAATTGTACCGGGCGAGAGCTATACCTTAAAAATAACTTACACGACAAGCCGCGACTTGGAGGACATTGTACTGGTTGGTTTGGTCGATACCACTCCGGCGGCAAGTTACTGGAAATCCCTTTCATGGCTTGGTGATGAGGGTATGGCGGAGATTAAAAAATCCAAGGCTGGCGAAGTAGTTTCCGCGACTATAACCTTCAAGACTGTAGCAGAGGCGACCGGCACGTCAGGCAGCGCCAATGCGTTAGTGTTTTTAACCAAGGGTGAAGGCAAAAAAGGAGTGGCAAATTCCGGCAAACAAAAGGCGGTAACATTAAACTTTACCGAATTTGTTTTTAAGCAGGAATAGATATTTATTGACGGTAGCGGATAATAAGGGTATTATTATCATAATAGAATTGATCTTGAGACAAGTACAATTCTAATATTAATTTATTTCTTTATGGAGGTTTTTATGAAAAAATCAAGAACAGTATCTTTGATACTCTGCATGGCGCTTATGACGCTGGTTACTTCAGTTGCATGGGCAAAAATCACCACTTATGACAAAACTCTAAAGTGGACATGGACAGTCAACGGCGATGAGGATAATGGAGGCTCGTCCACCATTACCATGACCGAAGGCAAGGAAAAGAATTTGGCTGCCTACAGTTTTAAAGGGAACATAACCAATAAATACGAGTATGGCTTTGTTAATGTTAAAGTAACTCCTGATGCGGCGACTCTGGACATACTCAAAAAGTGTACCGGCTTTTCGTTTATGATTATGGGCGATGGAGACGATTATGCCGTTAAAATCACCACATCAGACGTAAAAGATTATGCTTATTATGAGTATAGGTTTCCTACTGTAAAAGGTCAGCCTATAAAGGTCGTTGTGCCGATAGAATTCCTGATGCAGCCTTCATGGGGGAAATCGATAGGGGCGAAGGTTAATACTGAGCTGGCTCAGTTTATTGAGTTCCAGACTACCCGCAACGGCAGTCCCGGCCCATTTGAATTTAAATTGTGGGATGTCAAGCTTTATTCAGGCGGTACTCCCGAGTTGACTAAGGCTGAAAAGGCAGCCAATGACAAAGCTGCAAAAGACGCGGCGGCGGCTGAGGCGAAGATGGCAAAGCCGGTTGGCGGCGAATTAACTGGTGTTGTATGGAATATTGTTGACAATTTTGAATACGCGAACGGCTATATGATCTATTTTAATGATCCTCGCGTATTTAATGGAAATAAGATCAATAAAGGAGATACCTATACATTAAAATTCACCTGTACTGCAAGCCGCGATATGGAAGCTGAAATGAGGATTTACTTAGTAGATCATACTCCGGCGGCAAATTATCATACTGAACTTTGCCCGCAAGTAATAGTTCCCGGCTCGAAGCTTAAAGCTGGCGTGCCATTCTCCGCGGAAATAACGCTTGTCGTGAATAAAAGCTCGACAAGCACAAAACCTGAAGCAAATTTGATAGGAATGGAAACGGAAGGCGCTGGCAAAAAAGGCGTTAAGGGTTCCGGTGTACAAAAAGGGTTTACTATAACTTTTAGCGAATTTGTTTTTACTAAAAAATAATAAAACACGTATATCACCTCACACAGAGGATTGTTCTGACCACTTAAAGTGGTCAGAACTAACGCGGTAAACGTCATTAAAACGCCGTTTATCTCCATGTAAAATAATTCCTTTGTGTGAGGTTTAAAGAGCTTTTATGGAAGGCCACAAATAATGAAAAAATTTTTGCTATGCTTGTTTATCCCTGTCCTGTTGGCAGTATCATGCCATTCGGCTTCTGTTTCGCAAAAAGAGGCGGTTAATCTTTCATATAAGCCAAAAGTTCCAGATACAAAAAATGATTACGCTCCACAGCCGATGTCTGATAAAACAGCCTTCGATTATTTTCGTGATGAAGGACTGCTTGTCGGTTGGAATGTCGGGAACAGTCTTGACGCCTATGTCAGCGGACGGGCAAGCGAAACCGCCTGGGGGAACCCCAAAATAAATCAGGCTCTGCTTAACGGCGTTAAACAGGCCGGTTTTAATTTAGTACGCATCCCCGTAACATGGATGGGATGGATTGGTCCCGCGCCTGATTACCATATTAATGAAAAATATATGGAACGTGTAGAAGAAGTGGTTAATATGGCGCGTAACGCCGGTCTTAAAGCGATCATCAATTTACACCACGACGGCTCAACCGTAAAAGGAAGAGATAATGGCTGGCTTTCTGTCAACAAAGCTATGGCAAGCGAAGACGGCTACAAAGAAGTAACATTTAAATTTGTACGGGTGTGGAAGCAGATAGCGGAGTATTTTAAAAATTACGGCGATTGGCTAATCTTTGAATCAATGAACGAGATTCATGACGGCAACTGGGGTTGGGGCAGTGAAAGCGTACAGAATCCTCAATATGATATTGTAAACGAATGGAATAGGCTTTTTACAAAAGTTGTAAGGGGCACCGGTTCCAATAACGCATCGCGTTATCTGGTTATTCCCGGTTATTGTACCGTAGCTAAACACACCGTCGCCAATTATTTTTGGCTGCCGCCTGACAGCGCGCCTAACAGGCAGATTGTTACTTTTCATTATTACGAGCCAAGTGAATTTGCCATAGACGGGAAACGTTCCGCTTGGGGAACGGACGGCGAAAAACAAAGAGTAGAAAATGATTTTGCCCCCTTTAAGGGAAAATTTATCGATAATAAGATTCCGGTAATTATCGGAGAAACTGGCGCGGTTTTACAGTTGCATCCGGACGACAAAGCGGTTGAAGCGCAGGCGCGCCAAAGCAGAATAAATTACTTTACCCATGTATTTGTTACCGCAAAAAAATACGGTCTTGTTCCAATTTACTGGGACAATGGGGCTATAAGAGGCAATGGGGAAAAATACGGTCTTTTTGACCGGATGACGGGTCAGCCGAATTCGACGGACAGTTCCGTCCTTATCAATATTATGATTAATAGCGTAAAATAGGAAAATTTTATGAATAAAGGCAGTTATAAAAATGGGTGAAAATAATTCTAAAATTAAAATTTTGATAACTGCCGCTGTTGTAATCGTTATTGTGGCGCTGATTATATTTGCCGTTTCAAGGAAAGAACAGGATTTTTCCGCAAAGTATGCCGGCTTTGATCTTAGCGGCGCGAGTACCGGAAGAACCAATACATATTCCCGCTACATGGAACGTTACATTGACGCGCCTGCCGGAAAGAGTGATATACCTGTCAATCTTTTCGCGTGGACTTCCGCGCAGGGAGTTTCTATTCTTGAAAATTTTGAGAATGAAGCGCGTGTTCTGCTTACGGAAGAAGTAGGTTATGTTGAGTATACGGTCAATGTTGAACAGGCGGGGCTTTATTATATAAAAATGGAATATTTCCCCGTTGAGTCAAGGGGAATCGCGATAGAACGCGCTCTTTCAATTAACGGCGAGATTCCCTTTCTTGGCGCCGACAGGCTTTCTTTCCAGCGCGTCTGGGGCGACAGTTCCAACAGCCGTTTTGACAATCAGGGTAACGAAATCCGTTCTTCCCAGGTTGAAAAGCCGCGCTGGGAAAACGCGTGGTTTAGGGATTCATTGGGTTATTTTGCGGAGCCTTATTCTTTCTATTTGCGGCAAGGCGCAAATACCATCAGGCTTACTGGCATAAATGAACCTGTAGTGATCCGTTCTCTTTCAATAAAAGCCCCTGTCAAGACGCAGAATTACCGTGATTATATTTCTAACGTAAATTTAGATAAATATAAAAACAGCCGCAGTAATTATTTATTGAGGATTCAGGGAGAAAAATCAACGCGAAGATCCGATCCATCCCTGTATCCTATTTATGATCGTTCTTCGGGAGCGACAGAACCTCCAAGCGTGGCAAGGATAAGGCTTAACATGATTGGCGGTCAAAGCTGGCGCGTGGCTGGTCAGTGGATCGAGTGGGAATTTGAAGCGCCGGAAGACGGGATGTACCGTATTTCAATTAAGGGCAGGCAAAATTACAACAGAGGTTTTGTTTCAAATCGTACTGTTATGATAAACGGGGAAATTCCCGTTCAGGAACTTTCCGCCGTGCCTTTTGTTTATAGCAATAAGTGGAATCTTATCACGTTAGGTGATAACAACGGGTATTTTTATTTTCCGTTGGAAGCTGGCCCTAATACCATTCGTATCCAGGCGACTCTGGGCGGCATGGGCGAAATGCTTAATGTTATGGAAGAAAGCGTTTTTCGCCTAAACGCGATATACCGTAAAATACTTGTATTGACGGGGCCTGAGCCGGATATTTACCGCGATTACCGCGTTGATGTCGTGTATCCAGAAGTTATTGAGGCGATGGAACTGGAGAGCAAAATACTTTTTAAACTTGTGGATGATTTAACGAACTATTCAGGAGAGCGAAGCGCTCAGGCGGCGGTAGCGTTGACCCTTGCCCGTCAGCTTGAACTTTTTGTTAGAAGGCCTGACAAAATTCCAAGAACGCTTGTCAATTTTAAAACAAATATTAGCTCTCTTGGCGACAGTTTGCTCGCCCTTTCCCAATCACAGCTTGATATTGATTACATTACAATCAGCGCCTCTGGCGCGAAATTGCCTAAGATACAAGAAAATTTCTTTGTCGCCGCTTCGCATGAAATACGCTCATTTGTCGCGTCGTTCTTTGTTGATTACAATAACCTTGGCGATTTTCACCGTAAGAGCGCCGATGTTATCAATGTTTGGATTCTAGCCGGGCGCGATCAAAGTACAATTTTAAAATCAATGATAGACGATACTTTTACTCCGTTAACCGGGATAAAAGTAAACGTAAAACTTGTAGCCGCGGACGCGGTTATGCCTGCCGTTGTAGCGGGTACGGGGCCTGATATGGCTCTTACCGTTCCGCAGGGCGATCCTGTCAATTATGCCATTCGCAGTGCGGCGGTAGATATTTCAAAGTTTCCGGATTTTGATGAGGCGGTAAAGGATTTAAGCACAAGCGTGATTGTTCCTTTTACATTTCAAGGCGGCGTATACGGTTTGCCGGAAACGCAGTATTTTCACGTAATGTTTTACAGGAAGGATATTTTTGAAGAATTAAAGCTTCCAATCCCCGATACATGGGATGAATTAATTAATATCCTGCCCGTTATTCAAAAAAACAATATGAATGTTGGCGTTCCTTCCGTCGCGACAAGCATTCAGGCCAATATCGACTTTTCAAACTTCCTAGCGCACCTATTCCAGCGCGACGGACGCATGTACAATGAAGACAACTCGCGGACTCTTTTGGACAATGAAATAGCCATAGAAGCTTTTGACGTTTACACAAAATTTTTCACCCACTATAAAACGCCCGTTGTTTACGATTTTGTAAACCGTTTCCGTACTGGCGAAATGCCGCTCGCGTTTGCGGATTATACAAATTTTAATACCCTTGAAGTATTCGCGCCTGAACTCCGCGGCCTATGGGGTTTTTCCAGAATGCCCGGCCTGCCCAGGGAAAATGGAGTAATAAACCGCTCCGTTTCAACGGGAACTCTCGCTTCCATGATTTTTTCCGGGTCGAAAAACAAAGAAGCGGCATGGAAATTTATGAAATGGTGGATCAGCGCGGATACTCAGCTTAGGTACGGACGCGAGCTTGAAAGCATCATGGGCGCCGCCGCGCGTTATCCCACAGCGAATTATGCCGCTTTTAGGCGGCTTTCCTGGGGCTCGGAACAAATGGCGGTTCTTGACGAACAGCGCAAGTGGACTGTGGGAGTGCCTGAGGTTCCCGGCGGATACTTCATTAGCCGCCATATTACAAACGCGGTGCGTAAAATTTTAAATGAAGGGCAGGATACGCGGGAAACCTTGTTGGATTACACGCTTACAATTAACGATGAGTTAATTAAAAAACGAAAAGAATTTGGTTTGGAATAGGGGGAAGGATGAATCTTTCAAGATATTTAAACAAAATAAAAGAGAAGAATAAAAGACTCATAAAAGAAATAGGCAAGAATAAAGTCTGTTATATTTTTCTGGCTCCCTATGCGATTGTATTCCTTCTTTTCTTTGTCGCTCCCGTCATAATATCGATATTTTTCAGTTTTACGTATTATAACATTCTTGAACCGCCAAAGTTTATCGGTCTGCGTAATTATATCAACCTGCTGTTAGGTGACGATGTGTTTTTAATTTCGCTTAAAAACACGTTTATTATGGCTGCGATAACGGGGCCAATCGGCTATATCGCAGCTTTTCTGTTCGCGTGGTTTATTAACGAATTGCCTCGCTATATTCGCGCCTTTGTAACTTTAATTTTCTATGCGCCGTCAATCTCCGGAGCTGTTTACATGATCTGGACATTGATATTTTCAGGCGACGCTTACGGTTACATAAACGGCATTTTAATGAACATAGGTATTATTGACCAGCCGATATTTTGGCTGACCGATCCGCGTTATATGATGCCCGTAATGCTTATAGTTATCCTATGGATGAGTTTGGGCGCGGGCTTCCTCGCGTTCCTTGCCGGTCTTTCCACGATTGATCCGACTCTTTACGAAGCTGGTCTTGTAGACGGAATTTCCAACCGCTGGCAGGAGTTGTGGTACATTACTTTGCCGAACATGAAGGGAATGTTGATGTTTGGCGCGGTCATGGCTATTACGCAATCATTCGGGGTAGCGGATGTTACAGTCGCGCTTGCCGGCTCTCCAAGCACGGATTATGCCGTGCATACCGTAGTCAACCATCTTGTTGATTACGGTTCAGTGCGTTTTGAAAT
The DNA here is from genome assembly GCF_054786175.1 of Treponema sp. R8-4-B8. Classification (NCBI taxonomy): domain Bacteria; kingdom Pseudomonadati; phylum Spirochaetota; class Spirochaetia; order Treponematales; family Treponemataceae; genus Treponema; species Treponema sp. R8-4-B8. The sequence goes on from NZ_BDHE01000003.1 coordinate 15,981, forward strand.
GGGTTATGCTTCCGCCATTGCAACAATACTGTTTTTTACAATGATTGTAATTAATACGATTATTCAAAAAATGCTTAAACGGGTGGGGACTTAACATGGTAAAAAAGCCCAAAAAATTAGTCGGCGGCAGAAGACTTAACCGTTCATTCGGCGGCGACGCGTTTATTATTACAATCCTCACTCTTTTTGGGCTTTTCTTCGCGTATCCGCTAGTTTTTGCGATTAACAACGCGTTTAAACCGTTAAATGAAATCTTCCGTTTTCCGCCCACTCTTTTTGTCAAACGTCCGACATTAAATAATTTTCAGGATATGTTTATTCTTATGAGCAAATCATGGGTTACATTTTCACGTTACATTTTTAATACGGTATTCATTACGGTTGTCGGAACCGTCGGCTTAATTATTGTAGCTTCTATGGGCGCGTTTGTCGTTTCAAAATACAAATTCCCCGGTTCCAAAATTTTCTTTAACGGCGTAATCATAACCCTTATGTTCTCAGGCTATGTAACCGCGATTCCCAACTACCTTGTTATGGCGCGTCTTGGCTGGGTAGACACTTACCTTTCCGTAATTGTTCCCGCGTTTGCGATGCCTATGGGATTCTTCCTGTTAAAGCAGTTCATTGACACCATACCGGATACGCTATTGGAAGCGGCAAAGGTAGACGGCGCGAAAGAATTTAGAATCTTTATATGGATAATTCTGCCAATGATTAAGCCGGCGTGGCTTACCGTAATGATCTTTTCCGTTCAAAACCTTTGGAACGCGAGAGCGTCCAACTTTATTTATTCGGAACAATTAAAAACGCTGCCATACGCGCTTGGCCAGATTATCACAGGCGGCATCGCCCGCGCCGGCGTAGGAGCCGCAGTAACGCTCTTTATAATGATTGTCCCATTAGTAATGTTTATCTTTGCCCAAAGCAACGTCCTACAAACAATGGCAAGCTCAGGAATAAAGGAATAATAACAAATGAAAAAAGTTAAATTAATTTTTAAATATAAAAAACATTCTCCTAATTCCTCACTGCTCACTGCTCATTCCTCATTGTTCATTCCTAATTCTTCATTCCTCATTTCTCATTTCTCATTGCTCATTGCTAATTGCTCACTCTTCCTACTCGCCCTTATGTTATTTACCCCCGTACTATCACTCCACGCCGATCCCACCAACTACACCTACAATTATGACTATTGGCTGGAGCAAGTTTCTTCGCCCGACGCGTACCGTGTGAGCGACTATATCCTTGGAACTGATTTGGAAGTTGGCCATTTTAGGGATCCTCAGGGGTTATTTATCAGAGATAACCGCATTTATGTTTGCGATTCGGGCAATAACCGGATTTTAAAAATTGAAGTTGATGAAAAGGGCAAGCATACCGTAAAAGCGAATGTTTCTTCCGTAATCATTAACGGGGAGGAATCGCCGTTTAATTATCCTATGGATATTTTTGAAAACAGGGACGGTAATCTTTATATCGCGGACACTAATAATAGACGCGTGCTTGTGCTTGATAATAACTGGAAATATATTCATACGATTGACAAACCTGATGATGAGAGCATCGGGGAGCTTACGGAATTTCTTCCTGTAAAACTTGTCGTTGATTTCGCGAACCGCGTTTTTATTCAGGCGCGTAACATTAACAAAGGGCTTATGGAGTTTGACAGCCGTTGGGAATTTTCCGGTTATATGGGCGCGAATAAGGTAACAGTTAATCCAATTGATTATATATGGAAGCTTCTTTCTACTCAGGCGCAAAAAGAGCGCATGGACCTTTTCATTCCGACAGAGTACAGCAATGTCGCCATAGATAGGGACGGATTTATTTATGTTACCAATTCTATGGGGCAGACAGATCCTGTCAGGCGGCTTAACGCGATGGGGCAGGATATTTTAATCCGTAACGGTTATGAAGATCCTGTAGGCGATTTAGCGGTAGGTAACGCGGGAGGCATATCAGGCCGTTCACGTTTTATAGACGTAGTGGCTTTTGATAACGATTCTTACGCTTGTTTTGACAGGGCGCGCGGGCGTATTTTTATGTATGATTTTCAGGGAAACCTGTTATACGCTTTTGGCGGAGTCGGCAACCGTGAAGGCTCATTTCTACAGCCAACCGCTATTGAAAAAATGGGATACTCTTTATATGCCCTTGATTCAAGAGCAGCCACCCTTACCCGCTTTGAGCTTACCGGTTATGGAGCGTTAATTAACGAAGCGTTAAATGAATACAAAGCCGGCCATTATGAGTCATCAGCGGTAGTTTGGGAAGAAGTTTTAAAAATGAACGGAAATTATGATTTGGCTTACATTGGAATTGGGCGGGCGGCGCTTAGGGAAAAAGAATTTCAAAAAGCCATGAAGTATTATAAGTTAAAACATTACCGCGAAGGTTACGGAAAAGCTTTCCAGTTGTACCGCAAACAATGGATGGAAGAAAACCTCTGGTGGATACTTTTAATTATAGGAATTGCGGTTCTTCTGCCGCCTGTTATCAGATTCTCAATTAAAACCGTCAAGGAGATTAAGGAAGCATGAAATACCTTAACGATAAAGAATGGTGGACGCGTTTGGGAAAAACGCTTAAATACTCGCTTTATGTATGCACCCACCCGCTTGACGGTTTTTGGGATTTAACTCATGAAAAGCGCGGTTCTATCGCCGCGGCAAATATTATAATCGCTCTTGCCGTCGTGGTGGAAGTTCTTCGCCTTACATTGACAAATTTCCAGTTTGTTTCAATTAACATGGAATACTTTAACTCTGTCATTGTCGCCCTGCGAATTTTATTGCCTGTCGGGTTATGGACTGTAGCAAACTGGAGTCTTACGACTCTTATGGACGGCAAGGGTCGAATGTTTGAAATTTATATGGCCGTTTGTTACGCGCTTACGCCTTATGTGATCATCAATGCGGTTATGATAGTGTTAAGCCAAATAATTACTTTTGACGAAGGAGCGGTTTACTGGGTGCTTGCGGGTTTTTCCGCCATATGGACAGGCATACTGATCCTTGCCGGTATGATGATGGTTCACGATTATTCATTGGCGAAGACAATCGGTTCCAGTTTGCTTACCATAGTTGGAATGGGAATAATGGTTTTTATATTTGTAATTTTCTTCAGTCTTGTCAGCGACGCTGTCGCTTACTTTATATCCTTGTATAAGGAAATACTTTTTAGGGTACTATAACAGTGAGCAGTGAGAAATGAGCAGTGAAGAAAAGATGGGATTAGGGAGGAGTTAGGGGTAATGGTGAGGAGAGTTGCGGGAATTTTTATGGTTTTATTCATTCTCTTTGCTTTTGGTTCCTGCGGGAGGCAGGCGTCAAGGGCGAGGACTGTTACTCTTTTTGAAAACGACGGCAGTACGGAAGAGCTTGTTCTTGAAAATGAATATTTGCATCTTCGTTTTTTGCCGCAAACCGCTGAAATAATTCTTACGGATAAGGCAACCGGCGTGCAATGGCGTTCCAATCCAAAAGATGCCGAGAACGACCCGCTTGCCGACGTTGTGACAAAAGATTTTTTAGGCTCCCAGTTCTCTCTTGAATACGCCGATGCCGCCGGAGTTGGCATGACTTTGTATTCAAGCCTAAACAGCGTGGCGTTAGGTGTTTACGATTATTCCCTGTCGGATAATACGCTTGAAGTGCGTTATTCAATCGGCGATATTGCCCGCAGTTATATCATTCCCCCGGCGGCGCCCGAACAGAGAATGTTGCCGTTTTTAGAGCAAATGGAGCTTGAAGACAGGCGCAAGGTTGAAGCAAGTTACCGTCTCTATGACATTAACAATCTGCGCTCAAGCGACGATAAGGCAAAGCTCTTGTCCAATTACCCCGATCTCAGCCGGACAAAAATGTATGTGATACGCGATAATACGCAGGAATACATGAAGGAAACAATGGAAGAACTTTTCGCTCAGGCCGGCTACACATTCGATGACTATTCTGAAGACGCTTCCCTCTATTCTGTGCCGGAAGGCGCGGACAAACCCGCGTTTAACATAACGCTTCGTTATACGCTTGACGGCAAATCACTGGTGCTTAATGTGCCTTTTGACAGAATAGCGTACCGGTCAGCGTATCCCATAACCCAATTAAGCCTTCTGCCGTATATGGGGGCCGGGGGAGTCGATGACAAAGGCTACCTGCTTGTTCCCGACGGCAGCGGGGCGCTGATATATTTTAACAATGAAAAGCAAAATCAATTAGCGTATAACAACGACGTATACGGCTGGGATGAGGCGGCGCCGCGTGACGCGATAATCAATGACAACAAGGCGCTTTTCCCCGTATTTGGCATACAGAAAAACGGGAACGCCATGTTATGCGTCATTGAAGATGGCGCTTCGTATGCGGGAGTGCGCGCCGACATATCGGGCCGTAACAGCTCGTGGAACAATGTATATCCCCAATTTAACATAGTCCACGGCGCTAAAATGGACATTTCAGGCCGTTCTGACAGGTCGGTATACCTGTACGAAAGAAATCTGCCCGCCGGCGAAAGTATCACCCTGCGTTATACGCCCTGCGCTCAAGACGGTTATGTTGGCATGGCGAAAGAATACCGTTCATGGCTTATGAGTAAGTATCCGTCCTTGGGTAGGAGTAAGGAAAACGGCGTGCCAATCGCCATAGAGATTGTCGGCGCGGTGAATAAGACTCAGCATCGGTTTGGCATTCCGATTGATCTGCCTTTGAAACTTACCTCATATAAAGAAACTGAAGGCATGATCAATGACTTTGCCAAATGGGGCTGGAAAAATGTGAGGATAAAACTTACCGGCTGGTTTAACCGCAGCGTTGATCATTCAATACCTGGTAAAATTAAATTAATAGGCGAGCTTGGCAGTAAAAAAGACTTTAAAAAAATGACATCCGCCGCGGAGAAAAACGACTATGAAATTTTTCCCGAAGCGGATTTTCTTTTTATTAGGAATGTCAAACCGTTTGACGGTTTCGATCTTTACCGCGACGCGGCTCGCTACATAAACCGTAAACGGATAGAAAAATATCCTTTCAGTTTTGTCTGGTTTGGAGAGCGTATCCGCTGGGGCAAACTCAGTTACCTTGCCCGCCCCGCCTATATGATGTCCTTGATAGACAAATTTTCGCGTAAGTCTGCGAAATTTAATCTGCGTAACATCGCGTTCAGAAACATGGGAGCGAAACTTTCAGGCGACTACCATGAAAAGAGGCTTGTCAGCAGAGAAGCTTCAATGAAGATGAGACAGGAAAAACTTAATGAATTATCGGGTAAGGGAACCGGCGTTATGTTGAATACGGGTTACGCTTATGCCGCGCCTTGGGCAAGTTTTATTACTGACATGGCTATCGACGATCAAGGTTTCGGCATTACTGACGTTTCGGTGCCATTTTATCAGATTGTTCTTCACGGACTTGTTCCGTATTCTGGACCGGCGATAAACCTTGCCGAAGATTACACTAAAAATCTGCTTAAAACCATTGAGAGCGGCGCAGGGCTGTACTTTAGTTTTATGACCGAAGAAACTACCGTGCTGCAAGAAACAAAGTTCAGGCAATTTTATGCTAACGAATACGACAAATGGGCGCCTGACGCAAACGCCCTTTATCAAAAATTTTCCATCGATTTTGCAGGACTGTACGATCAGGCGATTACCAATCATGTCATTATATCTACGGGATTGACGCTTACCGAATATGAAGACGGAAGGCGCGTTATAGTAAACAGTACGGACAATGACGTTAATTATGACGGTGTTGTTATCAGCGCATACAGTTACGAAGTACTACGGAGGGGCAGATAATGTATATAATAAAAAAGAACGATAAATATTCCCTGACGCTTGAAGGCAAGAACGCTGTCGCGGGTTATCTGTTTATTCTGCCCTTCCTGCTCGGCCTTTTGGCGTTTCTGTTTTTGCCGATTCTGGAATCTCTGCGTATGGTATTCAGTGACGTTAATATCGACCTTGTTAAAAACGGATTCTCGATGGATTTTTCCGGTATGGAAAATTTAAAACGCGTTCTTATGATTGATCCTGAGTTTAACAGGCTGCTTGTCGAAGAAATAGGACGCATGCTCTTGATTGTCCCCGCTGTAATTATTTTCAGTCTGTTTGCCTCTCTCATACTGAATCAGGAATTTAAGGCAAGGGGCGTCGTGCGGGCGATTTTCTTTCTGCCTGTAATTCTTTCTTCCGGCATCATGATTGGGCTTGAGACCAATAATACCCTTTTAAGCAGCATGGCTGATATTATCAAAGAAGGCAATTTAATGAAATCGTCCGTTACCGGCGTGCTTGAGGAGATACTCGTTACTGAAGGCGCCGCAAGCGACTTTATGGCGTATATTTTCCAAATCATTAATCAAATTTACGATATAGCGATGGCTTCCGGCATACAGATAATTATCTTCCTTTCCGCCCTGCAAACAATTCCGCCCAGTATGTTTGAGGCGGCTAAAATTGAGGGTGCGACAAGCTGGGAGTGTTTCTGGAAAATAACGTTCCCAATGATCAGTCCCTTGATACTTGTTAATGTCGTTTACAGCGTCGTTGATTATTTTATCAGAACTGATAATCGCGTTATGGAAAAAATACGGGTAACAATGATGCAGCGTATGGAATACGGTTTTTCTACCGCAATGGCGTGGGTGTATTTTTTTACCGTTATTGTAATCATTGGCATTGCGATGTCGTTGATTTCTAAAAGGGTGTACTACTATGAATAACAATGATAAAACCGAAGGTTGGGGCGGCATATCCCGCTCATATCATCTTCAAAAAACCATTCTTGACATAGCGTATAAAATCTGCCGCGCGGTACTGCTCTTTGGCCTGTGCTTTCTTATCGTGCAGCCGTTGTTGGACAAACTCAGCGTCAGTTTTATGGAACAGCAGGATTTGTACGACAGTACGGTTGTGAGCATCCCGCGTCATTTTACGCTGTGGAATTACAAGCTGGCGGGAGAGTTGCTTGAGTTTTGGCCCGCGCTGCTGCAAACTATGATTATCATACTGGTCAGTTCTGTTTTACAGGTTTCCGCGTGTACTATGGCGGGTTACGGTTTTGCCCGTTATAAATTTCCGCTGAAAAATTTCTGGTTTATGTGCGTTATGTTGATTATTGTCGTGCCGCCTCAGACCATCATGGCTTCGCTCTATCTTAATTTCCGTTTTTTTGACATATTCGGCCTTATCCGGCTTATAACGGGCAGTCCGGCGAATCTGTTGGACAGCGCCGCCTGTTATTGGCTGCTTTCCGCTACTGGCATGGGCTTGAAAAGCGGATTGTATATTTTTATGCTCAGGCAGTATTTCCGTGGAATGCCAAAAGAACTTGAAGAAGCGGCGTGGGTGGACGGTTGCGGCAGATTCAAGACTTTTATCAGGATAATGCTTCCAGACGCGATGCCCATGCTCACATCCTGTTTTTTGTTTTCCTTTGTGTGGCAGTGGACGGATTCTTTCTACTCGACATTGTTTTTAAGTAACTATAAAATATTATCAGTAGGTTTAAGCGGGATTGCCGATAGGCTGGGCGCGTGGTGGATGTCGATGAACAGCAGCGCGGGCGCTGTTTATACGGTTGCGCCGATGGGATATACCCAGGCGATAATCGCCACCGGTATGCTGATATGCCTTGCCCCGCTTGTATTGTTGTATCTGGTGGCGCAAAAGGCCTTTGTTGAGTCATTGAGCCAGACAGGTATTAAGATGTAAGGTGACTGCGAAAGCTGGTTGGCTTTTATGGTCACCTCCGGATGGTTTCAATGCGGATGCCGTTTTTACGGCGGCCGCTTGAGATAAATTTTATTTTTAGGAGGCATATAATGCTGAAAAGAACGATGATTATAGCGCTGGCTGCGCTGGCGCTGATTGCGGCATTTCCCGCATGGGGTCAGAACAAGGCGAGCGTAAAGGGCATGGAAATTATTATTGGCAACTGGTGGGCGGATTATGACGTTAATACCAGAAGACCGCAGAATGACGCGGCTGAAAGAACGCTTGAACAGCGTAAAAAATTAATGAAGGAATACGGCGTCACCATCAGGGAAAAGGCCATTACCGACTGGAATGGAATGCAGCAGAAAGCGGTTATATCCACAATGACCGGAAAACCTGAAGCGCAGGTTTTTATGCTTCAGCCAAACTGGGCTATGGCGATGAGGGCGCGTGGTCTGCTTGCTCCGATACCCAACACTATCAAAACTCCAAAGCCGATTGGAAAGGGATATTTACCGGTAGAGTTTAACCAGCCTACTATTAATTCCTTTACCTTTGACGGCAAAATTTACGCCTTTTCTGTAGGCATAAATCTGAACAATTTCCAGGCCTTGTTTTTTAACAAACGGCTGTTCAGGGAAGCTGGCCTTGATCCCAACCTCCCATACAATATGCAGAAAGCTGGCACATGGACCTGGGCGGAGTTTATTACTATTTGTAAAAAGCTGACACGGGATATAAACAACGACGGCAAAGTTGATACCTACGCTATGTGCGCGGACCTTTCAACGGAAATACTGGACGCGATTATTTCCAGCAACGGCGCCCAATATGTAGACAAAGACCCCAAGACGGGTAAATTTGTCAATGCCACCGGCAGGCCGGAATTTTTGGAAGCCCTGCAGTATGCAATCAGGTTAAAAACCGAAGGCGTTTTAAAACCCAGGCCGGACGGTAGCAACTGGGATTGGTACAAATCAGAGTTTATTGACGGAAGAGTCGCGATGCGGATTGATGAATCATATATAGCCAACAGTGATTCTGTTGAACTGAATAGAATGAAAGATGACTGGGGCATGGTGCTGTTTCCCAAAGGGCCGAAATCTCCTACATATCGAGTGTTTAGCCGTGATAACCTGATGGTCATTCCCGCCACATATAAGCCGGCGGAAGTGGAAAAAATTCTTTGGGCAGTGGCGCTCTGGTATACTCCCGCTGATGACGACTGGAAATCCGGACAGTACAATTATTTCCGTGATGCCCGCGCCGTTGACGAAACCCTGGTGCTTGTCCGCGATCCGAAACTTGCCATGATAAAATACCATACCTATATCAACGGACTTGAACGTGGTGATATTGCATGGAATATGTGGTACCATGACGGCGAACCCGCCCAGTTAATTGAATCGGTTTCTCAAGACTGGAACACAAAAATAGCCGAAGCTAATAAATAATATTTTAAACCCCGGTAATTACATTACCGGGGATATTTTCCCTCTTAACGCATTAAGGAATAAGTATGAGTATCATCAAAAACGGACGCGGACCGTCATCAATCAGTCCAAAAAAGATTTCTTTTTTGGCTGTTGTGGTGATACTTGTTATGATCTTACCGGCTGCCCGTTGTAACACTCGGAGTACGGAAGGCTCTGATACGGGACAAACGTCTAACTCTGATGTAAAACTAATATCCGGGCAGACAAAAATTCCTAAGGCTCCCGCATCGGTTGTAAAAGCGATTAAAGCGATGGGCGGTGTTATCATTGGCAATTGGTGGGAGGAATACGATGTTAATTCAATCGTCCCGAAAAGCGATTATGACGAAAAATTACTTGAGTACAGGAAAGCGCTTTTAAATAACAATGGCATTGAAATCAAGCAAAAAAAAATTGCGACATGGAGTCAAATGTCACAAATTTCTTCCACTTCCATCATGGCTGGAAAACCGGCGGCGCAAGTTATGGTATTACAGCCGGATTGGGCGTTTGCCTTGTATCGTCAAAGTCTATTGTACCCAGTAAGCGATAACGGGCAGGTAGATATTAGAAAAACAAATATTGTTGATTGGAACAAAACTGTTAATGACGTATTTGCCTTTAACAATAAAATATATGCTTTTACGCCCGGATATGGCGGCAGCTTTCATGCCACTATTATTGTTTGGAACAAGAGATTGTTCAGGGAAGCGGGGCTTGATCCAAACCTTCCTTATGACTTGCAGAAAAACAACCAATGGACATGGGATACATTTCTTGAAATCTGCAAAAAGCTTACAAGGGACATAAACAACGACGGTAAAATTGATATTTACGCCATGCCAAGCGATCTGAGTACTGAAATACTGGACGCTTTTGTCGGCGGTAACGGAGCGACATATGTTGATAAAGATCCGAAAACCGGAAAACTTGTCAACGCGACAAATAGGCCGGAGTTTGTAGAAGCGGTACAGTTTTATATGAAGTTAAGAGATGAAAAAGTTATGATGGAAAAGCCGCCAAACGCTAAATGGGACTGGCATATTCCCGCTTTCAATGACGGTAAAGTCGCAATGCGTATTGACCAGCAATATATCGTAAATAATTTTTCTACTATAAAAGACGACTGGGGAATGGTTCTTCCGCCAAAAGGTCCAAAAGCCAAAAGTTATATTGTATTTACCGATGAAAACGTAATGGTTGTTCCCGCCACATATAAAAAAGATCAAGTAGACGCTATTATGTGGGCAGTTCAGGCGTGGTATACGCCGATTGATAATGACTGGAAAGCGCCTCTGTATCAAGTTTACAGGGATACCCGCGCTATTGACGAGACATGGGTATATATCCGCGACCCGGAATTCCAGCGGTGGAGATACAACTTGCATGTTCCGGGGCTGAACCGCGGCGACATAGCATGGCAAATCTGGTATCATGACGGCGAAGCCGCCCAACTTATTGAATCGGTTTCCCAGCAATGGAACGCGTTAATAGAAGACGCGAATAAATAATTAAGGAGAAAGATATGAGCAGTATAATTGTAAATGGAAACAGTCTGCCGAACATTCCCTGGGAAGACAGGCCGTCTGACAGCAATCCAAAAAAGGAACTGATGTGGCGCTTTTCTAAAAACCCTATTATTCCACGGGATTTAACATTACGGTCCAACAGTATTTTTAACAGCGCCGTTGTTCCGTTTAAGGGAGAGTTTGCCGGCGTGTTCCGTTGTGATGATACTGCGCGTCACATGGACATTCATGCGGGACGCAGTAAGGACGGTATTCATTGGGTTATTGAAGATGAGCCTGTAAAGTTTATCAAGGATAATCCTGAAATCCCCGACTCGGATTACAAGTACGATCCCCGCGTAATTTTTATAGAAGACCGTTATTACATAATGTGGTGTAACGGTTATCATGGCCCATGCCTCGGCCTGGGTTACACTTATGACTTTGAAAAATTTTATCAAATGGAAAACGTGGTAATGCCATTCAACCGTAACGGCGCCCTTTTTCCGCGCAAGATTGGAAAAAATTACGCCATGTACAGCCGTCCCAGCGATTCGGGGCATACTCCCTTTGGAGATATTGTCTATTCGGAAAGCCCCGATCTGGTTTACTGGGGCAAACATCGTCATGTTATGTCGCCGTCAGGCGGATGGCAAAGTACAAAAGTAGGCGCGGGGCCTTGCCCCATCGAAACATCAGAAGGCTGGCTTGTTTTTTATCATGGGGTACTGACAAGCTGTAACGGCTTTGTGTATTCGTTCAGCGCGGCATTGATGGATATTGAAAAGCCGTGGAAGGTTATAGCGCGGCCAAGACCGTATATCATCAACCCGCGTGAGATTTATGAATTGGCGGGTGACGTGCCTAACGTAACTTTCCCAGTAGCCGCGCTTGTTGACAAAGACTCAGGCAGGGTGGCGATTTATTACGGTTGCGCGGATACGGTAACAGGCCTCGTCTTTGGAAAAATAGACGAGATTGTCGATTGGGTAAAAAAGAACCGGATGTAACATGGTACGGTTGACATTGCAGACAGTTCCGATCTTCGGCGATAACATGGTTTTACAATGCGGAAAACCGGTTAGAATTTGGGGATGTAGCGGAGATGAAAGAGGGACTGTCAGCGTCCGTTGGGAATGCGGTGAACATAGCGTTCGCGCGTCAGCCACAGTGTATCGTACTGAATGGAGCCTTATGCTGCCGCCCCTTGCCGCCGGTTTAACAGGCGAGTTGGTCTTCAGCGACAGCTGGGATGAGATACGTTTTAAAAATGTAATAACAGGCGACGTGTGGTTTGCCGGCGGTCAGAGCAATATGGAAATGGAGCTTGTAAACTGCGAAAACGGAAAAGCCGAACTTGCCTCCTGCGCCAATCCCAACATACGTTTTTATCAAGTGACTAAACGCGCCGTTGTAGACGAAGACTTTTTTCGCGAAGAATCTAAATGTTGCTGGAAGGAATGTACGCCCGAAACGTCTGCAATGCTCAGCGCCGCCGCTTTTTTCTTCGCGCGAAAAATTAACGCAGAAACTAAAATTCCCATCGGTATAATAAATTGTTCGTGGGGCGGCACGTCAATCAGTGCGTGGATGAGTGAAGAACAGCTTAACAAGACCGTGGCGGGCAAACGTTATATTGATGATTACGCGCAAAAAATAGGCAATAAAACCATCGAACAGTACAATGCCGAAATGACGGATTATTTTGAACAATGGCGGCAGTGGGACGAGCGTATCTGCGCCCGCAGGGAAAAAGAGCCTGATGTAAGCTGGGAAGTACTGAACAAGGAATGCGGCGAGTGCCCGTGGCCTCAGCCCGCGGGAAAAACCAGCCCTTATCGCCCAACAAATCTTCATACCGCGATGATACGGCGCACCGCTCCTTTTACTATAAAAGGTTTTATTTACTATCAGGGAGAGGAAGACGATCTTCGCGCCTGTGACTACCGCGAAATGATGTACTACCTTGTAGAACAGTGGCGCGGCGACTGGAACGACAACAGCCTTCCGTTTTTATTTGTTCAATTGACCATGTACGCTTCGCGCCAGGAGATTGATTCCGGGAATCCCCCGCGCCATTGGTGCTTGCTAAGGGAAAGCCAATATCTAGCTTCCCTTGACATCGCAAATTCAGGTCTTGCCATAATCATTGATTGCGGAGAGCTTGACAATATTCACCCCTACGACAAACAAACTGTCGGTCTCCGTCTTGCCCTACAAGCGCTAAAAAAAGTTTATGGTAAAGACATTGACGCCGACGCTCCCGTATTCAGTTGGCTGGAAGAGCAGGGTAGCGCTTTACGTCTTCACTTTGATAACGCTGACTGCGGCCTTGAATTTCGGGGCAGTACAAATGATGTTGCCACAAGTTTTGAAATAGCCGCCGCTCAAGGCAAATACTATCCCGCGAAAGCAGAAATAGAAGGCGACAGCGTAATTTTAAGTTCAGAAAAAGTACAACAGCCCAAAAGAGCGCGGTACGCGTGGTACAAGTACGGCCCCACTCCGTTATACGCCCAAAACGGTCTAGCCGCGATGCCCTTCCGCACAAACAGAGACGAACCCTCTGATTGTTAGTAGTCCGTAATTATTAAATATTTACAGGGCATTATTCCCAAATTTTACTCGCAAAGGCGCAAAGGCGCAGAGGCGCAAAGTTCATGTCCGACAGTCCATTGTTGATCAAGATATATAATTTTGACTACAAATCTTGAAGGAAAAACGATGATCCTGCGAACAACAACTTTGCGTCTTTGCGCCTTTGCGAGAGGTCTTCTTAAAAAAATTAATTATTATACACTACTGGAACATACCCGGCATATTTGGCATTGAGCCGCCTCTTGCGCCTTTTGCCATTTTTTTCATCATGCCGCGCATTTTTTCAAACTTTTTTAACAATCTAGCCACTTCTGCGACAGATGTTCCCGAACCGCGGGCGATTCTGCTTCTTCGCGGCGGACCGATAATCAAGTGATTATTGCGCTCTTTAATAGTCATGGAGCTTAGTATCGCTTCCTGACTTTTTAATTCAGCTTTATCAATGTCATCTTCGCTTATCTGTCCCTGCATACCGGGAATCATCTCTAACATTTTTTGCAGAGAGCCCATTTTTTTAAGGGAGCGGATTTGGTTCAGCCAGTCATCAAGAGTGAAGTTTTCTTTCTCCATTTTTTTCTGGAGTTCTAAAGCTTCCTTCTGATCAATCACTTCCTGGGCTTTTTCTACAAGACTGACTACGTCGCCCATGCCGAGGATACGGCCTGCTATTCTTTCTGGGTGGAACGGCTCAAAATCTTCGGGTTTTTCTCCGGTGCCCGTGAACTTTAAAGGTTTTCCTGTTACCGTTTTCAGCGAGAGCGCTGCGCCGCCGCGCGTGTCCGAGTCGAACTTGCTTAGGATTACTCCGGTAAGCCCTACCTTTTCGTCAAATGTTTTTGCGATGTCCGCGGCGGCTTGTCCCGTCATTGAGTCGGCAACAAGGAGCATTTCATCGGGAGCCGAGGCGTTTTTTAGGCGGGAAAGCTCCTGCATCATCGGTTCGTCAATTTGCAGGCGGCCTGTCGTGTCGATGATGACGGTATCGATCATGTTTTTGTTAGCCCACGACAAGGCGTTTTGATAAACTTTTACGCTGTCCTTTGCGCCGTCTTCTTTATAAACTGGGATTCCAACTTGTCCGCCGAGTACGGCAAGCTGTTCAATCGCGGCGGGGCGGATTAAGTCGCATGCTACAAGTAGGGGTTTGCGCCCATCTTTTTTAAGACGCAGGGCAAGTTTAGCCGCGCTTGTGGTTTTTCCCGATCCTTGCAAACCAAGCATTAAAATTGTCGATATTACATCGGGGCCTTTTAATTTTAAAGCGCGGCTTGCGGGGTCTTCGTCTCCAAGAAAGGAAACCAATTTGTCATGGACAATTTTAACAAATTGCTGGCCGGGATCTACGGAGCGTAAAACTTTTTCTCCCTTTGCCTCTTCAATTGTCGAGTTTACAAAACGGCGCACGACGCGCAGGTTTACATCCGCTTCCAGAAGCGCCATTTTAATCGCTTCTACCGCGTCTTCAATATTTTTTTCGCTGATTGACGCTTTGCCCGTAACAAAACGAAGAGCGTCGGTAATTTTTCCGGATAATTTTTCAAACATTTTTTACCCCGTCTTTATTTTTATTGATTTATTTTATTTTTACCGTCAAGTTGCGCGAGAAAATCCTGAATTTGCATGCCGGAATTAACCTTATATATGTCGTAACTGTAACTTATACAGAGTTTGTAAGGCCGTATATTTTTATTGTTTTGGTTGTCAACGGCGTTATTTATGCGCTCAATAATGCGATGAACGTCATTTTTTGCCGTAGTAATCAGAATAAACTCATCTCCGCCATAACGCACCGCAAAGTCAGTATGCCTGAAATAAGTTTTAATTATTGTAGCGATGTCGCGCACCGCGTTATCGCCTTCCAGATGGCCGTGGATATCGTTTATTTCTCCTAATTTATTTATATTTATTTTAATAAACGCGTATTCATTTTTATTTTTTTGTTTATAGCTCCGGCTGTCAAGATAAAATTTGTTAATGAATTTATAAAAATCATTGCGGTTGCCCATGCCGGTAAGACTGTCAACTTTTAAATCGTATCTAAGCATAAAGAAATATATGTATAATATTGACGCTGTAACGCACGGCCAAATCAGTTTTGTCGTACCAAGTAAAATATCCACGACCGCTCCAACGGACGTAATGACAACAAAAATAATAATCATTAAAATTTGGTTGTGTTTAATATATTTGTAGGCAAGGCTTATATCGACTAAAATTATTACTATTGGGAAATAACTTATTATTATTTGAAGAAAAAATACTATTCCCCTGATATAAGTATTATCTTTTGAAAGATAAAAATAATATCCAAATTGGAAATTAGGTATTATGCTGAGCGTATATAACGCCAGAAAAACAGTTACTATTTTTATAAATTTTTTTGTCCTGATAATATTTTCATGCGCGAAATAGTCTATAAAAACAGCGCCGTAATAATAACAGCAATTACGCGCAATAAAATAAATTGACCAAACATAGTATAATTCGTTATTTACATGAATTTCCGCTTTTCCCCCCAATAAAGAACCGATAAAATCACATATAGCGGAAATAAAAACCGCGCTTAGCATTATAAGTAATAATTTGCGTTGAAAAACATCCGTATTGTATTTTTGCAAATAGTCAGCCGCAATAAGGATTATTATTATGCAGGAACCGATTATCGCGCTGAAATATTCTAAAGTAATCATATTTTAAAATCTCCCGCGCGGCGTTTTTCTTCGGTATTTAAGTGCATTAGGCCGTTAATGTGATTTAAAAAATCATCTATCCGTCTGGTGTCGTCTGAGAAGTACGCGTCAAACCCATAAATTATTTTTATCTGATATGGTTTTCCATTATTTTTATTGTACATATCTAAATTTTCATTAATCTTGTCCAATAAATCGTCAATGCCTATTTCTGTTCTTACGGCAAGTACAAATTCATCTCCGCCGTAACGCGCCGCGAAATCTGATTTTCTGCCGCAAAATTTTATGATCTGCGCCATATTACGCAGGGCGTTATCACCTTCAAGATTACCGTAGGATTCATTTATAGACTTAAAATTAATTATGTCAATCATGGCGATTATAAGCGATTTGCCGTTCTTGTTACGTGTAAATTTATGCACAAATTCAAAAAAGCTGTAGCGGTTGTCAAGTCCGGTTAAATAATCGGTTTTATTTTCTTTGAGTATGACAAATAAATAAGTAAAAAGGAGCAGAGCGGCGATAACAGGCCAGATTATTCTGTATTCAGTAAAATTTCCGGCGCTTTTATTGAGTGAATACGCGAAATCCGCGATTAACAATAAAAATACAGCGATTAACACAATACAGAAATTTTTTCTTATTTTGCGGTTACTTGAAAATTTTACCATACATTCGGCAAATACAATTATGATGATTAATGCCGGACCTGTAAAAGTATTTAGAGCGTAAGAAAAATTCATTATTTAACCCAATCCGCCAAAAGAGTTTCACAGTATTCCTGCGGATCAATTTCCCTGTTTAATAGTCTGCATAATCCGATGGAGACGGGCATTTTAAGCTTGTGTTTCTCGGCTAGAATATGGACATATTTAGCGGCGGCTACGCCTTCCGGCAAATAGCCTATTTCACTGATTCGGGATAGGAGATCATCGATGTTTTTAAACGGTTTTAGTATATTTTTTTCGATTATTTCCCTGCCAAAGCGCCTGTTCCTTCCGTAAATAGAACGGCACGTAACGTCTAAATCGCCAATTCCGGAAATGGAAGTAAATGTCTCGGTATGAGTCGCGCCTAACGCTTTGCCAAGAGTCTGTATCTCGTTTAATCCCGCCGCAAGCAAAAGAGATTCGGTGCCGTCTCCGAACATATCCATTTTACCGATGGTTTTCATTGCGTCTAACAAACCAAACGCGATTGCTATAACGTTCTTTGCCGCCGCCGCCGCCTGTACTCCCCTTACGTCAAGCGATGAATAAACCAGTAAGCGCGGGCCTTTTAGCAAGTCCCTAAAACGGATTGAGTTCTTTGGATTTTCACTTGCCGCGATAAGCCCCGTTACTTTTCCCCGCGATACTTCCTCAGCGTGGCTTGGACCGGAAATGTATACAAGGGATTGGCGGAAAAAGCCTGGCAGATAATCTTCCATAGTTTCCAGAATCAGACGGGGGCCGTTTTCGGCGGGTAAAAAGCCTTTTGTTATCGCTGCGATTATAGTTTTTCCCTCTCTTATGGAATTTATTGAAAGGGTTTTTTTCAACGTGTCAAGCAGGAACAAAGATGGTACCGCGTAAATAAGGAATTGTTTACCTTCTGCGGCTTCTTCGATATCCGAGGTCGCTCTTATTTTTTTTGGTAATTCAACATCAGGCAAATATCTGGAATTTTGTTTTTTATTGTTTATATCGTCTCTTACCTCAGTCTCATAACTCCAGATAAGTACGTCTTTCTCTTTTTCAGCAATGACCTTTGCTATTGCCGTTCCCCATGCGCCCGCGCCTAAAACCGCTATTTGAGTGTTCATACTTTATTATGCACTTTAATCTGTATTTTCTCAACAATTATTCTCCCGCAATTAAAGATTGGCGGGGAATTCCAAGTGTTAAATTGAAATTTAAGGCTTAAAAAGCCATAAATACCCTTGCAAGTGTGTTTTTACCGTGATAATCTAATATTGTGAGGAAATTAGCAAAATTAACGATATTTTTCAGCCTTGTCTT
Source organism: Treponema sp. R8-4-B8 (assembly GCF_054786175.1). NCBI lineage: Bacteria > Pseudomonadati > Spirochaetota > Spirochaetia > Treponematales > Treponemataceae > Treponema > Treponema sp. R8-4-B8. The sequence goes on from NZ_BDHE01000003.1 coordinate 33,969, forward strand.
CATCATTATTTTTACGGTAGTAACAGGCATAAGGTTTCTGTCCCTTCGTGTTGATTGGGCTAAAAATCTGCCGCCTAAACCGGAAACTTCCCTTACATTGCTTATAACAGCCGCGCATTGGGCGTTAACAGTGGCTTTGTTTTTATCAATTGTAATAGCTTTAAATTATTCAATTAGAAAAAGTTTTTTTGCGTTGATGTCTCTTATATGCGTAATGTTACTGTCGTTCCTGTTTAGTTTTGGAATTTCTACTGCCTTAGACCAATGGAGATCCGTACCGCCAGCAAAAAGTTCCGGCATAGCTCTTGGCGGAAAAGGATTGATACTGTCGAATACGTTAAATAAAAATGAGACTGCGGTTATTCTGTTAAATGGCGCGTCTGACCCTCTTGGTCCGAGGGTTGTAGCGATACCGAATCAGCCGCTGGCTTTTCAGCGCTCGGCAAGCGCGGATTTTGATCTTCCTCCAGTCCCGTTTGGCGACGATGCGCCGTGGTTTTTAAAAGATATTGAAATAGACATCAGGCTTAACGCGGAAATGTTCCAGCGAAAATTTTCACAAGGTTTTCTTCCATATTTAATTTACGTCGGGTCTCTTATTTACCTTTTATGTTCGCTTGGTTATGTGCTTAAATTCAGCGCATGGCCGCTTGCCAATCTTTTCTTGTCCATACTCGCGTTTAGGGGCATTCTTGCGCTTAACACTTTTTTTAACAGTCAGGAGATGCAGATGATTACGGCGTCTTTCCTTGATAATAGAATACCCGTGGTATACGCGCTTCCGTTTGTTTTTCTTGGTTTTGGAACGCTTGTAAACCTGTATTCGCTTTTGGCTTTTGCCGCAAAGAGGCGGGTGGATGATGGCGATTAACACTGATAAAATGCGTTCCCCGCAGGCAATTTTTATTATTTATTCCTTGTCTGCCTTTCTTCTTATCATGATTTTAAGATTTATTTTTCCCGGCTCGCCGGCTCCTATATTACTTTATTCCCGCAGTTGGCGGCTGATACATGGGGTGTTAGAAATAATTAATTTTTTTCCCGCTGTAGCTTTTTCCGCGCTTGTGATTCCTTTTGGACTTGTTTCGCTTGATGATCATTATCAGAGTTTTTCTGAAATGTTTTTTAAACGCCTTGTTTCTTCCGTAGTTACCGCGATTGTCGCGGCTGTTATTTATGGCATTATATTTTTTCTTGTGTTCCCAATGGTTAAGAATTATGAAGAAAATATGATATACAGCGGAGATATGTACCGGCTTGCGAAAAAGAACGCGCAGGAGTGCAGAGACTTAAAGGATTGGGAAAAAGCTTACCAACTTTTGAGTATCTGCGATCATGTCTGGTATAACAGCCCCGAATTAGAACCTCTTAGAAAGGAAATTAAAATAAATTTACGCGAAGACGCTTTTGAAAAAGATGATGAAAAAAACCGCGCCCGTGAAGCGTTGGCGGCGGATTACCACATTTCAGATATTGTCCCGTTAAATGAAGATCAAAAACCTGTTGACGCCGCGCAGGCTATTGCCATGAGCAGGGAAGCTTTTAATGAAAGACGCTATTATGACGCCCATTGGCTTGCTAATCTTGGAACGCGGCTTGCCGTAAGAGGAAGCGTAGAAGCCGCCAACGCCGCGCGGCTTGCAAGCGAAGCATGGAACATGATTGCCTCTCTTGCGCCTAACGCTAAGGAAGAACATCTTTTTGATTTGTACAATTTAAAACTTTCAGGTTATGAGGCGATGGCGTCGGGCGAATGGATACGCGCGTTTTACATTTTTCAGGAACTGTTGACATATACTCCCGATGATCCCGACGCGAAAAATTTTATTGCCGTAAGCGAGAAAAACGCCAAAGAAATCGCCTTTTTTACTGAAGAGATGGAATTATCCCTGGGCGAAAATTTAAACGGCGCTGTATTTTCCATTCCCGGCGCGGACGGCAGGGTAGTGATGCGTTTTAACGGTCTTACGACAACGGATGATGTCGCTTACGGTACCGGATTTGAATACATGGAATTTGACGCGAATATGACTCCAAAGACAAGCGTCGCCTCCCAATACGCGAAACTTACGCCTTTTACAAATGACGGAAAGCCTAAGGTGTATGTTTTAACCCACGCTCTAGATCGTTTAGACAAGAATAACGATTTTAAAGGCGAATGGCTTATTGGCAGCCCTGTTGTAGGCGGGATATTTTTAAATATCAGTTATGAAGATTTAATGGTAATTACTGATGTAAGAAGAGGGCTTACAAATCTGCGGATTAGTGACCTCTTTGAGGCGGCGGAAAAACTTGGTGATGACGGATATATAAGTCAAATTTTTCAAGCGGAAATTTTAAACCGGCTTGGCTGTGTTTTGTATTTTCTGCCTATGGCGATTTTTATAATTGGAATCGCATGGCGGTATCGCACAAAAGGAAAACCTCGTTTTTTATTTATTCTTTTACTTCCTCTCCTGCCGGTTGTTTTTCATGGTTTTGTTTTTATGTACCGCTCGGCAATCAACACATTGGGCATTTGGCTTGTAATAAGTTTTGGCTTTACCGCCGCGTTAATTGCGTTTATCGCGGCTCTTGCCGTAACGTTATTTATTTCGCTTCTTTCGCTTGCCTCTCAACAGAGTTAGTCTGTCTAAAAAGACGGTTACTTTGCGGAGGCGGTTTTAGGGTAAATTAGCGTTTTTCCAAATCAAGTAATTTTTGTTTAATATCTAACCCGCCCCCGAAACCTGTTAAACTTCCGTCATGGCCGATTACGCGGTGACAGGGAACAATTATTGCAATTGGGTTACGGTTATTTGCCATTCCTACTGCGCGGCACGCTTTTGGATTTCCAATCATAGCGGCTAATTCGCCGTAACTGCGCGTTTGCCCATAGGGAATTTTTTGCAGCGCCTTCCAAATTTTTACCTGAAAATCCGTTCCATGTAAAACAAGCGGCAAGTCAAAATTTAGCCTGTCTTTTTTAAAGTATTCGTCAAACTGCTTTGCCGCTTTTTTTATCAGCGGAGTCTCGCTTTTCTCAAAATTATCAGGTATTTTCCCCGCTCCAAATGAGACAAAACAGACGGCTCCGTCTTCTTCGGCAATATAAAGATTACAGAAATCATAATGATAAAAACAGTATTTTTTCACTATAAAAGTGTAACATAATTAATGTTTTTTGGTTATATAAGAGATATAATAAATAATGGAGGAGTAAAAATGAAAAAATTGATTATTTTCCTAGTTATCGCTGTTTTGGTGGCGGGTACAATTTCCGCCCAACCTATCAGGGATCAGCGTAATTCCGGTTCTGGAGAGAAACCCGAGCAATTAAACGATGCCACTCGCCAACAAAGGGGCAGCCGTAGCGAGGTTCGTTCTGTAACAGTAGAAGGCGTTTTAAAACTGGAAAAGGGATTTGTCGCGGTAGAAAGCGCGGATAAAGTTTACGTTGTTCCGATGTTGAACCGTTATATTGGTTTTATTAGCGGACTGCGCGAGGGAGAAAAAGTTTCTGTTGAAGGATACGAATTTAGAAGCATGATTCGCCCAACCAAAGTGACAATTGACGGTAAATCCTACGATTTTATCGCGTGGAATCACGGTCAAGGACCGAAGCACGGTTTCGGAAAGCGGGATTTTCGCCCGGACAATAATAGGCGTATTCCTTCTCCTCGGGGAGATAATCAAGGTAGGAGAAACAGAGATAAAAAACAACAGACAGATTAAACTATTCCACATGTAATTTTCACTCTGATATGATATTTTTCTTACAATGAGACTGAAAAATCCATCATATTGCGTTATAATAGTTATAATGAGTCAAAAAGCCGCCGATTTTGATAAAAATCAATCTCCAACACAAAAAATATCGGCGGTATTTTTAGTAAATAACCCATGTAATATACATTTCACCCCCCCCCCCCCCCATACAATAAGCGCTTATACAAGCAAAGTAACATCACTTTTATTACAATATTCTCATTTTTTGAAAAAATGCCGAATTTCCACTTATGTACAAACCGCCGTTGGCGGCGTTGTACAACTCAATTCCTTACGCGCGTCGAACGGAGTGAGATATGGGGGAAGATCGGCTTTTTTAATAAATCACAAAGAGGAGTTTTAGATGAAAAACAAAAGAACAAATGCGGGGAGTTTTACAATGGTAAAACTCCAAGCTAAAAGGCGTAGCTTTTTAGCGCTTGTAGCCGTAATAGGCTTCATGATCCTGTCAATGACAGGGTGCGAGGAACCCAAGCCAACCCTCGATGGCATTGACCTAGAGGGACCAACAAAAACTACGTACTCTGTCGGCGAAGATTTGGATACTGACGGCTTGATAGTAACGGCACGCTACAGCGACGGGAAAAGGGAGGTTGTTCCTATCGATAAGTTGACAATAACCGGCTTTGATTCCAGCGCAGTGGGAAGTATATCCGTTACCGTCGCTTACGGGGGTTTTTCGAGAACCTTTAACGTTACCATTACTGACAAGGAAACGGTCGCAACGCCTACGGCAAACCCTGCGGAGGGAGTCTACATCAATACGCAGAGCGTTACCTTGTCCTCAACAACCGAAGGCGCGGCAATCTACTACACCACAGACGGAACAGCTCCCTCTGCTACTTCTGGCACATTGTTTTCAGCTTCGACACCAATCAGTATTACTACGACAACAACCATCAAAGCCATAGCCGTTAAGGCCGGCTGGAACGACAGCAGCGTATTCACGGCGACATACACCATACAAACCCCCATTGAATTAACTGCCGCCGACAAATGGTTTGACGGAAGCCTTAGCTCAACAGTAAAGGAACAATGGTTCAAATTTACAGCGACGGCGGCAACCCAGTATATACACTTCCAACCCGGCACACTGACCAGCGCGACTGTTCAACTGTACAGCGCCGACACTACAACAACTGTAGGAACCAGCGCATCTCTTTCCGCCAGTTCTACTAATATAAACCGATCTGTAACCAACGGCAGTGTGTACTATATAAAAGTATCGGCCAGCATCCTCAGCGGCGCATATAAGATAGCGTTTAGCACGACAGCATCATCGCCAACAATAGTAGATATACCGACCACTGGAGTAACCGAATTGACCACCGGCTTATGGTCAGACAGCAAAAGTATGCCTACAGGCGGCGAACAGTGGTTCAAGTTTACCACGGGTGCGACTGGCACTTCCGCGTATATACACTTCCTGTATGGCACCATGTACGGCGCTTATGTACAAGTATACACTACCGAAGGTAGAACCCAAGGGGATAGACTATCTTTTACCTATTCTACCAGTTCCTCTATAACGGTAACCGCCAGCACTACTTACTATATTAGAGTAGTGCCTGCAGGAACCTCCTATAACGGCACGTATAGGATAGGGTTCAATACAACAACAACAAGACCTTCAATAAATATACCAACCACAGGCATAACCCCACTGCCCACTGCCAACACAACATGGTATGACGGAGCTCTTTCCTCAACAGAACCAAAAGTAACTGAACAATGGTTCAGCTTTACCTCGACGGCAACTTCCCAATATATACACTTCCAACCGGGTACACTGGCCAGAATTGATGTGCAATTGTATACTGCTGCTGGTGCACCAGTAGGAAGCAGGTCATATCTTAGCAGTGGTAATGTCTATACAACCCAAACTGTAACCAACAACACTCAGTACTATATCATGGTATTGCCTTATTCAAGTTCCTTTACCAACGGCGCATATAAGATAGCGTTCGGTGATTCATCTACACAGCCCGCAATAACTATACCATCAATAGATAGCATACCCGCGCTGACCGCCGACACATGGACTGACGGCAATATTACTACCACAGTCGGCGAACAATGGTTCAAATTTACCGCGACGGCAACTTCCCATTATATCCACTTCCTGCCGGGAACCGGCTCGGGCGCGCTGACCGACGTATATGTCAGGCTGTTTACAGCAGACGGTAAAAATGTGAGAGACCCAGTAAATCTTGATAACTCCACTCCCAGTACCAACCAAACCGGATTAACTGCCACCACTACGTACTATATCAGGGTAACGCCTTATTCAAATACCTACAGCGGCACATATAAGATAGCGTTTAACTCGACACAATCAACGCCCATAATAACACCTTCTCCTATACCAACCACAGGCGCAACCGAACTGACGGCAGACCAATTTACTAGCGGAAGTATTGCTACATCAAGCGACGTACAATGGTATAAATTTACCGCAAATGTAACGGGAGCACAATATATACACATTCGGTGTGTCACATTGTCCAACCTGTATGCACAAGTGTATACTAGCGACGGTAGAATTTTCGTTGGCAACGAATATTTTTCCAGTTCCACTACTATTACAAACCGATCGGTAACCAGCGGCAGTACCTACTATATAAAAGTAACGCCTCCTTCTTATAGCACTGGCTCATTTATAATAGGGTTCAACACGTCAAATACACAAACACCAAAAGTAACTGTGCCGGAAGCAGCAAGCATAACCGATCTGACCATAGGCACATATGGTAACGGCAATATTACAACCGCAGGCGGCGATCAATGGTTTAAATTTACAACAAATGCAACAAGTCCGGGGAATACATCAGCATATATCCACTTCAAAGGAGTTACGGACGATGGCGCACTGACTGGTACTGTGACTGTACAACTGTACACTAGCGAAGGTAGACTTCAAGGGGCATCATCGACTCTTTATAACTACACTGCTATTTCTTCTTCTGTCAACCGAGCGAGCTTAACCGCCAGCACTGTTTACTATCTCAAAGTAACGCCTAATACAAGCACTGCAACCGGCACATATAAGATAGGAATCGCCACGGGTTCGACAGAGCCAACATCACCATAAGTTTGCGATAGCGGCGGGGCACCATGCGCGGTAACACGCGCATGGCGTTTGCCGCGTAAATTACATGGCTGTCCAATAAATACCCATTTTAGTATTGATTTTCTCACAATAATATAGTATTATTTTAAATAACTAAAATAACACAGCTTTGTTAGAGAAAAATAGGGGTTTTAAATCTAAGGGGGGAAAAATGAAGATTAAAATTAAACTGAGCATTATGATGATCGCAATCATGGCGGTCATTGCCGGCGGCATTGCCATTATTCAATTACGGCAGGCGTCCGATATAGCATTGAATCTGTCCAAACAGAAAACCATGTATCTAGCGCGTCAACGCGCCCAGTACTGGGACGGCAGGATAGGCGGCTATATACAGGTACTGCAAACGCTATCTAATGAAATGAATTTTTATGAACACCTTGAACCGGCAACGCGGCGCGATGAGTATGAAAATCTGATGCAGTCTGTTTTTGAAGACATGCCCGATTTTATCCGAATGTTTACCGTCTGGAAACCTGACGCCATTGACGGCATGGACGCGCGTTATATTAACAGGGTAGGCTCAACCCCTACGGGGCAGTTTGCTTATGCTTTGGGAAAGGAAACCGGAAAGATACAGCCTCAAACCAGCGCCGTCGTTAAAGAGGTAATGGATCATATTAACGGACCTGACAGGACAACAGTTGGAATGAGCGACCCAACCATTTTTAATCTGTCGGGAAAAGACATATATTGCGTCAGACTCGTAGTCCCCATTCTTAACAAGAGGCTCAATGAAATAGTAGGAGCCGTAGGCTGTCAGTTGGATATTGACATGATACAACCCAGAATAGAGCAGACAATGAAAGATTTTGATGAAGTTTCCGCTATATCAATTTACACCAATACTGGGTTTGTTATGGCGAGTTACAGGCCGGAACGCATAGGAAAGAATATGCTCGATGCGGAAGTGCAATTCGGCAACTATATAAACAAAGCGTTAGATGCCGTTAAAAACGGAATTGAATTCGAATGTTTCAGTTACGCTCCAACGCTGAAAGAAAATATACAAATAGCTATAGCTAATGTTCCCATAGGGAGTTCTAAAACAAATTGGTCGGTAATGGTCGGTTCAGTCGAATCTTATATCATGAAAGAAGTTAGAGCGATAGAACGGTTTTCTATTATATTGGTGTCAATATCCCTTGTTGCGGCGGTGGTACTTATATACTTTGTTTTGAATAACACTACCGCCCCAATCGTAAAGGTAGCGAATACCCTCAAAGACATTTCCGAGGGCGAAGGCGACCTGACCCGAAGCGTCGCCGTCAGTTCCAAGGACGAGGTAGGCGATCTTGCCAATTACTTTAATAAAACAATTCAAAAAATTAAAGACCTTGTGCTTATTATTAAAAAGCAAGCCGCTGTATTAAAAGATATAGGCAATGATCTTGCCAGCAATATGACCGAGACTGCCGCAGCGATAAACGAAATCACTTCCAACATTCAGAGCATCAAGAGCCGTGTTATAAATCAGTCCGCCAGCGTAACCGAGACAAACGCCACAATGGAACAGGTAATAGTGAATATTAACAAACTCAACGGCCATGTGGAAAAACAAAGTCAGAATGTTTCGCAGGCGTCATCCGCGATTGAGGAAATGGTAGCCAATATCGGCTCTGTTACTAGCACGCTGGTGAATAACGCCACCAATGTAAATTCATTAAAAGAAGCCTCCGAAGTAGGCCGCGGCGGATTGCAGGAAGTAGCAACGGACATTCAGGAAATATCCCGCGAGTCGGAAGGCTTGCTGGAAATTAACTCTGTAATGGAGAACATCGCCAGCCAGACCAATCTGCTTTCGATGAACGCGGCAATTGAGGCCGCCCACGCCGGAGAGGCCGGCAAAGGCTTTGCCGTAGTCGCCGATGAAATCCGCAAACTGGCGGAAAGTTCCAGCGATCAGTCCAAGACAATCGGCACGGTACTGAAAAAAATAGCGGAATCAATCAAAAATATTACAAGCTCCACAGATAACGTGCTTAAAAAGTTCGAAGCGATTGACTCAGGCGTAAAGACGGTTTCGATACAGGAAGAAAATGTCCGCAACGCTATGGAAGAGCAAGGACAGGGGAGCAAACAGGTACTGCAAAGCGTCGGCAGTTTGAATGATCTTACGCGGCAGGTAAAGAGCAGCAGTGAAGAAATGCTTAACGGCAGCCAGGAAGTAATGAATGAGAGCCAGAATTTGGGGAAGATGACAGTGGAAATAACCGGCGGCATGAACGAGATGGCAATTGGCGCGGAGCAAATAAACATAGCGGTAAACAATGTCAATGGAATGACCCTCAAGAACCGTGACGCCATTGACGCCTTGATAAGGGAAGTTTCGCGCTTTAAGGTGGAGTGATAGAACAAGAAAGCACTTTTATTTTGCCGAAAAATGAGATAAGCTTGATGCAATGTATTCCATGCAATGCCATGCAGGAATATCTATCACTATCTATTAAAACAGAAGGAGTAAAAATGGCGCACATGACAGACGAAGAAGCAAAAAGGTTGGACGAGAAATGGACAAAAAATCCGCCTAAACCAGGACCTAATGGAACAGGTTATTTCACCCAATGCAAAAAGACCGCCCATACTATAACGATTGATAATATTACCGCCAATTATCTGAATACAAAAGCCATAGCCGATCATAAAACTCCTTCCCAAATCATCGGTGAAATGGTACAGGAACGGATTGCCGCGTCAGCATAGACAAGTGTTATCGAATTTACTTTCTGAGTGAACAGCCCCTCATTAATTGAGTAATTTAACCAAAAACATCGCGCGGCCTTTGTTCTTGCCGTCTATAATGCCGAATTTGCGGAAAATATTTGTTACATGAAAAGCGATGGTGCTGTTGGAAATAAAAAGGCGCTCTCCAATCTCCTTATTGTCAAGCCCTTCTACCATTAGACGGGCAATTTCCTTTTCACGTTCCGTTAAACCGCATGAATTGAATATCTTTTCACGCGCGGATATGGGATTAGCCGTCTTTTCCAGTAACGCGCTTTTATCTTTAAGTTCCCTATTCTTCAAGAAGGACATTCGGAATAACATAAATATGATTGACAATGCAAGGATTACCATGCCGTATCTGGTTAAATCCAGCGAGTAGTGCATGGCAAGAGAATCAGCAAGATCAAAGATTACGGTTAAGACGAAAATGGTAAAAGAAAGCAACAGATTCCCCGGATATGTATTAACCAATGTATCGGCGAACTTTTTGCCTTTTTTCAATTCGCGGTTAAATGGGAAAATTATGTTATAAATAAAAATCCACATCATTGCCAAAATACTTGCGACTTGCCAAACGCCCGCCGCTTCGCTTCCGTAAGTCCGTGAAAAAAACAACTGGGACACCGCCAAAACCGAACAAAAAACGCCGTATATTTTTGTAACGATAAAATAACGCCCATTGCAAAGCTTGTCCGTATAAGCCATAAGAGCCAGTATCATGAAATAAAGCGTAAAGTATTCCAGCTTCATCAAAACGGCGGTATTGTGGATAAATTGATGTACCCAGTTAGTCCGCCACAGATAATACAAACCCATGCCAAATGTAAAAATTCCGCATGTTATGTTGTAGCGGTTCTCGCGGAAAATTGCGAAAAACAGAAAGTGGTATATCCCCAGTATGGCAAGTATTGATATAATAATTATTTGGTCAGTCTCGTTATGTTTACGCATTACATAATTGTAGTCGGCGATATAATAAGGAAATTGATATGTAAAGCCGGTTGTATAATCGGTTGGATCTCCAACAATGCAGAACACAAGAACATTTTTGCCTTTTTGCAACAAGCTGCTGTTTATGGGAACGATTACGTCCCGCTCGTAGTGTTCTTCCGTGATACGCCCATCTGACAAATGCATTTCCTTCTTGATCAGAATTCCGTTTAGATATATTTTCCAGTTAATGCCGATAGACGCAAGATACAAGCATGGAATTACCGGCGCGTCATCGTCCGATAATGACGAGTCCAATGTAAATGGAATTACAAAAGTCCATTCCTGCGGCGGCCTCCCCCAAGGCGACAGAAAAGGGCGTTTAGGCAGTCCGGGAAAACCCAGTCTGCGTATGACGGCGTTTGTCCATTTATCCCTAACCTGCCATGAGCCGTCCTGTAGATCGGGAGAAACAACATCGGAATAGTTAAAATCAGCCTTAACGTACAGTGGAAATTTCTGCAAGTCGATAAAAAACCTGTTTTCCTGGGCAGGGAGGAACGAAAGAAGAAAGAAGAGAGAAAAAAGAAAAAAGCAAGAGGCTCTGGGAGGCTTACATCTTGCCGATAAAACGGCTAAAAAGCACCTAGAATCCATTCTAGTTTTCTCCTTTCCATACGAATTCTAAACCATTACAGGTATCAAATGGAGATAGTTGTGGTATATAGAAGAATATGAGCAAAAGAACAATATCAGGGTTGAAAGTGAAGGAATTTGGTCGCGAATATAGGGAATTTTTTGAAGAGTGTTGCGTACCTCGCTCTGACCGCGGCGCGGACGGCGCTGAAAAAGGCACGACGAAGCCGTGCAGATGGATAATGTGGCACAGCGTGGCGCTAAAAAAAATCCCCATGTTGTATAAATGCGCCGAACCTTTTGGTGAGGCAGTAGCGCCCGGAGGGATAAATCCCGCCTCATTTTGTTCATCTGGGGTACGCTGTTCGGCGCCGGGGCGTTTGGATTTTGTCCATCTACACGCCTTAAACGGCGTGCATGATCTGCCCCCCCCCCCCCCCCCCCCGGGGGGATTATATGCTGGAAATCTGATAAAAAGTTAATTTCCCATTTTTTTTTTTATATTATTAAAATTTATAAAAAAAAAATAAACATTTTAGAAAAAAACATATTTGTAAGATTTATTGTGAAAACAAAGTTTTGTATAAAAAGTCTACGAAGGAGCCTGTTGTATAAAAGGGCCGCAACCTTTTGGGGGGGAGGAGGGGCCCGGGGGGGTAAATCCCCCCCCTTTTTTTTCTTCTGGGGTACGCTGTTCGGGGCCGGGGGGTTTGGTTTTTGTCCACTTACACCCCTTAAACGGGGGGCAGGTTTCCCCCCCCCCCCCCCCCCGGTGGGGAATTATATGCTGGAAATCTGATAAAAGAGTTAATTTCTCCATTTGTTATTTATTATATTATAAATTTCATAAAAAAACAATACTCATTCTGGAAAAATACCGGATTTCCGCATTTTGTTGGAAATTACGGTTTTTTGTATAAATCATTAGTGAAGGAGTTTTAGATGAAAAACACAAGAAAAGTATTAGTAATTATCGCTCTTATAGCGGTAATCGGTTTCGTAATCCTGCCTTTTACGGGGTGCGATAACGGAACGACAAAAAAAACCCTCACCGGCATCGAGGTAACGACACCGCCAACAAAAAACACATACGACATTGGCGAAACGTTAAATACTGACGGCATGGTAGTAAGGGCGACCTACAGTAACGGCTCAACAGAAATAATCGACAACGGCAAACTGACAATCAGCGCCCTTGATTCCGCAACTGCGGGAGAAAAAACCATTACCGTCATTTACAAGGGAAAGACGGATGAATTTAAAGTAACTGTTAGAGCGCAAGTCATAGCCCCTGATCTTGAAAGCATCGAGGTAACCCTGCCGACGAAGGTCAGGTACAACTTGGGCGAAGACCTTAATCTTGCCGGCATGGTCGTAACGGCAACCTACAGCGACGAGTCGACGGCGGCGGTTACCGGCTATACTACGGATACCAGCGCCTATGACAAAAACGCGGTTGGACATCATAAAATTATCGTAACCTACAACGGCAAAACCGCCGAATTCACTGTTAATGTTATTGACCCAACTATTCCAACCGTTGCGAAGCCCACGGCATCACCGGCTGGATTTGGACTATATACCGAGGTGCAAACCGTTACCTTAACCACAACGCCATCTGACGCGAATATTTACTACACTACAGACGATACGGAACCCACAGATGAAAGCACTTTATATGACGGGCCGATTACTGTTGACAAGTCAATGAGAATAAGAGCCTTTGCCGTTAAGGAAGGCTATAACGACAGCGACGAACTGAATGTGACATATACTCTGCAAGTTACAAGACCATATGCATCAGTTCAACAGGGAACATACACCAGGGTGCTAGAGGTTACCTTATCAGATGTAACTGAAGGCGCGGCAATCTACTACACCATAGACGGAACAAATCCCTCAGCTTCAAGCACGTTATATACGGGAGAGATCAGCATTAACACGACAACTACATTGAAAATCATTGGCATTAAAGCCGGTTGGGATAATTCGATTGTATTGTCGGTTACCTATACTTTAAATTTACCCTTTACCACCGCGCCTGTTCTTGAACTTGAGCCGGGTAATGGAAAAATCATTTACACATGGACAGCCTCTGCTCCCGAAGCTGACAGTTACGACGTGTACTGGAAAGAGGGAGAAAACTTGACTGCGGCGGCTATCAAAGACGGCGGCACGAAAATTACCGGCGCGACAAGCGGCGGAGAAATCACCGGTTTGACCAATAACACGGCATACAGCGTTTTAGTAACTGCGATCAAGGCGAGCTATGCAAACAAGGATTCGGAAGTGGCATCGGCAATCCCGGTAGCCCTCGTTTATAACATCACCGGAAGCGGCTCATCATTTACTGCTACCAAAAACGGCGCGGCATTTGGAACCACAGGAGCGATACAGTCAGTCATTGACGCTATCAAAGCCGATGCTGCGGGCAAAGACTGTATCATAGATTTCGGAGACGGCACTACCGCGCTAGACATCGGCACGACTCCCCCAAGTTTTAGCGGTACAGGCTGGGGGAACTTTGTAGAACTGAGCGGGAAAATAACAGGAAGCTCGACAGGTACAACCACTGGTACTATAGTCATTGCCGACGCTGTTTCAATAAACAGCGTTGCGGATATAGAAAACACCACCACTACAGGTGTTGCAGTATACCACAATTCCACGGGTACCTTACACATTACCGGCGGTACGGTGGCAAACATTTCCAATAATGCAACTGCCAGGGCGATTTATAACGCTTCCACAGGCGCGGTAAACATCTCCGGCGGCGAGGTTAAAGCGGATACGGGTTCCGCAGTGTACAATGCTTCCACCGGCAAAATCACCGTGTCTGGAACGGCGAAGGTTACCTCGGCAAACGTATCCACAACCGCCGCTACCAGTGGCACGATTAGCATTCAAAGTGCTAATACCGCTATCGACCCACGGCTTGTCATTGAAGGCGGCACGGTAGAAAACACCGCCACTGGCTCCAATGGCAGAGCGGTTTTTAACAATTCTACAGGAGCAGTAAACATTTCAGGCGGCACGGTTCAAGGAAATACAGGCAATGCGATTTACTACACTTCCACCGGCGCTGTAAACATCTCAGGCGGCGAGGTTAAAGCGGGTACGGGTATCGCGGTGTATGTCAGTGGCGCCGGCAAAATCACCGTGTCGGAAACGGCAAAGGTTACCTCGGCAAACGCGGCCAATAACACAGGCACGATTTATCTAGCTAGTTCTTGCATCCTTGAAATAAACGGCGGCACGGTAGAAAATACCGCTAATAACAGTAACGCCATGGTGATTTTTAGTTATTCCACCAGTACGATAAACGTTTCAGGCGGCACTGTTCAGGCAACAGGGACGAGCAACGGTTATGCGATTAATAACTATCTTGCCGGAGGCAGTGTAAATATCTCCAGCGGCACGGTTTTGGCGACATCGGGTACTGCGGTGTACAATTATGCCGCCGGCGCGATAAATATTTCCGGCGGTACGGTTTCGGCGACAGGGGGGACATCAAGCAGGGCTGTGACCAATTATGCCGGAGGTACGGTCACTATCTCAGGCGGCACGGTTTCGGCGACAGGGGCGGGCCATGCGGTGGCCAATAATGCCAACACCGGCGTGATAAATATTTCCGGCGGTTCGGTTTCGGCGACATCTGGCTACGCGGTGTACAATTATAACGCAGGCACGGTCACCATCTCCGGCGGCACGGTTTCGGCGACATCCGGCTCCGCAGTGTACAACAATACCACAGGCTCGGTAACCATTTCCAGCGGTACGGTTTCAGCGACATCCGGCTATGCGGTATACAACAATAACACAGGCAAAATTACCGTGTCGCAAACGGCAGGAGCAACTTTAATTACTTCGGCAAATACAACCGCCGCTCAAGGCACTATTTTCTTGAATGCGCCTACATCGGACAATACCAATTTACGTCTTGAAATAACAGGCGGCATAGTGGAAAACACCGGAGCCAACGGCAGGGCGATCTACAACGCATCCAAAGGCGCGGTTACGATTTCCGCAGGCACGGTTCGGGCAATCGGAAGCGGGACGGTCTACTCGGTGTACGGCGCTAACGCAACGCCCGGCGAGTTGACCATCACCAGTCCTCCTGCGGTGATTGTAGGGAATACGTTTCCGAAGCTCTTTACCGACGTGCCAGCCCTTACCCTAGTACCGGGTAACGGAACAATCGCCTACACATGGACAACTCCGACTATCACGCCTGACAGTTATGATGTGTACTGGAAAGCCGGAATCCTTTCCGTGGCTGATGTTAAAACTGGCACGAAAATCACCAACGCAAGCAGTGGCGGTACAATCAACGGCCTGGCCAACGGCACGACGTACAGCGTTGTAGTAACGGCGAACAAGGCTACATCAAGCGGAATTGATTCGTCTGATTCATGGGTGCTGGCGGCAAAGCCCGGCTCGCCTTTATACACCATTACCGGAAGTAGTACAGCGTTTAATGCAACAAAAAAAACAAGTACAACCGCAGAAACCGTTGGAACGGCAGACCAACCGATCCAGACCGTTATTAACGCAATACGAACCGATGCCGCCCAATCCGCCTGCATTATACAGTTCGGGGACGGAAGCTCAGTATTGGACACCGGCACTACCGCCGTCAGTTTTAACAATACTAACGGAACATGGGGTACGGTTGAGATTAGCGGGAAAATAACCGGAAACAGCGCAACCGCAACCATAGGCACTATAGTTATTGAAGGCAGCGTTTCCATAACTAGCGGTGCGGATATAGCAAACACCGCCGCTAGCACAAACGCCAGAGCGATTTACAATGCTTCCACAGGTAGCGTAAATATTTCAGGTGGCACGGTTCAGGCGACAGGGACATCGGGCAAGGCGGTGTACAATTATGCCGCTGGCACCATAAATATTTCCGGCGGTACGGTTCGGGCGACAGGGACATCGGGCAGCAATGCGGTTCACAATTATGCCACCGGCACGATAAATATTTCCGGCGGCACGGTTCAGGCGACAGCGACAACGGGCAATGCAGTGTACAATTATATCGCCGGCGCGATAAATATTTCAGGCGGTACGGTTTCAGCGACAACGGGCTCTGCGGTGTACAACGCTTATTCCTCCACCGGCACGGTATCAATTTCAGGCGGCACGGTTTCAACGACAACGGGCTGGACGGTGTACAACGCTGCTAACACCACCGGCAAAATCACCGTGTCGCAACCGACCGCAACGGCGACGTTGATAACATCGGCAAACACAAACACAGACGCTTCGGGCGGCACGATTTACATTACAGGCGGAACCGATAATGTCGTGCGGCTTGAAATTACCGGCGGTACGGTACAAAACACCTCGACCGGTACTAACGGCAACGCGGTGTCCAATGAATCAGCCAGCGCGATAACAATGAGCGGTGGCACTGTTTCGACAACTGCGACAAGCGGCAGGGCGATTCTCAACTACAGCACCGGTACGCTGACCGTTTCCGGCGGCACAGTCTCGGCAACGGGAACCAGCGGCAGGGCGATTCACAACGAATCCACTGGTACAATTTCGATTACCGGCGGTACGGTTACGGCACCCGTAAACTCGACAGCCTACGCGATTTACATCAATGATGCGAAAGCATCGGTAACGGTAACAGCGCCGCCTGCGGTGATTGTAGGGGAGAGATACACAGCGCCGTAACAAGTATTGAATAGAAAAGGAGTAGGGAAGAGGGAGCGGACAACGCGCCCTCTTCCCTTTTTTTTAATTATTTCCAGAAGATTTTCTCACAAAGAACACCAAGAAAGAGAAGGGCACAAAGAAGAATTAAAGGTTGTTATACGTTGTCTTATCATGAAGTTGTCAAGCATAGATTTCGGACGACAACCTCCTTTTCCTCTTTGTGATCTTCTCCCCCTTCGTGTCCTTTGTGAGAATTTTTTCGGAAAAATCTAAAATAAAAGTGTTGTTAAAAAATTGTAAGGAAACGCAACTCTCTTGCTCTTTTCATTTTTCTTTTGCTTTGTTATTCTCCTTGTAACCATTGCAATTTTGTAATACAGTAATAATATAAGGATAAATATGGCAGTCATAGAAAGAATTAATACTACTCAAACTGTTCAGCAAAAAGGAAGGTTTGACGGAAAAATACCATTTATCACTTCTCTTATAGTTTCAAGTATTGAAAGCAAATACTTAAAAAAAATATATCTTTTTGGCTCCTATGCGTATGGGGAACCGAATGAGGACAGCGATATAGATATATGCGTAATAATAAGTAATGATTATGATGATTGGAAAGCGTATATGGACATAAAAAATAAATTTAGAGCTAATAAAATAATTCCTTGTGATCTAATAGTTTCTACGGAAAAAACGGTAGAAGACGCGATAAAAATGAATGAAAGATGCGTGGAAAACACTATTTTAACGGAAGGAATTTTATTGTATGGGAAATAAACCGGTAACAGAGAGTTATGACAGCTTATTTGACATGGGCGAGAAAGATATATCAAGTTATGATACAAGCCCAATGTAAAAAGCACCTAGAATCAATGGTAAGCGCATGGTGTTTTGATGAGAAAGAGAAATTTATGAGTCTTAACTTTTCCACCTTTTCTTTTTTTTAGGTAGTGCACATGATACCTAACACCGCTTTTATTCCTTGCCTTTTCGCTCCAATAACCGTATATTTAAAGTATAGAAACAGCCCTGCTCATTGTGGGTATTTCCATCAGCATAGCCGATATTCTGCAGGAGATTATAATTTGAATGAACCCCAAACACCCAAAAAAATTCTTGAATCCTTATCTAAAACGTTTCATCGCCGCCGTTACCTGTTTTTTCTTCTTCTCGCTTTCATCGCAGGCTGTCTTCTCGCAGGACTTTTCTTCAATAGACAACGATTTGCAAACATTGGAGAACTTGATAAACGATACGCTAATCAACACGCAAGAGCAACAGAAACTATTGGAAGACTTGAAACTGAACTTGAGCGAGAGCGAGATATTAATCGCCAGTTACGAGAACATAATAACAGAGCAAGAAAACTTGCTGGCGAACTTACGGGAACAACTGAACGCAATGTTAGAAACCTACAAGAAGCAGTCAGCCTTATCGGCGATATACGCACAAAGCTCAAAGTTCTGGCGGACTTTTACGCTAATAGCGATCCCGGTAACGGCGCTCATTAGCGGTTTCGTAGTGTGGGCGGTGAAGTAACAGAAAAAGAAAAAAGAAGAGAGAAGAAAGAAAAAAGGGAAGAGGGAAAAAGGATAAAGGTTCATGTCATAAGACGGCGACTTTTTTCCTTCTTCCCTTTCGTTTTGTGAGAGCGAGGGAAGAATTTACTGCGAACCACATTCACCTGACCACTAAAAATATTGATTATATTTTTGCTTTTTAATAATTTGTTCATTGAAAGATATTTCTTGTTCTTGTATATAAATTTATATTTTTAGCGGTCAGGCAGGTCTAACCACTAATTTTTTTTTCGTTACTGAAAAATTTTTCTACGTGAGCGGTGGCGCGAAACCCGCCCGGCGACATTGATGTGGAAACTCAACCGAGATCGTAGGTCGAGGTTCCCCTCTTGAGCGCCGATCCAGCCACGCCGAGGCGTGCGTAATCCGCCGTCACAGCCACTAGGAACTGAGCATGCTTTGCGCCGCGCTCACGGGGGAATATTTATGAGAGAGGGAAAAACAGCATGATTTTTGGCGATGGCGAATATGACCGGGAAATGGATATAGCCGTTAACCGCAGGGAAGCTTGGGAAGACGGCAGAGAAGAAGAACGTAAGTATTTCCTTGAATTATTAGAGCAGGGTTTTACTAAAGAGGAAATTAAAGAACGCCTTCAACAGAAATAAAAGACTTTTTAAGGAAACATGGTTCGGAGGTATATAATATATTTATTACCTCCGAACCGTGTTCTTGCAAATATTTCTTCAGTATGTTGTTCTCTATACAGTATTCTATCACAGGTTTTATTGATTCATCAAGTTTATGTCCGTTTTTTCGGAACTCTTGAAGCTTGTCAACAAAAATACTGTAGTTGTCCAGCGTCTCGCATTTTTTCAATATTTCAGAATTATGCCCCTGATTTATGTTATATACCTGCGCTATTAATTCCAGAGGTGTTTTATCTATACCCTTTAATTTTAACCCTTCAACGTCCATGAAAGCGTCTGACAGTTTCAATTCCGAATAATCGGGATAATTTTCCATGCCGTTGTACAAGACGATAAATTCCGGCCTTGGAATTTTTATCATTTTTCTCTGATACTTTTTTCCAAATCGATCATTTTCTCGTAAATCCGCCCTGAGTATTCAAACAGGCGCAATGGCAAATTTTCACTAATGGTAGACTGATGCTCAATTAGCACGACAAGGCGGTTGTCGATTAAGAAAGAGATGTCATTTATCTGCTTCATGAAAAGGACGCCTGAAAGTGTGTTAATTTCGATGGGTATATCCGGCGAGATGGGGATACCTTCGATAGCCGAGTATAGTTCCCTTAGAACGTCCGGTGTGCTGAACAGCGAAGAGAATACGCTGTTCTTGTGGTTTCTGTTAACATTTTCCATAGAGGTCTCCATAAGATAGTTTTTTCCCGAACCTTCAAAAGAAGGTTCACTATATATGGCGTGGACTTGCCATTTTGCTTGACCGAAAATGAAAAAAATTGA
Source organism: Treponema sp. R8-4-B8 (assembly GCF_054786175.1). NCBI lineage: Bacteria > Pseudomonadati > Spirochaetota > Spirochaetia > Treponematales > Treponemataceae > Treponema > Treponema sp. R8-4-B8. Next base: position 53,837 of record NZ_BDHE01000003.1, read on the forward strand.
GATTTATTTGAAGAATTTCACGCAAAGTTCAAGATGGACTTATTGTCAGTACTAGAATCCATTATAGTTTTTTCCTTTTCATACGAATTCTAAACCATTACAGGTATAAAACAGAAAAAGCAGTGATATATAAATACCATACACATTATCCCGTTGGGATAATTTCTGCCAATAGAGGCAGATAAATCTTCGTGATTACCTGTCACTATGGGCAGGAATCACTTCGGACTAAACGTCCAAAGGAGTTTTCTATGAAAAACTTTTTTAAATTTCTTGGGATTATCGCTTTAACAGCGGTAATTGGATTCTCAATGGTTGCTTGTAACGATGACGATGATAAAGGCGGCGGCGGCGGTGGCGGCGGTAGCAGCAGTGGGCTGACTATTCAAAACATACCAAGTGAAATAACAGGGTATGTTATAGGAACGGCGATGGTTGGTACTCCTCCTCTTTATTTGATCGCAAATGACCCCTATGTTACCAGTGGTACTCAAAAAGGCTCCGCAATTACTAACGGCACAGCAAAGCTCAATGCCTTTAGTGCTACATCGGGATCGGGTAATCCTAAATTCACAGGAACAGCAACGTATACTTCTACTAATTATTTTACTATTTATGTAGTTTCAGCAGAAGAACCCTGGACATCAGAAGGGTTTTCATATGCAAAACCCGGAGTAACAGTATCCCCAGCCTATGGGTATACGCTTAAAGCTGGCAAAACAGTGCAGTTTACTAATGGAAACGCAACGTTAGACTGGGCTGATCTTGAATCAAATTAATTAAACGCCCTTCTTATTATTGGAGTACACGGAGGAAGAGAAGATTCTCGTACCAAGACTCCGTGTCCTCCGTTACTCTATTGCTAAAACAGATAAAGAATAATACTCTCAATACATGATTGCAGAGACAGTAATAGAAGCGCTCATTGCCGAAACAATTCAGGAAAACAACTGGCATTTGTATTTTCAGTCGGGTTCCGGTTCTTGTTTTATAGACAGACATGGAATTAATTTTTTTGAAAAGACGCCTTCAATAACTGGTTGTTTGGCAATTCTTGATTTTAATGGAGAACGGTAAATTATGGAAATAAGAGTAAGTAACTTGGGCGATATTCTTATGTCCCGCCCTGCCGGACGGGAAGCGTTTTTAAAGGCAAAAGCCTATGTTTTCAAAGAAATAAAAACAGGTGAAATTATTCTGCTTGATTTTGACAACGTAAAAGTATTGGCGCCGTCATGGGCCGATGAATTTATTTCCGGTATACAAAAAGACTATGGAAACGAAGTACAGTGTATTAATACGGAAAACCCATCTGTAAAAGCGTCCCTCAAAACGGTTATAGGCAATTAGCAATGAGCAGTGAGCAAGGAGCAAAGAATAAATACATTGCTCACTGCTCACTGCTCATTACAAACTTTTCCAATAACCGGGAGTGAAAAGTACAATGACAGTCCACAACTCCAATCGCCCTGCGATCATCACAAGCGAGTATAGAATTTTAAGATGAGGTTGAAAAATACTGTAATTATTATGCGGACCGATTATGCCAAAGCCTGTTCCTATGTTGCCTGTAACGCAAAGAGCGGTACTGAAAGATGAAAAAAGATCGAACCCCGACGCGGCTGTCGCAAGAGTCGTTATAGCGACGATTATAAAGTAGAGAAAAATAAAACCCGCAACTCCGTACACTACATCTTTGCGTCCGACTTTTTTATTTAGCTGGATGCTAAAAACTCCCTGTGGGTAGAGTATGCGCCGGAACTCATTTATTGTTTGCTTAAAAAGTACCGACCAGCGTATTACCTTAATGCCTCCCGCAGTGGAACCGGAACAGCCGCCGATAAACATAAGCAGAAAAAGAACCGCCTGCGCCAGACTTGGCCACGCGGAATAATCCGCCCTAGCGTTTCCGGCTGTTGTCAGTATCGACGCTGTTTGAAATGACCCGTAACGCAACGCGCTTCCAAAAGAACCGTATTGAGGAATCAGACTAAAGCTGATTACCAGCGCGGCAATTATAAAAATGGAAAAATAAACGCGACATTCGGTATTATTAAAAACGTCGCGGATTTTTCTCTGAGAAATTCTGTAATACAAATTAAAATTTAACGCTCCAAGCAACATAAAAATTACTGTAACCCAATCAATAAACGCGCAGTTATAATAACCGAATCCGGTATTTTTAGTGCTTACTCCTCCGGTAGACATTATCGTAAAACTGTGGCAAACCGCGTCAAACCAATCCATGCCTCCGATACGGTAAAGCAGGGCGAGGATAATAGTGAAAACGCAGTAAACGCCCCAGAGAATTTTTGCCGCTATAGTTATCCTCGGCGTTATTTTTTCTTTTTCGGGATCAGGCACTTCGGCTTTTATTAGCTGTAGCCCGCCGACTCCGAGAAGCGGCATAAGAGCGACTGTCAGCAGTATGATTCCCATGCCTCCCGCCCAATGGCCTATGCTCCGCCAGAGAATCAATGATCGGGGCAGCGATTCCACGTCGGGAAAAGTTGTCGCCCCCGTGGTTGAAAAACTGCAAGAGCTTTCAAAAATTGCGTCGATTAGAGATATTCCTGATGGAGACAGATAATACGGGATGCTTCCTATAAGGCTGGAAAAAATCCATGTTAAAAATACTAAAAGGATTCCTTCCCTCGGCCTGATGCCGTGTGAATCTTTGCGGATAAAAAGAATAGCAGACAGGGCTAAAACAATTCCTGTTATTAAGGGGATTACAAAAGCCCGAATCATGGAAACTTCGGCTAAAACAATTGATGTTATTAAAGGCGGGATCATAAAGAGCGTTACCCCTCCGATGATGATTCCAAGCAGTCTGACAGTCGCTAAATGTTTTATTTTTTTTCTCATGATTTTATTTTGCCGTACCAAAATATTTTTCCAGTTCCGCCTCATTGCCGTTTTTGACAATTAAGACGACTTTATCACCCGCCTTGTAAACATAATCTCCCTGCGGAATAAAAGATGTTTCGCCTCGGTTTACCAGCATTAAAAGCCCGTTTTGCGGAAGACGGAAATCTTTTATGCTTTTTTCAATCGCCGGAGAATCTTCCGCTATTTCTATTTTAATAATACTGACGCTTCCGTCTCCAAGATTGTGAACGTCGCTTATGCCCCTGCCCATTAAATGAGACAGTATTGAATCTACTACTACGGATTTAAGCGGGATTGCCACATCGACTCCAAGCTGATGCGCGATGGTTTTGTGTCCGGGGCTCATGACTAAAGCGATAGCGCGTCTTACTCCTAAAGATTTTAAATAAATTGCCGCAATAATGTTGAGGTCCTGATTATCGGTCGTGGTAATGATGAGATCAAGATCGCCTAATCTTTCTTCCGCGATAAAGGCCTCATCGGAAATATCTTCGTTTAAAATAAGGACGTTTTGAAATTTAGCGGATAGCTCTTTACAGATATTGTAATCCTTTTCAATGATTATTACGCTGCGTTTGCTTTTTGGAAGAAAAGATTTGATGAATGACGTAAAAAAATTCTTTTTTGTTTTTTTTGCCTCAAAGGAAATGTCATTATTGGCTAAAAGTTCTTCGGCGATGAGTTCTCCCAACCGCCCTCCGCCAACAATGCCTATGCGATTGATAGGAGTCTCAGTTCTTCCCGCCAGATGAAACACCTGATCCATGTTTTCCTCTCTTGTAATGATATGGATCAAATCTCCCGGACTTAGAACTGTCGATCCCGATGGAAGAAAACATTCTTTCCCGCGCTCAACCAGAGTAATAAGGCCTTCTTCCCTGATAAAAGAATGAAAATCCAAAAGCGAAAGCCCGTCAAAAACGCTGCCTTTAGTAATATTAACGGAACCCAATTCGTAAGGCGTTCCCGAAAACTGCAAAATATTTCCCTGCGCTCCGTGCGATATTGCGTTTAACACAGCCTTTGCCGCTTCAATATCAGAATGTATAAATCGATCTATGCCAAGAATCCCCGCCCCTCTAAGTTCCGATAAATTAATTTTCATATAATCATCGTTTCTAACTTTGGCGATTTTTATCACTTTAGGATAACGCGATGCGGCAAGCCCGCAAATAATCATATTAATCTCGTCAGAATCGGTCACGCAGACAAGCGCGTCCGCCTTAGCGATTCCCGCTTCCTCAAGTGACTCAAGACTGTTCCCCTCGTCATGCAGAACCAGACAATCCAACCTGTTAGACGCATGACGCGCCCTTTCCTCGTTTGATTCAATCAATGACACGTCATACTTTTCATGTATAAGGTGGCGGGCAAGCTGAGTGCCAGTGAAACCGGCGCCGATTATTATTACTCTCACAATGGTATTATAGCGGAATTGAGGGGGTTAGGCTAGGATGACGGAGAGTTATAAAAATGTAACAGAAAATTAAACAAGGTCGATTTTGATATTGATGTAGAAATTTATATAGTGGTAGTTTTTCCCCAAATATGATAAAATTTATCTTTGTATGAACTACCAGACAATCAAGCAAGGAGACCGTCTAAAAGGGCTAATTCCCGGTGAAACAATCCAAATAATTACTACTCAATCTGTTGGAGATGACGCAATTGAGGTCTATTACCGAAAAAACGATGGTTCATTAGGGCAACAGCTTCTTTATGCCGATTCATTCAGTAATCTTTCGATAGAAACCGAAAAATTACCGTGGAAATTCGACGCGAATGCCGCTCTGGTTAGGCTTACGTCTGAAGCCTATAGGATAAAACTCGCCCATTTGTTTGACCCACATCTGGCTGTACATACATCTCTTATAGAGCCATTGCCTCACCAGATAACCGCTGTTTATAGAGAAATGATTCCACGTCAGCCGTTGCGTTTTCTATTGGCTGATGATCCGGGAGCCGGAAAGACAATCATGTCAGGTCTTCTTATTAAAGAATTAAAAGTCCGGGGTGACCTAAACCGCTGTCTTATCATTTCACCTGGTAATCTTGTTGAACAATGGCAAGATGAACTTTACAGCAAGTTTCAGCTTGAATTTGAAATCCTCACAAAAGATATGCTTGAATCATCTGTCCGGGGAAACGCTTTTCTTGATAAACCTTACCTTATTGCAAGACTGGACAAGCTTTCCCGCAACGAAGAAATTCAAGAAAAACTAAAATATTCTGAATGGGATCTTATTATCTGTGATGAAGCGCATAAAATGTCAGCCACCATATCGGGAGACAAGGAACAACATACAAAGCGTTATAACCTAGGTTTACTGCTTTCCACTATTACGCGACATTTTTTACTGCTAACCGCAACTCCCCACAACGGCAAAGAAGATGATTTTCAATTATTTTTACGCCTGCTTGATGGCGACCGTTTCGAGGGGAAAAACCGAAGCAAAAGAGAAACAAACGCAAGTGACATCATGCGCCGCTTGGTAAAAGAGGAACTATTAACTTTTGACGCCAAGCCTCTTTTCCCTGAACGCCTTGCCTACACTCTCAAATATGAACTATCTGACCAGGAAATGGAACTATATAATAAAGTTACCGATTATGTCAGAACAAATTTTGACATGGCACAGAAAGTCCTTGATCCAAAACGTGCCCACGCGGTAGGGTTTGCACTTACTGTTTTACAACGCCGTCTTGCATCTTCTCCTGAAGCAATTTATCAGTCCTTGCGCCGCCGCAGAGAACGGCTGGAAAAAAAACTGGAATTTTATCAAACGGCAAGAGATTTACACGATGCGAATCTTCCGCCTGATTTTACGGAAGATTTTACCGAAGAAGACTGGGAAGATTATGATGACGCATCCGAAGAAGATGCAAATAAAGTTGAAGAACAATTCCTTGACGAAGCTACTGCCGCAAAGACAATAGCCGAATTGGCAACAGAAATCCACACTTTGAATAATCTTGAGCAAGAGGCAAAACAACTGCTTCATTCAGGTGTAGATAAAAAATGGGAACAGCTTTCCGTAACATTACAGGATAATCCCCTTATGTCCGGTGAAAAAAGCCGGGAAAAAGTTATTATTTTTACCGAACATCGTGATACTCTGCATTATTTGACAACAAGAATTCGTTCCATGCTTGCAAATGACAACGCGGTTGTAACAATAAAGGGCGGTATGCGGCGGGAAGAACGGAAACTGGTTGAAGAACGATTTAAAAACGAATCAAATGTTTGCGTCCTTGTCGCTACTGATGCGGCCGGCGAAGGGATTAACTTGCAACGCGCTCATCTGATGTTAAACTACGACCTGCCATGGAATCCAAACCGTCTTGAACAACGTTTTGGGCGTATTCACAGAATTGGACAGAAAACAACCTGTCATCTTTGGAACCTTGTTGCAAAGAACACCAGAGAAGGAGACGTATTTACCCGACTCTTTGAAAAACTGGATAGTGAACGTAAAGCCTTGGGCGGTAAGGTATTTGATGTTTTAGGAAAAGTTAATTTTGGAGACAGACCTTTACGAGAACTTCTTATCGAAGCGATACGATACGGAAATCTCCCCGAAACCCGCGCAAAACTGGAAAAGACAATTGACGGCGCTTTGGATCATAGTGAATTAGAACGCCTCATTGCGGAACGTTCGCTTGCGGGTCAAAGTTTAGGAATTGAACAGGTACATGAAATCCGTGAAGCAATGGAACGCATCGAAGCCCGCCGCCTTCAGCCGCACTTTATTGAAAGTTTTTTTATCGGCGCTTTTGAAAACATGAAAGGGCAAATCCGCAGGCGTCCCGATCATCGTTATACGATACCCCATGTCCCAAAAAGCCTACAAGAGAGCCGTTCAAATTTTGGCGTAACATATCCTATTGCTAAAAGTTATGAGGCAATCACTTTTGAAAAAGAATATGTTCATGTTGACGGGCGAATTGACGATGCGGCATTAATCTGTCCCGGACATCCTCTTCTCAGCGCGCTCATAAGTGAAATACTTGGAAAAAATCAAAATCTGCTTAAACAAGGTACTATTTTTATTGATGATACCGAATCAGGGAAAAAAGACAGGTTGCTCTTTTTTATTGAAGATATTGTCGAGGATGGACGAGTTAACAGCGCCGGTCACCCGGTAAAGGCGTCTCACAGACTGCACTTTATTGAAGTCTATAAAGATGGAATAGTTGAATCCGCCGGTCTTGCCCCTTATCTGGACTATACTGTACCGACTCAGGAAGAAAATCTTATTCTACAGAAACTTATAAAAGACACCGCATGGTGGGAGCAAGATGTTGAAATCCTTGCCAGAAATTACGCCGTAAATAACCTTATGCCTGCCCATTTGAAGGAAATAAAAGATCGCCGTATTGAATATGTGAATAAAGTTGAACAGGAAGTAAAAAACAGGCTTAATGCGGAAATTAGCTATTGGGATACCCAAGCCGGCATCATGTCGGATCAGGCTGTTCAAGGAAAAACAAATGCCCGTCTAAATGCGGATAAATTCAGGGAACGAGTCAATAACTTGGAAATGCGTCTTAACCAACGGCTTGCAGAACTGGCTCTTGAACGTAACATTGTCTCAAAACCGCCAACGGTGTTAGGCGGAGCATGGATCGTATCCCGTTCAATGCTAATTTTAGATAAAGCGGATAAACCAAACAATTCCACCGAAGATGGCCGCGATGAAATTGAACGGATAGCCATGGAAACAATCATAACAATTGAAAGAGAATTGGGCAATGCTCCCAAAGATGTCAGTAAAGATAACCTTGGTTATGACATCGAAGCTAAAACACCGACAGGCTCTTTGCGGTTTATCGAAGTCAAAGGAAGGGCGGCGGGGAATAATGACGTTACCGTTACCCACAATGAAATGAAAGTCGCCGCCAATTCCCCTGATAAATGTATATTAGCGGTAGTTATTATTGATGATAATAAGCGTAATGTTATATACTTTATGAACTGGATTGATACAGGACCGTCTTTCGCAGAAAGTAAGCGGAGTTTGGATTTAAAGAAACTCAGGCAGGTTTCGCGGGTAATACTTGAGAAAGAAATAATTGAGTGAGGTGGGAAAAATGAATGATATTGATGAAAACTATAAACAGGAACTGGCGGCTGACGGGAGTTACTCGGGTGTAGAAGAAGAAGAATTTGCTCCATATCCCTTTGATTCTGAAAAAATTTCCATATCAAACAGAAAAATTTCACTTTCAAATGTTATAACAAGATGGAACAGAGATCTTATTCATGCTGCTTCAATACAGAGGCGAGAAAATCTTTGGGACAACGGAAGAAAAAGCAGACTTATTGAATCAATTATGCTAAAAATACCATTACCTTTATTTTATGCATCTGAAACTAAAGACGATCACCTTTTTATTGTTGATGGATTACAGCGATTAAGCGCTATTAAAGGCTTTGTATTAGAAAAAAAATATAAACTGGAATCCCTTGAGTTTCTTAAAGAACTTGAAGGGAATAATTTTGATGAAATACCAGATCGAATGCAAATACGGATAAATGAAACAGAACTTGATTTTGCCGTAATAGGACCTGATTCTCCCCCTGAAGTACAGCGTAATATTTTTAAACGCTTAAATACCGGAGGATTACCATTAACAGATCAAGAGATACGTAACGCATTGTATTTTGGTCCTATCACCGACCTATTGGCAAAACTCGTAGATACTAAAGAATTTCAAACCGCAGTTGCCGGTAGCGTGAAAGATACGCGAATGGCAGCTCAAGAGCTTGTTTTACGTTTCTTTTCTTTTTCGATAATGAACATTAATGAATACAAAAAAGATGATGAAATGGATTCCTTTCTTTCTGATGCCATGCAAATACTCAATAGGCTTATAGATCCTAATACTTATTCCAAAAACAAAATGTCTTTATCCTGCGAAAGGAACTATTCTACTACTCCAATAAACGATATTGAACATAAATTTATTACTGCAATGACCAGAGCGACAGATTTGTTTGATAATTGCGCGTTCCGTATTACAACTCCCTCTAAGAACAAAAAAGGTGTTCAACGTTCTCCAATCAACAAATCGCTTTTTGAATCATGGTCTGTTCTCTTGTCAAGAATGGATAAAAATGATTTTAATATTTTGAATCGTAGAAAAGAATTACTTTTTAAAAAACTTGATGCGGAATTTGACAATAAAAATTCATTATTACGGAATTATATAGGTAAAGACAGCCTAAAAATTACCGGTATCAAGGGGCGTTATGAAATTATTGGAAACATTATACATGAAGTTCTTAAGGAGGAGAATAAATGATAACAAAATTATCTTTAAATAATTTTAAGGCTTTTGAAAAAGAGGTTTTTGAACTGGGTTTATTAAACGTTTTATCGGGTCTTAATAGTTCAGGAAAAAGCTCTGTAATTCAATCAATTCGTTTGTTAAACGAAAAAAAACCGCTTTCCGACCTTGGTCCACTTGATCAATATATTAGAAGTGATATGAAAGGGTTTAATCTTAAATGCGAACAAAAATTTAAAGATAAAAATGAAACTATTATTTTTTCTTATAATCGTGATGGAATTGTTAAAAAAGAAAAAGATATTAATGGTATTGTTTCTTATATTTCAGCGGATCGTTTAGGACCAAAAAATTCTTTACAGCTAAGTATTGATAAGACAATAACAACTGTAGGTTCCAAGGGTGAAAATGTTGTGGATTTTTTGTCCAGATTTGAAAATGAATGGATAGGACTACCTGTTCCAAAAGCGCTTGTAGCAAGTGAAGGAGTCGGAATAAGAGATAATTTGACAGAATGGCTTCGCTTTATTTCACCGGGAATAGAAATTAAATATTCACATGATAATAAAACTGATATTGGGCGCACAGAATTTAACGGTCATCGTCCGGTTCATGTTGGTTTTGGATTGTCTTATACACTCCCGATTATAGCAAGTGTTTTAATACACGCAAGCCAATTGATGGCAAAAAAGACAGAATCGGTTTTACTTCTTCTGGAAAATCCTGAAGCGCATTTGCACCCATCCGGTCAAACTAAAATGGGGGAGATGTTAGTGCGTGCGGCTTCTTGCGGGGTACAGATCATTGTTGAAACACATTCCGATCATCTACTGAACGGTATAAGAATTGCCGTAAAAGAAAAAAAACTTCCTAATACTGATGTGAATTGTTTCTTTTTTAAATCAGGAAGTTGGGATGGAAAAAATGAAGAACCAGTAGCCGTTGAAAAAATTGAAATTGATGAACATGGAATGGTTGATTACTGGCCCGATGGTTTTTTTGATGAAACAGAAAAAAGCTTGCAACGATTAATTTAAGGATAATTTTATGGAGATTTATTTTAATCCGTATCCCGGTGCTGCAAAAACAGAAGAAGAAGGGCTATGCCTTGCTGTTGGTACTGCAGATGCATTATCTCGCTTAAAAAAAGAATTTAGTGGCGTAACCTTATATGGCAATACTTTTGAATCAGAAAGTGATTTACCTCCATCCAAATTTGTTCTTGTCAGAAAACAAGGTATAAGTTTCTCCATAGGTTCTCTTATGTTCAAAACAGGTAATGTAGAACGTGAGAAGTTGCGTTCATTACTGGATTTGTTCTCCAAAGGAAGAATATTAGACAATGATGAGCTTCTAAAAGCCGATGACTGGATTGTATCCATAATAAATGCTCCTGCTCCTATTCTTGAATTAGCTGCGAAGAACAAAGCCATCGCATTGACTATTCCTACAGAGTCGGAATGGCGTATAAACCTTTTTAGTTTTAATGACAGAACAGAAACTTTGCATAATCTTTGGGGTCAGAATGATATAACGGCAATAATATCACACTGCATAGAACAAATTAAAAATATTCCTGAACAGTTTTCCACACAATTTAATGCTAAATTTTGTGGAAGCGCACTTAGCTCTGCTCCTGATTATGCATTATGGGAAAGAATTGGCTTTTTTAAAAAAATGGAAGATGCCCGAAACTTCGGTTATATACCATTTCATAACTTGTTACAATATTTACAAGGAATTGAAAAAACTAAATTTGGTCCCTTGCTTGAATTAACATCTAACGGTTATCGTATTTTTTTTGTATACAGAAAAGGACTTTCACCAGAAATTCTGGTTGGCGGTTTTTATAAAAAAGGAGTCGGAAATAACTCAAAAGCGCAAAACCAAGCTATCATAAATGCAAGAAATAATATTAGTGAATATTCAGGGGAATAAATAAATGACAAAAAAACTCATAGAAGTAGCCCTGCCCCTGGAAGCAATCAACGCCGAAGCCGCACGGGAAAAATCGATACGTCATGGGCATCCTTCCACGTTGCATCTGTGGTGGGCACGTCGTCCGCTTGCGGCTTGTCGTGCGGTGCTTTTTGCTTCTCTTGTTGACGATCCTTCCAGCCATATAGATAAATTCCCTACGGAAGAAGCGCAAGAAAAAGAACGCCGTCGCCTTTTTGAGCTTATTGAACGACTGGTAAAATGGGAAAATATAAACGATGAAAAACTTTATCAAGAAGCATGGCAAGAAATACTTGCATCCACAGGCGGAAAACCGCCGCCGATTCTTGACCCGTTTGCGGGCGGAGGCTCAATCCCGCTGGAAGCCCAGAGGCTTGGGCTAGAAGCCCATGCCAGCGATTTAAACCCTGTTGCGGTGCTTATCAACAAAGCGTTAATTGAAATACCCCCCAAGTTTGTAAACTGTCCGCCGGTAAACCCCGAAGCACGTGGAAAAATCGGCGGTGAAAATGAATGGAAAGGCGCGGCAGGACTTGCCGAAGATGTACGCTATTACGGCGAATGGATGCGGCAAAAGGCTTTTGAAAAAATCGGTCATCTGTACCCAAAAGTAAAAGTTCCCGCAACAGCTAAAACAGAAAGCCATGAAGCCACAGTAATAGCATGGCTATGGGCACGGACAGTACAATGCCCGAACCCTGCCTGTAAAGCGGAAATGCCGCTAGTGCGTTCTTTTGAAATTTCAAAAAAGAAAGGCAAGGAAGCATGGGTTAATCCAAAAATAGACAAAGCAAAAAAAATAATTCAATTTGAAGTTCGGGAAGGCAAAGGAAAAATCCCGGACGGCACAGTAAACCGCAACGGCGCACATTGTATTTTCTGCGGTGGACCTGTTCCACTGCAATATATCCGCGATGAAGGCAAGCAGGGACGCATTGGAGCAAGGCTCATGGCTGTTGTCGCCGAAGGTCAGGGTGGGCGTATTTACCTTTCGCCGGATAAAATGCAGGCAAAAACGGCGGATGTTCCAAGACCAGATGAATATCCTGATGCAAAGTTACCAGTTAATCCACGAGATTTCAAAACACCAAATTATGGGATAAAAAACTTTTCCGAATTATTCACTCCACGCCAACTTATCGCTTTGGTAACATTCAGTGATCTAGTCGGTGAAGCGATTAAACAAATTGAGAGAGATGCTAATATAAAAACTAACCACGAACCACACGAATCAACACGAACAATAGAGAAAAAAAGCAAAGGACTGGATGAGGGCGGTACGGGCGCAAGGGCTTATGCTGAAGCGGTGGGGGTGTATTTGGCAATGCTGATTGATAAACTTGCCGATCTGGGAAATTCTCTGAATAGATGGGAGCCAAATGCACAATGTCCAAGACAGTTGTTTGCACGTCAGGCAATACCGATGGTTTGGGATTATGCCGAAGGAAATCCTTTGGGAAATAGTTCTGGCTCATGGAAAATTTTACTGGATAATTTATTTCGAAGTCTAAACGCACCATTATTTGCTTTTAATAGGCAGGCAATGGGATATGTTAATCAAAAAGACGCAACACAAATATCATTTAACAGTCCTATTGTAATTTCTACTGATCCGCCTTATTATGACAATATCGGCTATGCCGATTTATCGGATTTCTTTTATATTTGGTTACGCCGTTCACTAAAAAATGTGTATCCAAAATTATTTTCTACCATGCTTGTTCCAAAAACTGAAGAATTAGTCGCTACACCTTATCGTTTCAGTGGGGATAAACAAAAAGCAAAATCGTTTTTTGAAAACGGAATGTTACAAGCGTTCCGAAAAATGAGGGAAACCGTATCTCCTAATTTTCCCCTAACGGTTTACTATGCTTATAAACAAACCGACAGCGAAGATGATGAGGAAAACTCCACTACTGAAAGTGCCTCGTCAGGTTGGGAAACCATGTTAAGGGCTATTATTAATTCGGGATTTGCTATCACAGGGACATGGCCCCTGCGAACCGAAATGATGAGCCGGGCTATTGCAATGAATACCAACGCCCTCGCGTCTTCTATTGCCATTGTATGCCGTCCACGTCCCGATGATGCAGTCGAAACCACCCGCAGGCAATTTCAGGGAGAACTACAGGAAGCCCTAAAAAAAGGACTGCACGATTTACAGTCGGGAAACATCGCTCCGGTTGACCTTGCCCAAGCGTCAATAGGTCCCGGTATCGCCGTGTACTCAAAATACAAAGAAGTTCTGGACGCTTCGGGCGAACCCTTGTCGGTACGCCAGGCTTTGGTAATGATAAATCAGGAACTTGACGCTTTCTTAGGCGAACAAACGGGAACCCTGGACGCGGAAAGCCAGTTTTGTATCTCGTGGTTTGAACAATACGGCTTTAAGGACGGTCCCTACGGAGAAGCGAACACGCTTATGCGGGCACGCATGGCAAGCGAGCAAAATCTAAAAGATTCCGGTATACTGGAAGCGAAACAGGGCAAAGTCCGCCTGAAACATAGAAATGAACTTTCCTTTGACTTATTTCTTAAAAGCGAAAGCATAATCTGGGCGGTTGTCCAGCATTTATGCCACGCTCTGGACAAAGCCGGCGGTCATGACGAATGTGCCAGACTTATGGCTCAACTGCCCGTCGAGACAGTTGAGAAAGTTAAAACTTTGGCGTATCGTATTTATCAGATATGCGAACGCAAAAATATGTCTGAAGAAGCCCTTGCGTATAATAACTTAATAGCATCATGGGGTATTATGGAAGGCAAGATCAAAGAAGTAAAACAGAGCAAGCCGAAACATGGGGAATTTGAGTTTTAGGAGGAGAAAATGGCAAATAATGGAAAATTTGTCTTGGAATTGATATTATTTAGCCTTATAATTGTATAAAGAGGCTTATTAATATGGCAGATGACAATGAAATTCTTTATATTTCTTTAGAAAAACTTATATTTGATCCGCAAAATCCACGGTTGCCGCCTGATTTAAATAAATCCAATATCGAAGAAATCCTAAAATATATGCTAAGAGATGCCAGCCTTCTTGAATTAATGAAATCTATCGCGGAAAGTGGTTATTCACGATCTGAACCTCTTTTAGTAGTCCCCGCCAACAAGAACGAATATACGGTAGTTGAAGGGAACAGGCGGCTCGCAGCACTAAAAATACTTTCAAACCCCAGTCTTGCGACGGTTAGGCAAAAGTCAGTTGAAGAAATAGTAAATTCCAAAAAAAATAGCCCAAATGAAATTCCTTGTATCCTTCATAAAAATCGAGATGATATTCTTGATTATTTAGGGTACCGTCATATCACAGGCGTGAAAAGTTGGGGGGTATTGGAAAAAGCTCGCTATGTGGAACAATTATTCAAAAAACATAAAATTAAAGGACCGTTAGAAGAAAATTATAAAATTCTTGCCAGCATGATTGGCAGCCGTGCCGATCACGTTGGCAGATTGCTTTCTTCGCTTAAGCTTTATGAATTGGCTAATGACAAGTCTTACTTCGATATTAAAATAAATGAGAAAGAAGTTGATTTTTCAATTCTTTACACTGCTGTTGGTTATAACAATATTCGTGAACACATTGGGCTTGAAAGAACTGGCGATATTGAACTTAATCAAATAAATCTAAAAAACTTTGAATTTATTTTTAGATGTCTTTATGATCCTTCAAAAAAGATTGAAGAATCTCGTGAGCTTGCCGATCTTAATTCGGTTGTTGGTAATAAAAGAGCATTATCAGAATATAAAAAAGGTACGCCATTATCTGAGGCAATTTATTATACCGATGCTCCATTGGAAACATTTATTACTTTTCTTAACGGCGCAAAAAAATATTTATCGAATGCCAGAAATTGCCTAGATAAGCTTGAGCCGCCAGAAAATGCAGACGAGATAATTCTTCAGGTTAGGGAATTGGAAAAAATCGCCAAAAGTATCAGAAAAACACTTGAAGAAGACGAGGATTAATCATGCCATTATTAGGGCTGGATAAATTTCCTGAGTTTTCAAAGAATTTATCAAAAAACAAGTGGGCGGATTATATTGAACTTCTTTGTTTAACTGATCCTGATAAGGAAAAAGGCCTCAATGACATTTTAATCTATAGTCGACAAGAAAATATTTTACAAGAAGATCAGTTAAAAGAAACAATCGACGGCGATGAAGATAACAGTGAAAGAACTGAAAAATATCGCGATGAATTCCTTGATATTTTTAAATATTTTTCATCACGTTTTAATTTTTTAAATGAATTCTATCCGTTTGAGTGTATCGGTAAAGAAACAATTAAATTATCAGACATGGATGATAACAAATTATTATATATTTACTTTCTTCTTTCGTCAAATACCAGATATTTTATTATTAATAAAATACCGCCATTATTTACATCTTTTTTTGAGCATATTTCTCATCATATAATGAAAATTATTTATCCTAATTTTAAAAATGAAATATTTGGTACTGCAAATAAACCTGGCGACTATTTTTACGGTGGTACATTATTAGATAAGTTGACAAAACTTTCACTCTGCCTAGGAACAAGTTTAACTAAGAAAACCATCAATGATCCGCACAATTCAGGCGGCTCAGGTGATAAAGGGCTTGATATTATTTCTTATTTTAATCTTGACATAAATCCAATGAAAACATCTTATATTCCATTATGTTTTGGTCAATGTTCATGTTCCTATGACGAATGGAAGCAAAAGCAATCATCAATATCTAAAAATATATGGGACAATAGAATTAACGATTTGCCAAGTTATCATGAATATTTGTTTGTCCCTTTTTCGTTAAGAGGGATAGACGGATACTGGGCTAAAGAAGAACATAGTGAAATACAAACTATTATTATTGACAGATTCAGATTTTTGAATATTTTAAAATTGAATAAAACTAATATATCGCTCCTTTTACCGGAAGAAATAAAGTCAATAATCATTAATTTTTTAGAGGGAAAAGAATGAAGAAATCAAAACCAGTTCAACCATCGTTAACAGCCGTGTCTCTGTTTTCCGGTTGTGGAGGATTTGATTTAGGAGCGATACAAGTAGGAGTTAAAATTATTTGGGCTAATGATATAGATAAATATGCGGCACAAGCATACAAAATGATATTACCGGATGTTCCTTTCAATTTAGGGGATATAAGAGATTTTAAAGCTTTTCCAAAAGCCGATATATTAATTGGCTGTTATCCTTGTACCGGATTCAGCATTGCCGCAAGACGAAGAGCAAAAGGAACCGATTCTCGTGATTTATTTAAAACAGAGGGAAATTTTTTATATTTGGAATTTATAAAAGCCTTAAAACAAATAAAGCCAAAATATTTCTTTGTTGAAAATGTCCATGGAATGTTAAATGCTGTTGATGGGTGGTTTTTCCAGCAGCAAATAGCAGGGTTTAAAAAACTTAAATACACGCCAAAATATAAAATGTTGAAGGCAACTGATTATGGAGCTCCTCAAGATAGAAAGCGTATTTTTATTGTAGGTGTAAGAAATGATATAACCGAAAACTATAACTATGAATTTCCAAAACCAACTTATGGCCCGGATACTAAAAAGCCTTATCGTACAATGAAGGATGTATTATCTGATATGGATCCGTGGCCTGAAGGCGAATTTTCAATTGATGCTTTTCATGGACATTATTTGACAAGAAACAGAAAAAGAAAATGGACAGAGCCAAGTTTTACAATAGTTGCTAATCATAGTCATGTGCCTCTGCATCCAATGGGCAGATCAATGATAAATATAGGTGAAGATAGTTGGGCATTGCAAGGTAAAAGTAATAGACGGCTTTCTTGGAAAGAATGTAGGATTCTTCAATGCCTTCCTTCAAGATTAGATCCTGACATCGATTTAATACATAAATACATGGTAGTTGGAAATGCCGTTCCACCTGTTTTTGCCAAAGCGCTTTTAACACCTATTGTTAAATATGAAAAATCTCTATTGTGAGGGAAAAAATGCCATATACGAACACAACTGAAAACACAAATCGTTATACACAGCCATGGAGACAAATTGCCGAACCCCGTCCCGATGTAGCAAACGGTAAATTCAAGCAATCGGAATTTGCCGCCGATCTTTCGCAAGTCTTGCAGGGAAAAGCCGTAAATGAGTATCAAGACCCTATAGAATTTTTTGACCGCACTTTTATCACAAATGGAATGAAAGGACTATTGGTCAAGTCTGTATTACGGGTTTCAGGAGAAGGTGGCGAGCCTGTCATTCAGCTAAAAACGGCATTTGGCGGCGGTAAAACTCACAGTATGCTTGCCTTGTATCACCTTATGCGTTATGCAAATCCTCAGAAACTTAATGGAATACCAAATATTTTTACAGAGGCAGACGTAAAAACAATGCCAAAAGTAAAAACAGCGGTACTCGTCGGAACATCATTAGACCCTACCAAATCACGCTGCTCAAAAAAATATCCCGATATTACAATAAATACTCTTTGGGGTGAAATGACAGCACAACTTGCTGAAGAAGCGGAGGATCCCAATCTTTATGAATTAATTAAAGAAGCGGATAAAAAAGGAATTTCACCGGGATCAAATACCATTAAATCTATTTTTGAAAAATGCGCGCCTTGTCTTGTTCTTATTGATGAAATTGTCGCTTATGCCAGAAAATTGCATGGGAAACCATCCGGAGATGTTCCGGCAGGAACTTTTGCAAATGTCTTGTCTTTTGTTCAAGAATTAACTGAGGCCGCAAAAACTACAAACAATTGCCTTGTTGTCGCGTCTTTACCGGAATCAGAAATTGAAACAGGAGGCGAACCAGGAAACATAGCCCTTAAAAGCATTGAACATACTTTTAGCCGTATACAGACTATTTGGAAACCAGTTGTAGCCGAAGAAGGTTTTGAAATTGTCCGCAGACGGCTTTTTAAGCCTATTGAAAATAAGGAAGCGATAGACGAACAGCGTAAC
>NZ_BDHE01000004.1:0-66786 GCF_054786175.1 Treponema sp. R8-4-B8
CGCGGCTCTTTCAGTCCGCTTCCCGGTAAGCGGATCAATAAAGATGATCGAAATGAGTCCATTTACCTTTTTTTGACGTATGTAATATTGTTGGCGCATACATCCTCCTTTTTTGGCAAGTTTTTGGCAAAACCCACATTATAGGAGGAATCACGCCTTTAAGGTAGCGGAAGTGATTCCAAAAAATTAAGCTAATTCCTTATCCTGTAAAGACTTAACTTTTTGCCACCTCGGAGAATTGAACTCCAGACACGCAGATTTTCAGTCTGCTGCTCTACCAACTGAGCTAAGGTGGCTGACACTGTTCTAAACCTTAACCTATTTAAGTATGCCAAAATCATCAAAAAGTGTCAATAGTGGCATACATATTGGAGATATGGGGATTCGAACCCCAGGCCTATAGATTGCGAACCTATCGCTCTACCAACTGAGCTATATCCCCGGTGCTTCTACTATTTAGCCCAAAATTTTTGTTTTAGTCAAGATGTTGGAGATTCGCAAGAGGTTCACACGAAGAGCACAAAGGTATAAAGATCACAAAGGAGAAAGAGGGGTTTTTGTCCGTTATCTTATCGTAAAGTCCAAAGCCAAACCTTCAGACAACAACCCCTGCTCCTGTTATATCTCTACTACGCGCGTATTTGTGTAAACCTTTCCGCTCTCTAGGTTCGCTCCCTGTTCGTGTGGTTCGTGGTTAAAAATTAAACAACCTGTACCATCCACCCCTTTGTGTCAGGCAGAGTACCGTATTGAATGCCTTTAAGCGTGTCGCGAATATCTGTGGTAAAATCGCCGTCTTTGCCGTTGTTGAACAGTACTTTTTTGCCATTGTAGGTAAGTGAGGTAATGGGGGTGGCTCCTGCGGCGGTTCCGCTGACAAAACATTCCTTTGTCGATTCAAGGGCTTCGTCTATTGAGATTTTGCGCTCCGACACTTTTACTTTCCTGTCATGGGCAAGCTCTATTATGCTGGCGCGGGTAATGCCGGGAAGGATTGTGTCGCCTAGTTCGGGCGTTACAAGCTCGCCTGATTTTAAGTAAAAGAAAATATTGCATGACGAACCTTCTTCTATATACTTGCGGTGGGTCGCGTCGAGAAACACGCATTCCATGTAACCGGCTTCCAGGGCTTCGGATTTCGCTAAGGCGGACATAACATAGTTGGAACAGGCTTTTATCCAGCCGGTGCCTTTGGGCGTCGCGCGGATACGGTCTGAAACAACAGCGTCCGAATTGCCGGATGAGAAATAGGCGCTTACGGGAGTATTGATTACCAGCACATAAGGCTCGTGGGACAGGTTTACCCCAATGCCGCCTTCGGCGATAGTAAAGGGTCTGATATAAACGGCGTCCGCCGTCATATACGAATCTTTTTCCCATTCGCTGTTATAAGACGGTTTAAAACCAAGAGCGGCGTTACGTTTGACCGTTTCTTTGCAAACGGAGACAAATGTCTCTACTGGGAAAGGCGGCATGCGCATCCCCTCCATCGAGCGGTAAAAACGACGGGCGTTTTGATCCGGCCTGAAGATGGCAAGTTTTCCGGTTTTCTGCGGGAAGGCTTTTAGTCCTTCAAAACACGCTAATCCGTACTGGCTTGTATAGTTGACAAGAGGCATATCCCCGTAGCAGTTACGGGAATTTTCCAGCTTGGCGCGATCTTCGTCGCTCATAGCCGCTTCCTCTTCCTGAGTCTTGTGCGGTTTTTCCAAATATTCCTCGCTCCATTTTCCGTCGGAAAATCTTGAGCGGTAGGTAATTGGATAAGTGTTTAATGCAAAGGCCATATTTTACTCCTTATGCTAATAATACAATTGATGTTAATGTCTTGCAATAGGTTATCGTTTCTTTTTTAAATCGCGCAATTTTTTTCGCATAGCTTCTGCCTTGTTAAAAAGATTGTACATTACCTTTTTATACCGATAATCCCAGCTTCCAGGACGGTGTATGATCTGCCCGCCAAATCCGGTTTTAAACCTGTAAAGGCCGGCCATAGGGTGATTGGGATCTTCATTTGGGGGTATGCCGAAAAGATCGTAATTTTGACATCCGGCTTCTTTCGCATCCTGCATGGCTTTCCATTGAAGGGCGTAAGGAGCCATTAAATTTCGCTTATTATTAGAAGACGCCCCGTAAAGATATGTCGCGTCTTTTCCGCGAAAAAGAACGACAATAGCCGCGATTACTTCATTTTCATGTTCAGCAGTATACAAGCGGATAAATTGATTTTTTTTACTTTGTTTCTCGCATACTTCAAAAAGCGTCCTGTAATAATTAATTCCGTGTATGGCGATACCGTCTCTTGCAGCCGTTTCTTTTAAAAGATTATAGAATACTTCGATATCCTTAACCCCGCAGACGTTCACTTTTACTCCCTTTTTTTCCGCTAAAGAAACATTGTACCGCCATTTTGGTTTCATGGACGCGAGTATTTCTTCGCGCGAAAGATTTAGATTGACGATGACGGTATCTGGCGGTTGGACTGTCGCCGCCGCTTTTTTAAAACCAGCGGATGTGAACATGACTGATTCATTTTTAAAATTTTCATCGCCGTCTTTGTAGTGCCACGGAGGTTCAAAGCGTATAAAGGCGGTGTCTTTTGAAAAAAACGGTTTTAATTTAACAGCAAGCTCAGAAAGGGCTTTTGCCCTGTCTTCGGCGGGGAAAAAATCAGGAAAACTCCCCCAGGGGACATACGCGAAGGATAAGCCAAGGCCAAAAACTAAAGCGAAGCGGCGGCAAAGGGCCAATAATGGCAGCGTTTGCGAAGTCTCTCCGTATTGCCAATCAATCAGGAAAGCCTTCGCGGTTGAGTCAAAGCGGGATTTAAATTCCCCCCACATTGAAGATTGTAAAAAAGAGTCGGCGTTTTCACAGACACAGAGATCGGCTTCTTTTATGTTGGAGATAAATTGCGTTTTAATGCCGCTTGCCGTATTAGTATTTTTAGTTTTAACGGCGGATATGTCTTCCATTTTGTTAGTGATAAATGATGTTTTTTTCTCGCTTGCCATATTAGTATTTTTTGTTTTATCAGCGGATATGTCTTCCATTATATTAGTAATAAATGATGTTTTTTTCTCGCTCGCCGTATTAGTTTTTTTTGTTTTATCAGCGGATGTTTCTTCCATATATTCTATTAATGCACTTCGCCTTCGGGAATTATTTTAGTATGCACGGGATTGCCGTTAAGACACAATTTTTTTCCTCCGCAAAAAACGGTATTGTCCTTCACGGCGATTGGATACGAAAAAAACATGTCGATGTCTATTTCCGCCGCAGCGGGAAGAGCGTCTTCTCCTTCGGGTAAAAGCCGCGTTCCAGTGGGACAGTCTCCCGCGTCAAGAACTTCTACGCGCTCTACTGGCTGGCCGTCGGGGCCTACTCCGCCCTTGTCGCCTGCGGCAAGGAGCATCCCCCTCGATTCAATGCCGCGCAGTTTCGCGGGTTTTAAGTTATACGCTACAATAATTTTCTTTCCAAGCAATTCTTCTTCTTTGTAGAACGGTACAAGGCCTGAAACAATTGTCCGCTCTTCACGAACTCCCGTCACTCCCTCCCCCACTTCAATCTGTTCAATGTAAAGTTTATCGGCTTTTGGGTGCCTCTCTATTTTTTCAATTTTTGCCACGCGCAAATCCACTACTGAAGAAAAAGGTTTGCTTGCCGTTGTTTGAGCGTTATCGCTTTCCTGCCTCTCTTTCTGGCTCCCCGAAAAGCGGATGCGTAAGGTTTCAATTAATTCATCTTCCAGTTTGTTAAAAAGAATTTCGCTTTTTATTTTAATATTCCCTATGCCGTCCGCTTTTCCAATGTCTTTCCAGTTAAGATTGCTTCTAAGTTTAAGGCCGAAGAACGAAGCGATTTTTTCCGCCGCTTGTGGCATATAAGGCTCTATTAACACTGACAAATCGCGGACAATGTAGGTAAGGTCGCGTATGACCGCTTTTGCTTTTTCGGGATCGTCATTTCGCAGCCGCCACGGCTCATTGTCCTGAAAGTATTTGTTCGCGAACGAGGATAGTTCAAATATTTCCCTAAAAGCGTCACGTAACTCGGCTCTGTCAAGTTTTTCGGTAATTGAATTTTCCAATCTTACAACTTCCGCCCAAAAAGCGCCGTCGCTTTTTCCATCGGGGATTATGCCGTCATAGTAGCGCGTAACAAAGGAGAGCGTGCGGTTTACCAAATTGCCTAAATTGCCGATAAGCTCGCCGTTTACTTTTTCTTTAAAGTCACTCCATGTAAACATAGCGTCTGATTTTTCAGGCCTGTTGTAATAAATATAAAAACGCCACACGTCAGCGGGGATTCCAGTCCCTTGTACGTCAGTGCCAAAAACTCCAACCCCTCTTGATTTTGAAAATTTGCCGTTTTCATAATTTAAGTACTCGGTGCTTGACATGTGGTGTAACATTGTCCATTTTTCCCCGCTTCCCAAAAGACTGGACGGGAAAATTACCGTATGAAACGGGATATTGTCTTTTCCTATAAACTGAAATAACTCAGTCTCATTAGGGGTTTTCCACCAATAATTTACAAAGTCACGCCAATTTCCCTTCTCTTCACCTAACGTTCCGGTTATTGAGATATAGCCTATTGGCGCGTCAAACCAGACGTAAAACACTTTGTTTTCGTAACCCGATTTCGGCACGGGGATTCCCCATTTTAAATCTCTTGTAATAGCGCGTTCTTTAAGGCCGTCCCGTATCCAAGCCTGAGTCATCTGAACGGCGTTATTCGCCCAGAATCCTTTTACGGACGCGGTTTTTATCCATTCTTCAAGTTTTTCCCTAATTGCCGGAAGATCAATGTAAAGGTGATTTGTCTTTTGCAGGGATGGAGTACCGCCGCAGGCGGAACATTTAGGCTCTTTTAAATCGGTAGGGTCCAACAATTTGCCGCAGGTCTCGCATTGATCGCCTCTTGCCTCAGCACTGCCGCAGACGGGGCAAACGCCGCGAATATAACGGTCGGCGAGAAACCTTTTGCAATTAGAACAGTAAAACTGTTCTATCGTTCTTTCGCAGATAAAACCGGCTTTATCCAATTTTAAAAATATATCCTGAGTTACTTCAGTTTGTATGGGAGTCGAAGTGCGCCCAAATTTGTCAAAGGCGATGTTAAACCATTTATAAATATCGCTATGAATAGCGTGATAGCGGTCGCACAGTTCTTTTGGAGTTATGCCTTCTTCCGCCGCTTTGTTTTCAGTAGCGGTTCCGTACTCGTCCGTACCGCAGACGTACAACGTCTCATAACCGCGAAGCCTGCAAAAACGCGCGAAAGCGTCCGCCGAAAGCACTTGAATAAGGTTGCCTAAATGAGGCTCGTTATTGACATAAGGCAGCGCCGATGTAATTAATCTTCTTTTCATACATGTTATGATAACCAAAAAGATAAAGTAATTCAATACTTTTACGCCAAGACCTCACACACGCTAGAGAAACGCACGGCGTAGCCGTATAGATGAAAAATGCCACGCAGCGTAGCACCAATAAATGCCGCTGTCTGTAATAAATGTAAGGCGGCCTTTAGGCTGCCGTCAGTGCACAGAACACAAAGGTACGAAGAACACAAAGAGGGAAGAAGGGGTTTTTGTCCGAGGGCTATATATGAGCTTCACGATAAGATAGCGGACAAAAACCTTTAATCCCTTTTCTTTGTGATCTTCTCTTTCTCCGTGTTCTTTGTGTGAAATCTTCGGATTTTATTAGTGTGAAAACTTTAAGCTAAACTCATTCGTCCATGCTTCGTTACTTTTAAGGGAGATTGAAAACACAGGCAGTATTATTGTCGCCTGATAAAGATCGTTGTTAAAAACAGGGGTAAGAAATCCTGAAAAAGGCCTTATGGAGCCGATTAAAATCTGCACTTCGTTTTTTACGTCCAGAATTTTTAAATTGCCCGCGTCAAATTTACCGCTTAAATGAATATCTTTCCCGTTATTGTCAACGGCGTAAAAACGGACATACTCGTCAGTGACATTCGCGAAAGCAAAATAAATTATGGGGCTAAATTTAAATTTTTGCGTATCTTTACCCGTATTTTTTAAATTATATGAAACCGTAATAACGTCTTTTTTTATTAAATAACATTTATTTATCTCTATGTCTCCAAACGGCATATCGCCGCCAAAGGCTGGAAGCTTAAAGCATGATTTTCCTTTTTTATCCTGCGCTATTGATTCATATTGCTCAATAAAACAAAGCCTTGATTTTTCAGTAATAACGTCTTGGGGCTTATCAGTCTTTGTCTCAAACGGGAGCAGAACGTCGGCAAAAGACGCGCGCCTGCCGTAATCGTTTGAACCGCAGTCAAGATAATTCCATTCTTTGGGCAGATAATCAAGCTCAAAAATGCAGGCGCCCCTGGGTTGAATGTAACAGTTAATTAAGGCATCCTGAAAAATAAATTCTTTTACGCCGTCAAAATCAAAATCATACTGTATTAATGACGGAATAAATTTTCCGTTTTCACGGGACATCATTTCCGCGCGCAAGAGCGAACTGTACGCCGCCTTGCGAAGTTCTCCCCTGATATGCCCGCCGCCGGGGGAAAAAAGGCTTGAGTCCTGCGCCTGCCAAAGTTCTTCCCTCGCGTTTAATTTGCGGGATTTATCCCCCTTTAACTGATTTATTAATACATTAGTAAAAATCATTTTAGAATATATGCCGCCCGATTCGTCATGTTCAATTACAAAATTTCGCGGCGAATAATTATTCCGGACGGCGGATGAGTTTGGAAAACTCCCCTTTTTAAATGTTTTATGGATTCTTAATAACTTAGAAGGCAACGTTGTTTCTACAATTTGCTCGGATAGGGATATTTCTTCAAAAAAACGGTTCCATGCCGTGTCGGGCGCTTCCTCAGGAGACGATGAAACTTTATCAGGAAATATGCTGATTATTTTTTCGGATTCGCACTTTCCGCATACTTCGTCAAATTTATTTTTTAAATCGACAAAAACTTGGGAAAAACTTTTAATCGCCAGCTCTTCTTCCACGGATAAAGAGACGGGAAAAACAGTTAAAAGCCTGCCCTGGTCCTCACTGATACAAGGTGAAAAAAGACCCGAGCCTTTTATCCCCGCCTGTACAAATTGTTCCTGTGAAAGAAAGGTATAACTCATATCGCTTGTGGAAAGCGTTGCCGCAAGATGCTGTTCCCACGCCATTTGCGGAAGCCAGCAGCCAATTGGGCGTTTTCCAAAATGTTTGCGTATATATGTCGTCATTAATTCAATCTGTCCAATTCTGTCCTGGAGCGGAATCAGCGGAAAACTCGGCTCAAAAAATCCGCCGCCTAAAAGCTCGATCTGTTTTCTTGTAATCATATCTTCTATTAACATAAGAAACTCAGGATGGGTGCGTTCTATCCAATAAAATAAAACGCCCGAGTAATGTAAAACCGCCTGAATGCCGGAATAACGGTAAAGGTTGGATACAAAGGGGCGTACTTTATTTTCATAAACATATTCAAATTCGCTTTCCGCGGAGCCGGAGGGAACATGGGCGTGAGAGCCTATAATCAGGTAAATCTTATTGTTTTCTTTCACCCTGCGCTAATCATCCTGAAAAACAACAATGAGGCGGCGGTAAAAATAAGCGACAACAGCCCCATTGCAATAAGAACTAACGGTTTCCCCCTGATAAAAACCGAAACCGCTTCCAATTCCGCCCTTCTGCGAATTTCCCTTATTATCAAATTAACAAGAAAAATACCAAACGTAAAACCAAAAGAAATCATTAACGCTTCTTTAATGTTATTCGCGATATTTATGCAAATAAAAACGCAGGCGGCCGTAATTCCATCAGGGAAACTTATAAAAGTTTCCGTATTCTCCTTGTTTTTATATAAATAATGGAAAATTAAGAATTCCAAGCCGTCATAAACAATGGCGCTTATAGGAAATAAAATCACATATACAAAAATGCCGGAAAATAATGAAAAAAGCACTTTGGAAAAAAATAACCATAAAAGAATTATTGAAGAAAAAATAAGAGCTAATTTTATTAATGTCGTTATATTAAGATTTGATTTTGAGTCAACCGCGCCTTTTATTCCAAGGCCGCATTGCAATACAATGTTAATGGTAAATGCTGAGTAGATAAATAACAGTAAAAGATGAGTATTAGCCATTGCCTATTCTTCCTTTCCAATACTGATATAAACAGATGAAATATCCCAATAACAAAAGAGAACCTGCGGAGGCCGCAAATATGCCCATTGGAAAAAACGCGCCTGATTTAAAATACATAATTGTAATCATCCCCTGATAAGTCCCGGGAAATGACAACATGCAATAAGATAAAGGTTCCCTTATTATAGAAAACGCTATAAGCAAACCTGCCAAAGAAGCGGCTTTTGAAACCGCGTCTGACAAATTTTCAAAAATATCAATATAAGCGCCTTCACACATAGACAGCACTTGCTGAATAAAATCAGGGCTCGCGCAGAATAACGGAACAAGAAGCAGCAGCATAAAAACTTCCATAACGGCAAACGGGCACAGCAGCCAGAACAACAACAGATATATGCTGCTGAAAAATGACGCCAAACAAGTAATTATTACGCCCCTTCCTTTTACAGGCAATAATTTCTTCTTTCCTACCAACTCTAAAGAAGCGTATGTAATCGCGGTAAGACCGTATACCCAAAACAAACACCCCGCGACGGTAATCGCCCATGACAAGCGCCCCGAAGCCATAATTAAAAGCCCCGCGCCCGTTAAGCCGCCAAGTGGGGAAAGAGAACCCCAAAAAGAATGTTGCCGGCTTAAGCTCATCTTACAGCTCCTTGCGGTATTGAAAAATTTTCAAGCGCCGCTTCTTCTATTCTGCCAACATACATTTGCAAAATACTCTTTGGCAATCCGTCAAAAATTTGCACGGCATGGGCGCTTAAAGGAAATATTTCGCTCACAGTACCGTTAGGTGAAACTATGGCTCCAAGCGGGACAAGTATGCCGTCCTTAAAAACCGTAAAAACAAACATTTTATCCGCAGAATTCATCGAATACCAAAACCCTAAAGTTTCCGCTTTTCCGGCTTTTGCATGTAAATATTTAGAAACCCTCCGTGAATCGTCATTATTCATAAATACGCTGTTTACCGCCCGTAAAATATAAAAGGCATGCACCGATTGAATAGAAATCCAAAGAACGGAAATAAGCAGCAAAATCCCGATAATCCATCCGAGTAAAATAGCCTTGTCTTTCATAGGCGGTTCTCCTGGAACTTGCCGCGATTACTACGGGAGGAGAGAAAAACTTTTTCCTCAAAAAGCCTGATAAGGGGCGTTAGGCAATTTGTCAGAGCAATGGCTATTAAACAGCCCGTATAGTCCATACACCTGTACCTGAATAACCATGAAAGGAACGCGCTTAAAACTGTTGTAAACACAAGACCCGGTGTTAATTTGGCGCCGCTTGCCGGTTCCGCCGCAAGAATAAAAGCCGCCGCAATTGTGCCGCCTGAAAAAATGCCGTACAACATATCTCCGTTCCAATATGTTTCCGATAAATCACCGGCAAACCGGATAAGAAAACCGTAAATGGCAAGAAAGACCAACGGTACCCAGCCCCGGTTAATCCCGACGGCGGTAATGACTATAGTGCCAATCAGCAGAAAAAACAAACCTCTGTCTGTAATAATGCACGCGTTGTTATTAAAAAGAAGATCAATGTAACCCGACGGCAACTGCACGCCGGCAATGGAAAAAATCGAACCGTTAAAAAAATCAGTAACAGAACTGTCCAGTTTGCTTATGTCGGGCGCGATTATCATTTCTGAAATTGACGGAGTTGAGCCGTTAAACGCATTTGTAAAAGCCGAAGGCCATGAAAACCGTATGAATAACCAGCCGCCAAGAGCGGGGTTAAGCCAATTTGCTCCAAGACCGCCAAAACTGTACTTTACGACAAGAACCGCAAAAGCGGCGCCTAAAAAAACAAACACAGGGTGTATTTGATTCGGCAAAAGTATGGAAAGAATCATCGCCGTAGCGGCGGCGCTTCCGTCTTTTATTTTTTCCGCCCTGTATTTACGCCATGTAAGCAAGAGTTCAATAAATAACGCGGAAAAAAACGCGGTAAAAGCGATAATCAGCGTCCTTCCGCCGTCGCTGAAAGCCGATTGAAGGACGCATAGAAACGCGCAAAAGCAAACAAGCCACATTCTGCCCGCGCTGGGAACGGAGATATTTATCTGAGGTTTCTGTAAAATAGTTACCTTGCTTTCAGGCACTAATACCCTCCCGATTATTATTTAAAATAGTTTCAACTAACGGCAGGGCGGAAGGGCAGACAATTTTACAGCATCCGCAGCCGTGGCAGCCTGTCGCTTCAATGTTTACAGCTTCCTGCGCTTGAATCCGCTTGTAAATATTCTGAGGATCAAGCCCTATGGGACAAACCGCCCTGCACTCGCCGCAGTTAATGCAATTTTGCCGGGGGTGAATTGCGGCCTGAGACTTTGCCATGGCGACAATGGCGTAACATGATTTGCCGACAGGCTCGTCAAGGTACTTCACTTCCCTGCCTGAAAGGGGGGAACCCGTTAAAATTTTCGCGGGCTGCTCTATAAAGCCGCCGCACTGTTCGATGACTTCGCCAATTCTAGTCCCTATTCTAATTTTCATTATCTGAGGTTTTCTAACGGCCGAACCGCCAACGGCGACATAACGGTCAAGAATAGGTTTTTTATGCACTACCGCGTCATTAACCGCGGCAAGAACGGCGGGACCTAAAATTAACAGAGAACCTAAATCTGCGTTTTCTCTTTTCTCATATATTCGCAGGGCAAGCTCCAGTTCCCTGCTGTTTCTCTGAGGATAACGGCAACCCGTTAAAACAAGCGAAGACGGAATGTCAATATTCTCCGCAGATGACAGAAGCTGTTCGCCCAGTTCTTTTTCATTATGTGAAACGGCAAAAATAATCTGCGTTACTTTAAAACACGCCTTTGCCACGATAGCGGCGCCTTCTATAACAGCGCTCATTCTGTCGCGGCAAAGAACATAATCGGCGGCAAGCCAAGGGTCGTCAAAAACACAGCGGATTACAAGAGTCAATTTGTCTCTTTTTCTCGCGGCGGAAATAATGTCGGAAAGCGGCCTTTCGTCATTGTACATTTCTACAATTCCGTAATCGGAAATTATCCGCTGCAAATCATAACCGTTTAAGCCGTTCCATATTAAAATTTCCTCTTTCCTGCCCAGTCTTTCAAACGCGCCTTCCAGCTTAATTACAAAAGCGTCATTAACAATTTTATTTCTGTCTTCCCAGAAGACTTTCCTGATGACTCTGCCGGGAATCGTAGCGTGCACATTTGCCGTCCCGGCGCCCGACGCCCTGCCAATCAACATTCCTTCTCGGACAAATTCCCCAATACTCACTATAGGATAGATAGGTTTTGCTTTGTTTCCTAGTGAAATAACTGAAAGCGCCGGCAAGAAAGCGTTTTCGGTTGATGTTTTTGCCGGGGAAGTTGGGTCTTCATAGTGAAGCCCTCCCCGTGGAAAAGAATATTTCTTCATAAATTAAGCGTCCTTACGGCCGCGCAAAATGCTCCCATCATTATACAACAGTTTATTATTCCAGTTAATACCTATTGAGCGTAATTTTCCTGAATTTTTTTTTAAGCCGTCAAAAGCACCGCTGTTAGAACCGTCGTTTTTTCCTCTGAAAAACAACCCCGGAAATAAAAACAATAACAGTGTCAATAATGACAGATTCTCCTGAATTCTCCCCGTACTTTTGCCTGAATTTACAATGTCGCCGTTATTTACATTGTTAAAAAAATCCATTAAGTGTTTTAACGGGAAACCCGGAAAATCACTCATTTTTACAGATTGGCCCGCGCCCGTTTTATTCATGGAAACAAGCCCGTCCGTATCATAGGAAAAAGCCGGAAAAGCCGAAGAAGACGCGTCCAACCGGCGCGTTGAAAACGTTGTTTGATACGTCAGATGATCGAAATAATCCTGCTCGGTTACTATACTGTCAAATTTATTGCCAGAGTCATAGCTTCCGGACATAAACGGCGTAAAAAACATCGCTAAAAAAGCGCCGATAACAAATGGTAAAATATACATTGGAAAAACAAATTCAGGAAAACGCCTTCTTAATATCATCAGCGGATTAAATTTTTTGTGTTCCACCCCCGAAAAAGAAACTATTTTAAGCGAAAAGAAAAAAACGGCAAAAGAAGCGGCGGTAACTAAAACTAAGAATAAAACTTTTAATTGGGAAAACATGGTCAGAATTGACAACGCCGCCGCAAATACCGGAATGAAAAGCCAGTAAAATTTATAGGGCGCGATTATCTCCTTATAAATATTTTTTAATTTTTTCTCTTTCTTTATTAACGGTGGAGGATTTACAAGTTCATTAAGCGGCTCTTTTAACAGAATAAAAAGGGCGAAAAGCAAGGCTGCGCTTCCGATGCCGGCGGCGCCGAAAAAACCAAGCGAAGAAAGCACGGGTATCATCGGTATAATATTAACTATACTGCGGTGTACTTTTCTTTTCGCATAACACATTATAAGAAGAATGACTGAAGCCGCGGCGTAAATAATAAAGAAAAGCGCGAGCGGTCGGCCTATCCCGTAATATTCAACGGAATAGGGAATATCCCCCATTAATTCATTAAATTTTTTATCCAGAAAATTGGCTTTCCAATTGCCGGTAAAAAGAGGCACATAAACAAAACGTTTGCCGTCTTTTACAAATACGTCTCTTAATTTGCCGGCATAACCGTCGTTACGCGGGTCAAATGGGAAAATCCTTGATGAAAACTGATCAAGGGGTATCCTTTTTATTGAATCAAATTCATCAAGCAAAACCCACTGTGAAGACTCGCTGACAGGAATTCCGCCAAAAAATAAATCCCCTGACTCCAAACGGGAAAGGATCGCCGCATCTTCAATTGAGTCATCAGTAATTAACACTGCGTATCCGCCGCGGAATTCTTCGTACCCCATAGCGGAACCGATATAAAGAAGACCTAAAGCCGCCATCAGGGAAACAAGGCTTGCAAGCAAAACAGAACGAAAAAAGGACATATCACGCCTAAAAGATATAAAAACAAAACGAGATTAATATGCCTAATCCGGCTCCGACTAACACTTCAAGCGGAGTATGCCCATGAATTTCCTTTACGGAACGGAATTCCAAACCCGTTAATTTAGCGGATTGCCTTCCCAGATTATTTAACGCTTTTGCCTGCAAACCGGCGGTCCTCCTGACCCCTAATGAATCACGAAGAACCACCATGGCGAAAACAAGGCAAAAAATAAAATAATTGGAATCAAAACCTTCGTAAATTCCGGCGGATGTCGCAAGAGAGCATACGGCGGCTGAATGGCTTGATGGCATCCCGCCCGTGCGCCAGATTACGGTTTCTATCGCGTCCCACTTTTTCCTGTTTTTATTCATTAGTAAATAAAAAAACAGTTTTAAAATTTGCGCGGCGCACATGCTTGAAACAGTGGATAAAAATATTTTATTCGTAAATAAAGACTTTAAAACTGCCGCTGCTGTCATTATATTATAATCCATTAATATGCGGGTTTTGTCAATAGGAGCTTCTTTACTCGTCGCGGGTGAAATAACGGTAAAAATACGGTATAAATAACATATGGAACTTATTACGGGAGAAAATGACAATGGGCGCAGACTGGACAGAATTTTGCGTAAGGCGCTTCCCGATTGTCCGCTGTCGTTAATTCACCGCCTCTTGCGCTTGAAAAAAGTGCTTGTAAATGGGAAGCCGGGAAAAGCGAATGACCGCCTTGAACGCGGCGTAAAAATTTCCATACCTTCTTTAGAAAATACGCAAACGCGAGCGCCTAAAATACGCCAATTGCCAAAACCGGAAATTCTATGGCAAGGTTTGGGACTGATAGCCGTTAATAAACCTGCGGGGCTTGCGGTTCACGGAGATAACAGTTTAGACGACATGGTCCGGTTTTTTCTCGCGGATAAATTGCCTCCGTCTCTGTCGTTTAAACCCGGCCCTTTGCACAGGCTGGACAAACCGTCAAGCGGCATTGTTGTTTTCTCCACAAGCATAGAAGGCGCCCATCTTTTCAGTTCTCTTCTGCGGGAAAGGAAGGTGCGTAAAACTTACCTTGCGGTTGTGGAGGGGACTGTAAAGAGCGAAGAAATCTGGCAGGACTCTCTTTTCCGCGACAAAGAAAAGAAAAAAACTTTTGTCTCGCTTGATAATTCCGGCGGCGGTAAAAACGCGGTTACAAAAGTTACGCCTCTTGCCTCTGACGGCAATTATACGTTAATCAAAGCGCAAATTGCCACAGGAAGGACGCATCAAATACGCGCTCAGGCCGCATTCCACGGGCATCCGCTGGCGGGCGATAAAAAATATGGCGGGAAAATGTTCGGCAAAAAGAGCGGCTTTTTTTTACACGCGTGGAAACTTGAGTTCTTGGAATACGCGATCACTGCTCCCTACGGCAAAAATCAATTGCCGGAAAGCGCGGCTTCAAATTTGCAAATAACATTAAACGCGCTTTGCGGATCTTTTTGAGAGCGCAGTTCCGATTTAAACTGAGGATTTTCTATAAGCTGGGCAAGATGCTTTAGTATCCAAAGAAAATTATCCGAATCTTCAACGGGGGAAACTATCATAAAAAGAAGATGCACGGGTTCTCCGTCCAAAGAATCGTACTGTACGCCTTTTTCAGATATGCCCACCACGCAGCAAATTTTCTTTACGGCGTCGGTCTTGCCGTGCGGAACGGCAATGCCCTTATGAATTCCCGTAGACATTTTTGCCTCGCGTTTTACTATTGCGTCCAGAATTTGAGCAAACGAAGGCGAGTTATTTGTTTTACAATAATGGGCTACAAGCTCTTTAAACGCTTCATTCTTATCTATCGCTTTTAAATTTACTTTGATGAACTCCGGCAATAATACGTCTTGAAGGTTCATTTAAACCTCCTATCTTTTTCGGCTGACATCCCTAATTGTCAATATTGTCGTTTTCATTATTATCGTTAGAGGCGTCATCCGCGGGAGGTGGCGGATTTATCGCTTCTTCAACCCAGTTGGTTCCCGATTCCTGAGAACTAAGCATCTTCACTTCTTCCTCAATGCCCGTTCCCGCGGGAGTGCGGCTGAGCAGAGCCAAACCCAGGCTGATTACGAGAAACAAAGCCCCTAAAACAGTGGTAGCGCGTGTAAGGAAATTGCCGGAACGGGAACCAAAAGCGGTATTTGAACCGCCGGCAAATATGCCGCCAAGACTGTCCCCTTCTTCATTTTGAAGCAAAACCAATAAAACAAGCAAAACCGCGTCAATAACGAAAAAAACCAATAAAACTACCGTTAAAACACCCATCTGTTGACTCCAATTTAAGTCTAACCGCTATAAACGGTAAGACTGATTAATCGAATTAATAAATATATTTATGAGTCTACTGAAAATGCAAACTTTATGCAAGTAATCAAGTGCAATAATTCGGATTTTTTATTGTTTTTTTGATAAAAGGCTGTTTTTCCTTGCCGATAGCCCTGTTTTTTCTTACTTTTCATGGTGTGAGGATATTAAAAAATAAATTTAAATATCGAATCTGCAATTTAACAGCGGGTATTCAGGCGGTAAACAATAAAAAGCGCTTTTATATCCATATTACAAACAGGAGGAAACAATGAGATTAGAAACAACGGCAAATAATAATAAGTCATATTTTATTACACAGGCTGTAAAAGGAGATTGTTACTTAAGATTAGGGATGCACTATTCTAACCAAAATAATTATTTTAAAGCTACGGAATGTTTTATTGACGCGAAAAACATCTTTAAAAATACCTTGGGCAGGGAACATCCCGGATATATCCAATCATTACATAATTTGGGAGTGTTATACTACAGTATCGGCGATTACGCCAACGCCCAAAAATATCATCTTGAAGAAAAAACCGTATTGGAAAAAATGTCATGTAAAGAAAATGTTTCATACATGGAAGCGTTAGTTAATTTAAAAAACGCGTATTACGCCCTGGGTAATTATGAAAAAGCGATTAAATGTTTAATAGAGATAAAATTTATTCAGGAAAAGATATTAGGAAAAAACCATCCTGATTACGCCCAAACATTACATAATTTAGGAATATTATACGGTAAAATTAACGAACATGAAAAATCCAAAAGATGTTATCTGAACGCGCTGTTTATCAGAGAAAAGATTTTGGGAAAAGACCATCCTGACTACGCGGTTTCTTTAAACATCCTTGGCGGGTTATATTTTTCTTTATATGATTATGAAAACGCCGAACACTATTTATTGGCGTTAAAAACCATTTATGAAAATAATCAGAATAAAAACCATCCCGGTTATGCCGTCTCATTAAGCAACTTGGGACTGTTATATATTAAAACGGGCAATTATGAAAAAGCCGAACGCTGTTTATTGGAAGTAAAAACAATCAATAGAAAAAATCATGGAAAAAAACATTATGAATACTCTAACCTGTTAAATAATCTGGGATTGTTATATCATAAAATGGGCAATTATAAAAAATCGCTTGCCTGTTATCTTGAAGTAAAATCCATTGTTGAAAAGACGTATGGCAAGAATCATCCGAATTATGCCGCCGCGTTAATTAATTTAGGAGCGGTGTATTACAGCATGGGAAAATATTTAAAGACTGAAAACTGTTATTTTGAGGCAAAAGCCATCAGGGAAAAGGTATTTGGCAAAGAACATTCAAATTATCTCATGCAGTTAAACAAACTTGGACAATTGTATCACAGCATGAGAGACGGAGTTAAAGCCCAATATAACGTCTTTTGGAGGAGAAAACCATACGCTAGAAATTACGCGGCGACTATCATCCAGAACAACAGCAGTTATGCGCTTATTTAACGGCGCGCTATTGGCTTACCCTGCTGCCCGGCGGCACGGATTGCGTTATCCACACGCTGCCTCCGATAACGCTGCCGCGGCCAATAATAGTCTCTCCGCCGAGAATTGTCGCGTTAGCGTAAATTGTAACATCGTCTTCGATAGTCGGGTGGCGTTTACAATTGCTTTCCTCTTTTTTTACGGAAAGCGCGCCAAGAGTAACGCCCTGGTAAAGTTTAACATTTTTCCCTATAACCGTAGTTTCCCCTATTACAACGCCCGTTCCGTGATCAATAAAAAATGACTCGCCTATGTCCGCGCCAGGGTGAATGTCAATGCCTGTACGCCCATGAACAATCTCGCTCATCATACGCGGGATAAGGGGAACCTGCCGCGTCCAGAAAAAATGCGCTATTCTGTGAACGGAAATCGCCTGAAAGCCGGGATAGGAAAGAATCACTTCATTGTCGCTCTTCGCCGCCGGATCCCCGCGCACGGCGGCTTCTAAATCTTTTTCTAAAATGACCCTGATTTTAGGCAGTTCTTCAAAAAATTCTTCAACGACAAGGGCGGCTACGGCCCCGCAGCCTTCATGTTTGCAATTTAACTCTCCATGCCGCACTGAAAAAGCAATACTCTTCTCCACTTCGCGTTTTAACGCCAGAGATAATTTTTTTACTTTTCCCACAGTAAGCTTCCGCAGAGCTTCACTGTCCGTGCATACATTTTCCAGAAAGCCCGGAAAAAGCAGTTTTTCAAAGTCCAATAAAATATTGTCGATGCTTTCCCTTCCCGGAAGATTAATCGCTCCCGAATGATTAACCATGCCGTAAGCGTCGTAATTTTCAAGAAGCGATTCTATGCTTTTTTCAAGTCTTTTCACGCTGACTCTCCTTCGCCGGCTTTGTCAACTAACGTTGAAAGATCGCCGCCGCCTTTGAAACGCAATACGTTCACCATAAAAATATTTAACTTGTTGACAATATTCGGCGGCAAGAGGTTGCCGTCAACTTCCACCGACAGTGTCGGGTAGTTCCGCTCGCGCGCCCACGGAGTGAAAAGCCCCTCGATTACGCGCCCGATAAGGCAGGCAAACGGGCTTATATTCACGATACCTGAATAACCTTCGTCCATTGCCGCCGCCGCCGAGCCGGAAGAAACGGCTATCTCCGAATTAAGTTCCAAATTAACAAAATGCTTCACCGTGTATTTCATGATATGGCGCATATCGTGGGGCGTTTTGGGGATGAGGCCGGTCGGCTCCAAAATGGCAAGAACTTTCTTTTCGATATGATGTTTCCACCATTCTTCAATTTGAAGTTTTTTAAGGTCTCTTGACGGTTTGGAAAAAAGCCTTGTGCCTGGTTTTCGCAGCCTAATAAGTTTTTTAAGCGCGTATTCGCGCACAAAGTCCAGATAATGAATCCATTCGCTGACTCCGGCGACTTTTACGACGATACCCCGCTCGCTCATAAGTTCGATTAATTCGCCCACTGCAAAATCATCGCGGCGCACATAAATCTCTCCTACAATCAGAACGCGCGGGCAATCCGCGACTTTTCTTTTTAACGGTATTTTTTTTACATCCGCCGCGACATGTTTAAGCTCTTTCCACAACGCTTTAGGGTTGTGTTCTACAGCGTGCATAACCTTGCGCCATGAATGTTCATAATCTTTTTCCGCTTTTACGGGATCAACGGCAGCCGCCAATAGGGAGCATTGAATGTCTTTTAAATAGTCAGATAACACCAAACCTTTCCACATCTCTTTCGCGAAACTTGGGCCAAGCTCGGTGTATGAATTATCCGCGGAGAGGATAAAGACCACTACGTTTTCAAGGCGCAAATCGCGGAATAGGTTTTCGTAGAAGATATAATACTGGCCTGTCCTGCAAGGGCCGGTCGTTATAGGCACAAAGAGAAGATAAAGTTCGTCTTTGCGGTATCTGTCACTGAAGAAAAATTCCAACGCGCTGCCTAAAACCAAATGGCTAGGGACGCATTCCTTACCTGACGCATGGGCGCGAGCCGCCTGAATCGTCTTAGCTGTCGCCACGGGCATTGCCTCGGCGTTAATGCCT
Source organism: Treponema sp. R8-4-B8 (assembly GCF_054786175.1). Classification (NCBI taxonomy): domain Bacteria; kingdom Pseudomonadati; phylum Spirochaetota; class Spirochaetia; order Treponematales; family Treponemataceae; genus Treponema; species Treponema sp. R8-4-B8. Next base: position 18,950 of record NZ_BDHE01000004.1, read on the forward strand.
AAACTGCGAATGGCGGCGCCCATGTACTCGGTGGAGATATTTCCCATGTTGGACAGGAGCACTTTTACCCTCTTGTTGTCTATTACGGGAATTCTCTCACCTGTTTTTATATTGTCTATGCGTAAATCGTACTCGCCTGAATACATTTTTTCGCAGACAAACCTCATTCCGTTGTCATAGCGTTCTTCTTCAAACTGATTTCTCTTTGCGCGGTAACCGTCAATTATGTCGAGAAACGCCTCGACGCGGGTATCAATTCCGGCGTCCGCGGAATGGGAATCCAACTCAAGCACAAGGAAGGGTTTTTGCCCCATCATCCATTTCACGTAATGGAGAATGAACGAATCGGGGGCGCACGAAAAGTTGGAAACGAATGTAAGATAAATGTTATCTTCTTTTTTAAGGAGTTTTGACGCTTTTAAATCCTGCTGGCCGTAGAACCAGTACATATTCGGGAAAATAACCTCGTCGCGGAACGGCAAGATGTCAAACGGGATGATTGAATAGCCGCGCGTTGTAAACTTGCGCGGAATACCCATGTTCGCTTCCGGCGTGAAGGCGTTATACGGCCTGCCCAAAACGGCGATAACAGGCCGATTTGATTTCCGCGCGTCTTCAAGCGCTTGATGACCCATTTTTTCCACCGCTTCAAAATAGCTTTTCTGTTTTGCCCATGCCGCGTCAAACGCCGTTTTAGTTTCCGCCTCGCCGATACCCAAAAGCCTTGTCATCTCGCAAAACAATTCAAGCGCTTTTCCTTCGCCAAATTTAAAACTCACGACAAGCGGCAACCATTTCTTTTTATCAATGTCAGGGAAAGCCTTTTCCATATAATAAGGAAGAGCCTGAGTAATAGGGCAAAAGTTAGCGTGTACTTTTTCTTCATAACTCGGCATATCGCGGAAATGCGGCAGAAGCACATAATCCGCGCCCTTATCAAGACAGTCCTGAATAGCGCCGTGGGCGATTTCAGCGGGGAAACAGTAAGTCGATTCAGCGCGAGCAACTCCAGCGTGGGCCACTTCCGTAGAAAGAAACGTTTTAATCCCCAACTCATGGAAGAACCAACTGTAAAGCGGATAGAGGGTATGCACGGAAAAAGCTCTAGGAATACCGACTATAAAATTCCTTTGCGCCCTACGAACCGAAGGTTCGACGCCTTCGCGAGAGTTATTCTCTAATAATGCCGGCGCGGCAAATTCTTCAAAGAGCATCTTCTGCCGCTTCTCGACATAATCAAACACAGGCACGTCTTTTACCTGCTTACGCATATTCGTGTATTTGTTACAACGCCCGCCAAACATGTATTTGTGATTGTTGACATTTAACACTTGAATCGGGCAGAGATTTTCGCAGGATTGGCATTTAAAGACGCGCTCATAGCCAATCTCGCGGTTAATAATGTCATCTAACACAACGGCCTGCTCGGCGAGAAGCCCGTCGTCCCTTTTTCGCTTTGCTAGTAACGCTACGCCGAAACAGCCCATAAGTTCTGGTGACGGCGGAACAAGGATTTCCTTATTCAGCAGCATGGCAAACGCGAGGGGAACCGCCGGGTTTTTAGCGACTCCGCCTTGAAGAAAAATCTTGCCGCCTATGGTGCGATTTCCCACGACGCGGTTAAGATAATTCGACCCTATGGAACATACAATCCCCGCCGTAATATTTTCCCTGCCCGCGCCCTGCTGAACCGCCTTGCGAATATCGCTGTTAATAAACGCCGAACAGTGTTCGCCGAATTTACACGGCGACGGAGCGCCTAACGCTATCGGGCCAATATCTTTCGCGTTGTGAATTGACAAGTCTCCCGCGGCGGATTCTTCCAAAAATGAGCCTGTTCCCGCAGAGCAGGCCTCATTCATCGCGTAGTCGATAGGCACGCCGTTTTTAAGAAGAACATATTTCGCGTCCTGTCCGCCAATCTCAAAAATTGTTTCCACTTCTTTGTCAAAATAAGTAGTCCCGACGGAGTGCGCGATAATCTCGTTGTACACTCCCGGAGTTTCCAAAAACACGCCCAGTATTTCTCTGCTTGATCCCGTTGTGGCTACAAGGCAAATGTCAATTTTTTTATCTCCCGTATCAGCGATTATTTTTTCCTGAATAATCGCAAGGCACTCCTTGAGCGCCTTCACCGGGTCGCCGTGTGTGCGCCCGTAGTGGCTCGCTGTAATCTCATCAGTCTCTATGTCAACAAGGCACGCTTTGGTAGTGGTGGAACCGCCGTCAACGCCCAGAATGTATCTGCGACCGGCTTTCACTTTGCCGTCAGGTTTTTCAAAAACTTTTACTTTGTCCTTCCAATCACGTAACGCTTCCAATGAGCCGAAGCGGACATCGTTTGCCCTAAGCAAATTGTCGGCGGAAGGCAGCTTACTGCCAGATTGCAGCGCCATAACCGCCGCGCCAAACGCCTCGAAGACGGGGGCTGTGTCGGGAATGATAAATTCAATATTTGGAGCTTTTTCGCGGATAAAGCGGATAATATGGCGGTTAAGGGTGATGCCGCCGGTGAGCGCTACCCTGCCCGACGTAACCTTCGCGCGTTTTAAAAAGTCTATAACTTTAACCGCCATTACGTCGGATAGCGACAGCACAATATCGTCCTTTGTCGCTTCGCGCTTGTTAAGCCTGTGCGTGCAATCGCTTTTCATAAACACGGAACAGCGCGTGGAAAGGGCGTACACCTTCGCGGTGTCAGGCACCCTGTCGATATCGTCCAAAGTCATGTCCATGCGGGCAAGCTGCTGTTTCAAAAACTCGCCCGTCCCGCTCGCGCATTTATTGCCTGAAAAACTGTTTATTATTTTGCCGTCGGCGTCCAAAGAATAGACGATAAGGTCTTCCCCGCCCATGCTGACCACCGCGTCGGCTTTAATCCCGAGGTTTTTCAGAGCGGCTTCAACGCAGAGCGGTTCCAAAGTGCCGCTGACATCGAACATAAAACGACCTTCATTGCCCGTTACAAGAGCCGGAATGCCTTCGGGGACTTTTCCTTCAGCCAAAAGCTTATGCACCGCAGCGCTAAAATCCCCTTCATGAGGCGTAAAAGCCGTCCATACGGGTTTATTGTCTTCCAATAAAGCCATTTTCAAGCTGGTAGAGCCAATATTTATACCAAGCGATTTCATTTTGTTATTTTAACAGAGTTGTAATATTGATTCAACAAGGTGAAATGGCTTTATTGAGCATTGGTAAAAGAGAAAAATCTCTTGATTTTTATGTAAATTGAATATAATTTATTTATAGAAAAAATAATTCTTTTTGTTGGTATATTTTTAATAAGCAAAACCAGATCGGGAAATTAACAGACAAATTACGCAGAGAAAAAGAGAAGGATTGCAAATATTGAAACAGCCGACGGAAGGAGCAAATAATGCGTACATTCAGGAAAGGCGGCAAACAACCGCAGCGGAGAGGCTGGCAAAAAACACGGCCGCCAATGAAGAATTAGCGAAAAAAGAATTTCCCAATGAAACATGGGTTAAAATTGATAATTTAAAACTTAAACACGTAACCATGCCAAAAAATGCGACCGAAATTCTTGTGGCAGAGTCAAGGTTACCAATAAACAAACAAGAGGAATTGGATTTTCTCAAGGAAATAAAATCAGCAATTATATTAAAAGATTTAGGGGCTAGTGTTACCCTGATTCCCAGACTTAAAAGACCTGATGGTAACGGATTTCTTCCCGGACCAGACGCGATAGTCAATGGTTCGCTCTTTGAATTTAAAGAAGTAACCGGCAGAATGGACAAAATTGGAGCAAGATTTAATTACTCAAGGAAGCAAGGAAATAATGTCTATATTCGTGTTGCTAATCTACGATTAACGAAATCACATGTTATGAGTTATATGGCAAGATTAATAAATAACCCAAAATACAAAGGTGGTTATAAGGGAAACCTAATTCTTACTTTTGGAACCGATAATGAACAGAAAACATATTTCTTTAAAATCAGTGATTTGAAGAAATACATTTGTTCGGGAACCCAGTTGGTTCCCGAACAAATCCGAAAATGCCTTGCGACATCTCCGTAAGTTACCGATGCTACAAGGCCGCCTCGGTAAGTGGCACTATATATAATATCGCATTGGAGAGGGGAATTGTCAAGTTTTTTTGCCGTTAATGCGGCTCAATTCATTATTTCGCGTTGTTTCGCGGTAATAAAACTCCATTTTTTTTCCGAAAATCAGATATGAAGCTTCAAAAATTTATTTTCTTCCTATTAATAGCCATTCTTCTAAACACATGTAAATCAACCGAAACAATAAAAGAAATTTTTAAGGAACCTGAACCCAAGCCTGAAATTGTTCCTCAACAGGGGCATAAAGGGCCTGTTTTATCGGTAGCGTTCAGCCCTGACGGCAGCCGGTTTGTTTCAGGATCAGGCGATAACAGCATTAAGCTTTGGGACGCGGCGACGGGCATGGAAATAAAAACTTTCACCGGCCACACTTCATGGGTTAATTCGGTAGCATTCAGCCCTGATGGAGCGCGGATAGTTTCAGCCGGTTCTTATGACAATACCGTTAAACTTTGGGACGTGGAGTCAGGGACGCTGATAAGAACCTTTTCAGGGTTTATGGGCATGACTACATCCGCGGCGTTCAGTCCCGACGGCAAACAAATTCTTTCCAGTTTCTCGGACAGCATGGTTAAACTTTGGGACATATCGTCAGGAAGAGAAATAAAAACTTTCTGGGGTCAGTTAGGGATGATTACATCCGTGGCTTTCAATCCTAACGGCAAACAGATCGTCTTTTTGGATCAAACCGATAATACCGGAAATTTTTTGGCAACTATAAAAAATTTAGACGTGGTTACAAGCAGAGAAGTTAGAACGTTTCCAAGATACAGGGAAAGCCTCTATTCAATCAGTTTCAGCCCCGACGGCAATTTAATTCTTTTTGGTTCGGGCGACGGCAATATAAAAATATGCGACGCGGCTACAGGCAAGGAAATTAAAACATTATCCGGCCATACAGGCTGGATTAATTCCGTTTGTTTTAGTCCCGACGGCGCTCAAATAGTTTCCGGCTCAGGTTCCAGCGATAACACGATTAAACTCTGGGATACCGCGACAGGCAGGGAAATCAGAACATTTTCCGGACATACTTCATGGGTTTTTTCAGTAACATTCAGTCCTGACGGCAAACAGATTCTTTCAGGCTCCCGCGATACAAGCATCAAACTATGGGACGCTAAAACAGGCAAATTAATCAGAACAATCGGCATTCAAAAGTCATAATAAACTCTTGTCTTTTTTTGTAAAAGTAATATAATTAACATAATTTATTTATAAGGAGAGAAATATGAAAAAATGGGTTTGTTCGGTTTGCGGTTATGTGCATACTGGCGATCAGCCGCCTGCACAGTGTCCTACCTGCAAGGCTCCGGCTGAAAAATTTAAAGAACAGGTTGCGGGCGGCAGTTATGCCTCTGAGCATGTAGTCGGGATCGCGAAGGGCGTTGACGCGGACATTGTAAAAGATCTGCAAGCGCACTTTAACGGCGAATGTTGCGAAGTTGGAATGTATTTGGCTATGAGCCGCGTGGCGGAGCGCGAAGGCTATCCTGAAATCGCCGACGCGTATCAGCGCTACGCTTATGAAGAAGCGGAACACGCCGCGAAGTTCGCCGAGCTTTTAGGCGAAGTCATAACCGACAGCACAAAGAAAAATCTTGAATTACGCATAGAAGCCGAATTTGGCGCCTGCGCGGGAAAAACAGACATCGCCAAGAGAGCAAAAGAAAAAGGTCTAGACGCGATTCACGACACAGTACACGAAATGGCCCGCGACGAAGCCAGACATTGCGCTGGATTTAAAGGGCTTTTAAAGAGATACTTCTAAAAAGTTAGAAGTGAATAGTGAGTAGTGAGCAGTAAGGATGTTGTTCGTTATACGCTCGTGAAATAACACGTTGCGCTTGCTAACAACAACCTCACTGCTCACTGCTAATTGCTCACTGCTCATTGCTCACTATTCCAATGATTTAAGAGTTTTAATCAATACAGGGATTACTACTAAAAGACTAGCAAGCTCAGATACCGGTCTTGCTAACTGAATGCCGTTAAGGCCGAGGAGGGGCGCTAAAATGAAAAGGCTTGGGATTAGGAATATTCCTTGGCGGGAGAAGGCGACTATGCTTGCTTCTAGGGCTTTTCCCATTGTTTGGGTCATCATGTTCACCATTATTATGCCCGCCGTGAAGGGAAGGCTTATACATTGAAGCCGCAGTCCTAACGCGCCTATCGCTATTACGTCCAAATCGTCTTTTCTGAATAGCATTATGATTTGGGGAGCGAATATCGCCATTATTATTGAAATGACAAACAAGCCTGTGCAGGAAATTTTTACGCAGAACCAGAAAGCTCTTTTTACCCTGCCGTACAATTTCGCGCCGTAATTAAATCCGCACACCGGCTGAAACCCCTGTCCAAAACCCAGAACAACCGAAGTGGCGAACATGGCAATCCTGTTGGAAATTGAAATCGCCGCAATCGCCGCGTCTCCGTAGGGTCTCGCGAAATGATTGATAATAATAGAAGCGATACTCATCAGGCTCTGCCTGATAAGCGCCGGAACCCCGCCTTTAAACATTTCAGAGTAACGCTTTAATGAAGGGGAAAATAGTTTAAAGTTAATCGTAATATTTCCCTTGCGCGTCGTACAATAAAAAAAGAGTATGCAAAAACTTGTTATCTGGCTGATCAACGTGGCGGCCGCCGCTCCTTTTACCCCCATTCCAAAAACAAAAATAAAAAGCGGATCAAGAAAAATATTTAAAATCGCCCCCGACAACATCCCGAACATCGCTATCGCGGCGCTTCCCTGAAACCTAAGCTGCTGGTTTAAAACATTAGCTGACACTATCCAGGGGGAGGCCAGCAAAATAAAGAAAATATATTCCTTAGCGTGCGGTTTTATCGTAGGCGTAGCGCCAAGCCATTCCGCCAAATGCCCAAGGACCGCGAGTCCCGCGGCGGCTACCATCGCCATCCCGATAAAACCGCTGACAAGCCCCGTTACCGCCATGCGTGAAGCGCCGTCTGTATTTTGCGCCCCTAAAGCCCGCGATATATAATTTCCCGACCCCTGCCCAAAGAAAAAGCCCATAGCCTGAATAATCGCCATGAGCGGAAACGCTATACCGACAGCCGCCACATGGCTTGTCCCCAAAGAACTGACAAAAAACGTGTCGGTTATATTGTAGATAGCTGAAATCAACATGATTAAAATGCTTGGCCCCGCAAGAGCGAGGATATTTTTCTCTACAGGATAAGTGGTCATTTTGATAAACTTTTCATTATTGGCTGATGGAGTATCTGGTGGCATGGTTTCAGTATAACATTATTTTAAATTTTTTTCCAAGGACTTCTCACAAAGATCACAAAGGAACAAAGAACACAAAGGGAAATCAGAGGTTTATGTCCGTTATCTTATCGTAAAACCCGCGCATAGCTTTCAGACCCCCCTCTTCTCTTCTTCGTGATCTTCTCTTCCTCCGTGTTCTTTGTGTGAGTTCTTCCCGAATCCCTTGTCCGTTTTAAAATTTTAAAATATAGTATCAATATGGCAACTTATATTGAACCTAAAATTCTAAAAGGGTTTAGAGATTTTCTCCCTTCCGCGGAAATCGCGCGGCGGGGATTGATCGAAAATATTGAAAATACGTTTCGCTCTTTTGGATTTGTTCCCATTGACACTCCCGCTCTTGAATACGCGGAAATCCTGCTTGGCAAGGGCGGCGGAGAAACAGAGAAACAAATTTACCGCTTCAAGGACAACGGGGAGCGCGATGTCGCCCTGCGTTTCGATTTAACCGTCCCCTTTGCCCGTTTTGTCGCGCTTCACCGCGCCGAGCTTTCATTCCCTTTTAAACGCTACCACATAGGCAAGGTGTGGCGCGGCGAAAATACCCAAAGAGGGCGCTACCGCGAATTTACCCAGTGCGATTTTGACATCATCGGAAGCGACGGCGCGGCGGCTGATTTTGAGATTATTTTTTTAATCCGCCGCGCGATGCAAAACTTGGGGCTGGACGTTACCATTCACGTAAACCACAGAGGGCTTTTTAACCGTTTTCTTTCACACATCGGGCAAAGCGATAAATCCGCCGACGTTCTTCGCGCAGTTGACAAACTTTCAAAAGTGGGCGAGAACGAGACCCGAAAAACTTTAACTGAACTTGCCGGTGAAAAAAACGCTGAAAAAATACTTGAGTTTATAGGGGCAAAGGGCGGCTTTGCTGAAACTCTTGATCGCATAACGGAACTGTCAGGCGGCGCTTGCGAGGAATCGAAGCGGCTTATGGCTCTCCATCAATTTATGCGCGATGCTTGCGTCTGTGATAAAGCCGAAAATGCCGACCCCTTCGTTCTTGACCCTTCGATAACGCGCGGGCTTGATTATTACACCGGCGTAGTGTTTGAAACATTTTTAAACGAGCTTCCCGACATAGGGTCGATTTGCTCGGGCGGCCGTTACGACAACCTCGCCGGATTGTACTCCAAAGACAAGGACTCAATCAGCGGGGTCGGCTCTTCCATCGGTCTTGACCGCCTTCTTTCCGCGCTTGAAAGCCTAAACAAACTGCCCAACGCGAACAACTGCCGCGCCGCCATAGTTTGCGCGGACGTTGAAAAATCCGGACAGTATCAGGCGCTCGCGGAGAAACTGCGGCGGAAGGGCCTGCCCTGTGAAGTTTTTACGGAGCAGATTGACCTTGTCAAACAATACATATTCGCCGAAAAAAAGGGCTTGCATTATGTGATAATACCGGGAGAAAACCCGCTTGACGATACTCTTACCCTGCGCGACCTTGCCGGTCGGCATAATTTTGAAGTCTCGGTTGAAGAGGCTGTTTTAAAGATTTTATCGTAAAAGACTCACGCAAAGGTACAAAGAACGCAAAGAGGAAGAAGGGGGTAATTGGTATGAAATCTGATAATAAAAATTTAATGCAGAACAATAAAGCCACATTTGAAGAAGTTATTTCTATCATAGAGCATGCCCGTGAAAACGCCTTTCGCGCGGTAAACCATGAACTAATTTCTATGTATTGGGAAATCGGGCGTTTCATTAATGAAAAAGTTACCGCTGCCAACTGGGGAAAATCAGTCGTTCAGGAGTTTTCCAGGTTTATCCAATCTCATTTTAAGGGCATAAAAGGTTTTTCGCCTCAAAATATCTGGCGAATGAAGCAATTCTATGAAACCTATGCCGGAAACGAAAAACTCTCACCACTGGTGAGAGAAATTAGCTGGACGAACAATATCATTATTATGATGGCGGCTAAATCCGAAGAGGAAGACGAAGATACCGGCTACCCAGTTTGATCCTGAAAAGTTAAAACCATTGTATCAGGAATAATTCCCAAAATAATTTCCCAAAAGCCTCTCACAAAGAGCGCAAAGGTACAAAGATCACAAAGAAGAAGAATAAAGGGGTTTTGTCCCTCATCTTATATTGAAGCCCACGCATAGCTTTCGGACAACAATTCCCTTCTTCGTGATCTTCTCTTTCTTTGTGTTCTTTGTGTGAGTCTCTTGCAAAAAAAAAGGCTCCCCTCTCGGAGAGCCTTTTTCGCGTTATAAGGATTTATTCCTTATGCGCTCAACTTCTTAGAAGCCTACGATAATTGCAATGGGAACTGCCCAATTGATTTTTTCGCCATTGTTATTAGACCAAGCTTTTACGCCAACGACGAATTTCGCGCCCCATTCTTCTCCAATCTGGAGATATGGATTAAAATGCCAGTCAAACATAGTGTCACCTCCATCAAGCAGCGTCAAACCAATACCAACGCTTACAAAGGCTGCAAGGTTGTCACCAAGGGGGAAGTAAGGGAGTAAATCGACCAGTACTCTGGTAGCCTTATCTTCGCCCGCTAAAGTTGCAGCGGTGCGGAATTTAATGCCGAACGCATCTGTGGCAAACTTCACGCCTAACCCAATGCCGATGGGTTGAGCATCGCCATCGCCAAATCCGTAACTAACACCGAAATCCAAGCCCAAAGCGTCAAAATTTCCGCCGTAATAAGCAAAGATTTTTCCGCCTGAGTTTGCAGAATCACCCGCAAATGTAAACGCGATGTTTCCAAAATTAAAATTTAAATCCACTTGCGCTGTGATGTTTCCAAATACGTCTGCTACTTTTTCGTTGTCAAAGTATGGAAGAACAAGGTTAATGCCAATCATGTCAATGGGTTTAATATTCAGGTGCAGAGCATCGCCGCCAAAGCCGCCGTAGAACGCGTCTCTGGTTTTAATTGCTTGACCATAGATGTTATAATTTCCTCCATTATCCCAATCACCGTTAGCCGGGTTAGGTCCCCAGCCCCATACGTTACCTTGTACTAATACATCGGTATCATAAGGCGTTTGATAGAACATCCAGCCTGTTACTCCTTCTTTTCCGTACATGCCGTCAGGATTTCCGCCGATGAGTACTTTAACCTGATCAATGGGTTTCCAAAACGCGTAACCATTAAAACCAGGACTACCACCGTCACCTAACCTAAGCCAACCGCCGAATTTGCCTTCAGCCGCTTCACCATAACCCTCAAAGCGAAGCCGTTTAAAGTTGGCGCTTGCTGTAATATCATCACTGGCATTATCGCCCGCTTCGCCACTTACCAGCGTTGTATTCGCGATTACGGTACCGCCTAAATCCACAGCAAAGGCGGCAGTAGCCACCAACGCGAAAACTACTGATAGAACAATCAGTTTTTTCATACTAAAATTCCTCCTACTATTTAGATAAGAGAGAGCGCCGCACGAGCGCCCTGTGCCTCTTTATCTCCCACTCCCCTCCCGTATGGGAGGTTTTTTTGTTCAATTATTTTTCAACGTGAAACGTAAAAAATAAACGAACCTTTATTTTGTGCAGTTAAATGCGTATAATATGAGGCTGTTTTAAGGATTAAATGAAAAATATTTATCGCCTGTTATGCGATAATTAAAAGAAAAATATTGATAAAAAAAATTGATAAAAATAAATTTATTATTTAAATAAGAAAAAATATTATTGAAGCGGGCGGTGAATATCGAAATAATTTGTCAATAAATATTTTTTCGCGGCCTGTAACCTCCTTTATATGGAATATTTTTATAGTAATTAGGCGTTTGACATAAAAATTTACGTCAATTTCAACATTTATTTTCAGAAAAAATTGAGGAGAAAAAAAATATCAATATGAATATCTGAAATATGTGTGGTAATTTTTAATATTTTGTGGTATATTACTATTATATTCGGAAAATATGTATTATATTAATATAATTTATTAATATTTTGGTATTATTTCCGCGCGAATTTTTGTCAATCTTAATTAAAAATTTTGTCAAAAAATGAATGATTATTTAAAAAAATTAGTTGATTACTTGACAAAAGTATGATAGATTGTATATTAGTATTATACATAGGCAAAAAGGCAATCGTTGATTGTCGCCTGTGTTGAATGAGCTTAACTGCTCAAAAAAAAGGTTCGTTTATTTTTAGCACTCCAAGCGGAAAAATAACCGAGCCAAAAAACCTCCCTTAAAGGGAGGGGAGTGGGAGATAAAGAGGCACAGGACGCTCGTGCGGCGTTCTCTCTTATCTAAATAGTAGGAGGAATTTTAGTATGAAAAAACTGATTGTTCTATCAGTAGTTTTCGCGTTGGTGGCTACTGCCGCTTTCGCTGTGGATTTGGGAGGCACTGTAATCGCGACTACAACACTGGTAGCTGGCGACACTGGCGAGGATGCTCCAATTACCGGATAATCCGGATTTGATAGGCTTCGTTTTGAAGGTTACGGTGAAGCGGCCGAGGGCAAATTCGGCGGCTGGCTCCGCTTAGGCGATGGTCAGAATCCTGGTTTTAGCGGTTACGCGTTCTGGAAGCCCATTGACCAGTTTAAACTGCTCATCGGCGGAAATCCTGATGGTATGTACGGAAAAGAAGGAACAGCCGGCTGGATGTTCTATCAGACTCCTTATGATACCGGCGTTACGATGCCCGGCGATAACACATGGGGCGGATCAAATATTTACGGTCAAGGCCTTAAATTCAGGAACGCATTCTACAGGGGCTTTGGCGATAATGGTTTGCACCTGAACATTAAACCCATAGACATGATTGGCATTAACCTTGTTCTTCCGTATTGGCCAACCGATGACGGCGACAAAGAAGTAGCGGACGTATTTAAAGGCATAGTAGCTCAGGTGGATTTAAATTTTGATTTTGGAAACATCGCCATAACCTATGAAGGAGATAACTCATACATACAGAACGGCAATAATAATTGGTCAGGCGGCGGCGGCACAATATTCGCCTATTTCGGCGGTAATTTTGGCAGTTTGGGCTTGGATTTCGGATTGGCCTACAATTTGCCTGATGACAATGACGAGTCAGCTCCCTTGGCAGTCGGCTTGGCTTTAAAAGTTGGCTTTACAGATACTGTTGGACTTAAGGTCAGATTAGCGGGAAGCTTTGCCGGACAGGGCAACAATAAAGACACGAATATTCTTGCCGACATACTCCCCTACTTCAACCTTGGCGACAACCTTGCGGTCTTTGTAAGCATCGGTCTTGGCTTAAAGTTGCCTGATGACGGCGGTGACGCGGTAATAGGCTGGCACTTTAACCCATACGTCCAGATTGGCGAAGAATGGGGTGCGAAATTCTTAGCAGGCGTCAAAGTTTGGTCAGCCGGTGGTGAAGATGCCATTATCAACTGGGCAGTTCCCATTGCAATTAGCATTGGCTTCTAAGAAATTGAGCGCGTAGGGAATAAATCCCTATAACGCGAAAAAGGCTCTCCGAGAGGGGAGCCTTTTTTTTGCGCGGAGACTCACACAAAGAACACTAAGGAAGAGAAGATCACGAAGGGGGGATTTTTGTCCGAGGGCTTATGCGCGGGATTCACGATAAGATGAGGGACACTCCCTCTTTTTTCCCTCTTTGTGATCTTTGTACCTTTGTGATCTTTGTGTGAGGCTTTTGGGGAATTACTGCTGATACAACGGTTTTACTTTTTCAGGATCAAGCTGGGTAGCGGATATAACTGTCTCAATAGGAAGCCCTAGCTTGACCATGTTTTGCGCGATACTGAACGATTTTCGCTCTTCGCCTCTGGCTTCACCTCTGGCCTCCCATTTTGCAGCCAAGCCCGTTTCTTCAATCACCTGATCAAACCTATTTTTCATTTTTATTTCCTCCTTCATAGCCTTATCATTCTCTCCAGCTATTACATATAAATACGCGCTTAACCGCGCCGCCTTTCCTTGCCGTTTTATCTCAGCGTTTACCCGCGAAAATTCTGCGTGCTTCAGTCTGTTACTCAGGCTTTTTAACCACAGGTTTTCTTCGGCAGAAAGTTTCCTGCTGTCAATTACCTGTATAGGCAATATATCTCCGCTTACAGTATATATCCCTAAACCGGTTTCTGCAACATCGTAACCACGCTCATTTTTTAAATGAGCAAGCAATTTTTTAGGGTAACGGCTTTCTACAAAAGAAATCGTCAAATCAGTTATTGGCACTTTATTAAAAGAAGCGTAAAGGCAGGCATAACCGTAGACCTTATAGAAATCGGCTACCGATACATAATCTTCGGGGCTTTTGTATTCCAGAAGATTCCACTCCCTGAATATGGCGGCGATGTTTTTTTTAATAACGACATCTTTCGCCTTCTTTATAACTACGCAGTCTATCCGCAAAGGCTCAGAAGTGAGCTGGTATTCGGGATGGAACTCCAGAACGTCTTGATACTCCTGAAGCTCCATTTGCAACGCTTCCACAAAAGCTGGGTGCCACGAAATACGCGCTGAGTCTGAATCAATGTTTTCTTCCGTACTCGTTTTTCTACTTTCTGTCGGCATAGTTCACTCCCGGAAACAAGGTTTTATATCAAAAATTGACATACCCTATATGGGTGCGAGGTAGCGGTTTTGCTTGACTGTTTTTAAAAATTTTCAAATAAATTTTCATTTTCGGTCAAGCGCCACGCATCTGCACGCCATATATAGGCGACAACAATTTTGTTGTTAAGGAGACCTAATGAAATCTAAAAATCAAAATCCCACCCAGTACGAGTGGGGGCCATTCCCTTTCGAGGGCGGGACGCAAGTCTATGACATCCGCCACGACCCGGTGTTCAAAGCCGTATTCACAAGGGACACCGCTAATTCAAGAGCCGCGCTGTCCGACCTGATTTTCGCGCTTATAGGCAGCGTCATCACGGTGGGGACAATCACAGCCAACGAACCGCCGGTGAGCGATTTTAGGCAGCGGTATCTGCGTTTCGACATCGCCTGCAAAACAAAAAAAGGCGAGCCGATAAACGTTGAAATGTCCTTCAACCCAAAGGCAAACGAGCATGTGCGTCTTGAGTACCACGCCGCAAGGCTGTTCGCGGGGCAGGAGCTTCATGGAAAAGGCAAAAATTATATCGATTTGAAAAAGACATATCAAATAGCCATTTTAGCGAAGAAAAATTTTTTTCCTGACAAAGACCTAATTCATGATTTTATTTATTATGATCCCAAGACCCTGGTTTCTTTGGGAGGAAAGACCAGAATAATAACCGTTGAACTTGAAAAGACAAAACCCATAGCCGAAAAACCGATAGAAAAGATGACAAACGCGGAACTGTGGGCGGTATTTATAGAATATTTGACAGATCCCGAAAAAAGGGGTAAAATTGTTGATATAATCAATCGGGAGGAGGGCATAGCGATGGCGGTAAAAACGATGAAAGGTTTCACGCAGAAAGAATTGGATTACATACGCGAGTCATATCGGATAAAATGCGATATGGATTATCAAGACGAAGTGGTAACCGCGCAAAGAAAAGCCCTTAAAGATGGCCGTAGAAGAGGCCGTAATGAGGCCAACCTTAAAAATGCCCGAAAAATGAAAACAATGGGTTTTTCGGAGGAACAGATACAATCTGTTACCGGGCTATCAACAAAGACAATTACCAGGTTATGACATAAAACTATTTTTTTCCCCAAAAGTCTCACACCAAGATCACAAAGAGGTAAAAAGATTTTTGTTCCTCATCTTATCGTAAAACCCGCGCATAGCTTTCGTACACCCCCCTCTTCTTCTTCGTGTTCTTCTCCTCCTTAGTGTTCTTTGTGAGAATCTCTTCCCTATTCCCCCTTCGTGAGAAATTTTCTCAAAATTTTTAAATTTTCGGTCAAGCAAAACCGCTACCTCGCACCCATATAGGGTATGTCAATTTTTGATATAAAACCTTGTTTCCGGGAGTGAACTATGCCGACAGAAAAAAGAAAAACGAACACGGAAGAAAACATTGATTCAGACTCAGCGCGTATTTCGTGGCACCCAGCTTTTGTGGAAGCGTTGCAAATGGAGCTTCAGGAGTATCAGGACGTTCTGGAGTTCCATCCCGAATACCAGCTCACTTCTGAGCCCTTGCGGATAGACTGCGTAGTTATAAAAAAAGCGAAAGATGTCGTTATTAAAAAGAACATCGCCGCCATGTTCAGGGAGTGGAACCTACTGGAATATAAAAGCCCGGGGGATTATGTGTCGGTAGCCGATTTCTACAAAGTCTACGGCTACGCCTGCCTTTACGCTTCTTTTAATAAGGTACCTATAACTGATTTGACAGTCTCTTTTGTGGAAACCGGTTATCCCAAAAAACTGCTGGATCACTTAAAGAACGAGCGGGGCTACGATGTTGCGGAAACCGGCTTAGGGATATATACTGTAAGGGGGGACATTTTGCCCATACAGGTAATTGAAAGCAGGAAACTACCAGTGGAAGAAAACCTGTGGTTAAAAAGCCTGAGCAACGAACTGGGGTATGCGGAGTTTTCGCGGGTAAGTGATGAGATAAGGCGGCAAGGAAAGGCGGCGCGGTTAGGCGCGTATTTTTATGTAATAGCCGGAGCAAATGATAAGGCCATGAAGGAGAAAATAAAAATGGAAAATAGGTTTGATCAAGTGATTGAAGAAACAGGTTTGGCTGCCAAATGGGAGGCCAGAGGTGAGGCCAGAGGTGAGGCCAGGGGTGAAGCTAAAGGTATAGCCAAGGGTGAAGAGCGAAAATCGTTCAGTATCGCGCAAAACATGGTCAAGCTAGGGCTTCCTATTGAGACAGTTATATCCGCTACCCAGCTTGATCCTGAAAAAGTAAAACCGTTGTATCAGCAGTAATTCCCCAAAAGCCTCACACAAAGATCACAAAGGTACAAAGATCACAAAGAGGGAAAAAAGAGGGAGTGTCCCTCATCTTATCGTGAATCCCGCGCATAAGCCCTCGGACAAAAATCCCCCCTTCGTGATCTTCTCTTCCTTAGTGTTCTTTGTGTGAGTCTCCGCGCAAAAAAAAGGCTCCCCTCTCGGAGAGCCTTTTTCGCGTTATAAGGATTTATTCCCTACGCGCTCAATTTCTTAGAAGCCAATGCTAATCGCGATGGGAACTGCCCATTTAATAATGGCATCTTCACCACCATTAGATGAAACTTGAACGCCGGCTACGAATTTCGCGCCCCATTCTTCGCCAATTTGGATGTATGGGTTAAAGTGCCAGCCTATTACCGCGTCACCGCCGCCATCAGGCAACTTTAAGCCAAGACCGACGCTTACAAAGACCGCAAGGTTGTCGCCAAGGTTGAAGTAGGGGAGTATGTCGGCAAGAATATTCGTGTCTTTATTGTCGCCCTGTCCGGCAAAGCTTCCCGCTAATCTGACCTTAAGTCCAACAGTATCTGTAAAGCCAACCTTTAAAGCCAAGCCGACTGCCAAGGGAGCTGACTGGTCATTGTCATCAGGCAAATTGTAGCCCAATCCGAAATCCAAACCCAAGCTGCCAAAATTGCCGCCGAAATAGGCGAATATTGTGCCGCCAGCGCCTGCCCAATTGTTATTTCCATTCGCTATGTATGAGCCTTCTCCTTCATAGGTTATGGCGATGTTTCCAAAATCAAAATTTAAGTCAAGCTGAGCAACCACGGCTTTGAAAACGTCCTCTGCTTTCGCACCTATGGGATTACCATCACTATCAGTTTCGAGCTTGGAAATAAACGGAAGAGCAATGTTAATGCCAATCATGTCTATGGGTTTAATGTTCAAGTGCAGACCATTATCACCAAAACCCCTAAAGAACGCATTTCTAAATTTGAGTCCCTGACCGTAAATATTTGCTCCGCCCCATGTGTTATCGCCGGGCATTGTAACGCCGGTATCATAAGGAGTCTGATAGAACATCCAGCCGGCTGTTCCTTCTTTTCCGTACATACCATCAGGATTTCCACCGATGAGCAGTTTAAACTGGTCAATGGGCTTCCAGAACGCGTAACCGCTAAAACCAGGAGATTGGCCATCGCCTAAGCGGAGCCAGCCACCGAATTTACCTTCAGCCGCTTCACCATAACCTTCAAAACGAAGCCTCTTAAATGAGCCGTACCCGATAATTTCGGCATCATCACTGGTGTCGCTCTGTACCAGTGTTACATTCCCGATTACAGTGCCTCCCAAATCCACAGCGAAAGCGGCAGTAGCCACCAACGCGAAAACTACTGATAGAACAATCAGTTTTTTCATACTAAAATTCCTCCTACTATTTAGATAAGAGAGAACGCCGCACGAGCGTCCTGTGCCTCTTTATCTCCCACTCCCCTCCCTTTAAGGGAGGTTTTTTGGCTCGGTTATTTTTCCGCTTGGAGTGCTAAAAATAAACGAACCTTTTTTTTGTGCAGTGGATTAGCAGTTATAATGGATACGAAATAAGTCAAAATATTTGATTTTTCCTGGAGAGTTTATTTAAAATGCGGGCGTTTACACTCCGCGAAAACGCCGGTATAATGTACTCATGGCAAAAATAAGCATGAAGACGCCCATTGTCGAGATTGACGGGGACGAGATGACGCGCGTTCTATGGGGAGTTATAAAAGAAAAATTGCTTCTTCCTTTTATTGATCTTAAAACAGAATATTATGATCTTTGCCTTACAAATCGGGATAACACCAATGATGAAATAACGGTACAGTCAGCCGAGGCTATTAAAAAATTTGGCGTGGGGGTAAAATGCGCTACCATTACAGCTAACGCGGCGCGGCAGAAAGAGTATAATTTAAAATATTTGCATCCAAGCCCAAATGCGACAATCAGGGCGATTCTTGACGGAACAGTGTTCCGTAAGCCAATAACCGTAAGCCGCGTGAAGCCGTCCGTGAACACTTGGAAAAAGCCGATTGTTATCGGCCGCCACGCTTACGGCGACGTTTACAAGGCCGCGGAAATGGAAATTGATGGGCCGGGCAAGGTGGAACTGGTTTACACAATGGCCGACGGAACCGAACGCCGCGTAAAAGTAGCGGATTTTAAGGGGAGAGGCGTCGTTCAGGGAATGCATAACCTTGACGATTCAATCAGAAGTTTCGCGCGCGCCTGTTTTTTGTACGCTGTCGCGGAGAAACTGCCAATCTGGTTCGCGACGAAAGACACGATTTCTAAAATATACGACGGCCGTTTTAAAACAATTTTTAATGAAGTGTACGAGACCGAGTTTAAAGAGAAATGCGCCGCCGCCGGAATTGAATATTACTACACGTTGATAGACGACGCGGTGGCGCGTTCTGTAAAAAGCGAAGGGGGCTTTTTGTGGGCGTGCAAAAATTACGACGGCGACGTTCAAAGCGACATGATCGCTAGCGCGGCGGGAAGCCTTGCGATGATGACAAGCGTTCTTGTCTCCCCAAGCGGAGTTTTTGAATATGAGGCGGCTCATGGGACGGTACAGCAGCACTACTACCGCTGGCAAAAAGGAGAAAAAACCAGCACTAACCCCGCCGCGCTTATTTTCGCGTGGAGCGGCGCCCTGTCAAAACGCGCGGAACTTGACAATCTGCCTGAACTTGCGTCATTCGCAAAAAAACTTGAAAAGACTCTGCTTACAATAATTGAATCAGGAAATATGACCGGAGACTTAGCGAAACTTTCCGACCCGCCGCCCGATAAAATCTTAAATTCATGGGACTTTATTGATCTTGCGGCTAAATCTCTTTAATTAAAATTTATTCCATAAATTTCTCACAAAGATCACAAAGAGACAAAGAACACAAAGAGGGGATCAGGGGTTTCTGTCCGAAAGCTACATGTGAGCCTCACGATAAGATAACGGACAAAAACCCCTGACTCTTCTTTGTGATCTTCTCTTCCTTTGTGTTCTTTGTGTGAAATCTTTCGTATAATTTTAAACTAACAAAAAGGTTTTTAGTTTTTCCAGTACTTCATCAAAATTCAACGGTTTTCCCAAATGGCCGTTCATGCCTACCTGAAGACATTTTTCAATATCCTCGCGAAAAACGTTAGCTGACATTGCAATTATCGGGATATTTTTAGCTTTTGGCGAGTTCATCGCCCGAATGCGCCGCGTCGCCTCATAACCGTCCATTTCTGGCATCTGTATGTCCATAAAAATTAATTCATAACTATCCGGATTTTCACTGAATTTTTTTACCGCGTCTTTCCCATTTATGGCGCAGTCTATTTCAAGTTTTGTAGGCTCTAACAGCGCCACCACTATCTCGCGGTTTATTTCCACATCTTCGGCTAAAAGCACGCGCCGTCCCGCGAAAATTCCGTCAATATTAACCTTTTTCTCTTCCTTCCCATTCTCCGTAAGGGCGCGGTCAATTGCTTTATTACTTTCGCCTTTCTTTGCCTTTATCGTAAATGTAAAAACAGAACCTTTTCCCAGTTCGGATTTTATCCAGATTTTTCCGCTCATCATTTCGACAATGCTTTTACAAATGGCAAGTCCAAGTCCGGAACCTCCGAATCGGCGCGTTGTAGACGCCTCCGCTTGCTGAAATGAAGTGAAAAGGCGTTCCTGCTGCTTGGCGTCAATGCCGATTCCGTTGTCGCTTACTGAAATTTCTATGGCGCAAAGATCGTTTTCTTCACCCAAAAACCGCGCGTCAAGTTGAATAATGCCTTTTTCCTGCGTAAATTTTACCGCGTTTCCAAGCAAGTTGGTAATAACCTGGGCAAGCCGCTGGTCATCGGCGATAAGGATTCGCGGAATAGTATCGTCTATATGCACATTAAGCGTTTGCTTTTTTTCATTCACGCGGAAGTTGACAACGTCCATAACCCGCCTAATCATCTTCTCAAAATCGAACTCTTCAGGCGACAGATCAAATTTTCCCGCTTCTATTTTTGACATATCCAGAACGTCGTTGATTACACCTAACAGATGCCGCGACGCGTCTTCAATTTTTGTAAGGCAGTAATCCTTGCGCCCTATATCGGCAGAGGGTTTCCCTATCGCGACCATGCCGATAATGGCGTTCATCGGCGTGCGCATTTCATGGCTCATATTGGCAAGGAATGTTGATTTGGCGCGGTTTGCCGCCTCCGCGGCTTCCAGCGCGGTTTCCAGTTCCACCTGAAGTTTAACAAGCTCGGTGAGGGTACGCCGCATATCGAGGGCGATTTCGCCGCGCTGAATGGATCCTACGGCAAGCAAACCCCAGGAGCGAAGAATAAATAATTCCGTTTCAGGGAATACGCGTTTATCTTTATAATCGTCAAAACTGATATATCCCCAGAATTGTTCCTTTAAAAAAATCGGAAACACAAGGATTGATTGAATTTTAAAAACAGCCAAATTTGTTCTCTCCGGTTCGGTAAGGTTGTCAATAATCTCGTTTACATACCCTCCATTATTAAAGAGAACTTCCCAGTTTGGCATAATGTCCTTATACGCGAAATCGGTATTCGAGTCCAAATCGGGCAACCCCTTATTCGCCCAACTGCACACAAGCCTGTAGTAAAGTATTCCATCTTCCTTGCGGCTATTTTGCCAGATGCTAATACGGTCAACACTAACATGCCGGGCGATTATCTCCATGCCCTTGCTTATCGTTGCTTTGTATTCCCATGCGTCCGATTCCAGCAGAAAGACCGCGGCATTATTTACCAGACTTACAAGTTTATGCTGTTTTTGAATTTCAGTGGTGCGTTTGTACACGATGTCTTCAAGCCATATTTCCGTAAAGTGCTTTCTTTTAAAGAAGAAAATTAAAAGCGCCAGCACAATTAAAAGCAAGACAGCCACGGTAATTAACAACAGGCGCTGCAAACGCCCCAATTTTATACTATAATCAAAAGTCTTACGCATCCATTGTCCCGAGATTCCCTTTGTATCAATAAGGCGCAGCGCATTGTCAACAATAGAGCAAAGAACAGTTTCGTTTTTATTAAATCCAAAGGTACATTCAGATGAATAATCAAACACGATATTCGCCTTGTAGCCTGAACGTTCATAATAATTGGTCAGCATAAGAAGTTGAATTAAATTCGCCATCACCAAATCAACTTTGCCGCGATCTAAAGCGTTAAAGGCGTCTTTTGAGCTTTCGTACTCAACCGTGTTTTTATGATCCGGAAACCAGCTTCGGAACAATGAGGCGTAGGCGCTGTCCTTCATTAAGCCGACCCTTACGCTCATTATATCGTTTATCCTAATACTGGGGTAATCCGATTTGGATACGAGTGCGTAATTATCCGTCATAACCGCGGTCTTTGGCCAAATGAATAATTCGGCGCGGTCTTTTGTCTGTAAAAGATCGCTTATCATGGATACTTTTCCCGTTTCAAGCGAATGCAGTAATTCAGGCCATTCGGCGTTTTTGCCGTTTGCAATTTTAAAAGTTAAACCTGTAAGCGCTTCCACTTCTTTTAACACGTCATAGGCAATCCCTTGAAATTCTTTTTCATGTTTATTGTAAAAACTGATCGGGTAATTATCATACTCGGCGGCAAATGACACTACTTGATGTTTTTGAATATACTCCCTTTCCTCTTCGGATAGGCGCGTTAACAGAGTATGCCGCTTATACTCGTTTTCTCCTTTTTTATACAGGCTGTTTATATAATTTAAAGAACCGTTTTGCAGCGCTTTTTGCGCGACTGAGATAATAGGCCAAAGGTCATTGTTACCGGTCGTCAAGGAAACCGGACTGTAAATTATTGGCAAAAAATCTTCTGATATTATGTCTTTAAAAACGCTAAAGGAGCTTTCCATAGAACTCTCTAAGAAAAAAGCGTCGGCTTCGCGGTCTTTAAGTTTCTGATAGGCGGAATAATAATCGTTCACCAGTATAATTTCATACTCGCCCTGCAAGCGCGAAGTAATGTCTCTTATTGTGATAGTGCCTTCAAAAAAACAGCAACGCAACGGGCGCGAATTGATGATTTCTAAAATGGGTTTGCTGCTCGAAAGCCTTATTATTTTTACGGTGCGTCCTACGATAGCGTCAGTCATTAACCATGTTTTTTTCCGTTCATCGGTAACGGTCATTTCTCCGGTAAAATCAATTTTGTTTGAGTTTATCCCGGCGATTAAATCGCCCCATTCATAAATAGCGGGCTTAAACGGAATTCCAAAAAGCCGTGAAAGCCATTCGCATAACAAAGCGGTAAATCCCCCGATTTCGCCGTTCCCGATTTCAAAAGTTTCAGTGGTTGAAAGCATTCCGTAAACAAAGGAAGGGGTTTTCTCCTTTAGCGCCTCAATAGCGGTAATTTCTTCATTGGTTACGCCGGGAATGTCGAGGTACGAAGCAAACGCTAAATGTTCACTGTCAGTGTTTTTAAATGTTTTTCCGCATGCTGAAAATAAAAACAATAAAGAAATAAAAGTAAAAATTTTATATATTACATTTGATGTCCGCATCATTTGCTTTTATCCCCTCCTGAAGGCGGTAAATAATTTTTCAATTTTATTAAAACTTCATCAAAATCAAGCGGCTTGCCTAAATGGCTATCCATTCCCGCTTCAAGACACTTTTCAACGTCTTCACGAAATACGTTAGCAGTCATGGCAATTATCGGAATTCCCTTTTCTTTGGAAGCGGTATGCAGTATGGCTTCGACGGCCCTTATGCGCCTAGTCGCCTCATAGCCGTCCATTTCTGGCATCTGCACGTCCATTAGTATTAAATCGTACTTATCGGGATCTTCGCTGAATTTGCGGACGGCTTCTACGCCGTTTTCAGCGCAGTCTATTTCCAACTGGGTCGGTTCAAGCAAGGTCATTACAATTTCGCGGTTAATCTCAACGTCTTCAGCCATCAATATGCGATGTCCGGCAAAAATACCGGCAATGTCCGGCTTCTCAACATCTTTAACATTCTCACTTGGAAGATCATCGTTAGCGTGAACGCCTTTCTTCACTTGTACCGTAAATGTAAAAACGGAACCTTTTCCCTGTTCGGAATTAACCCAAATTTTTCCCCCCATCATTTCGATAATGCTGCGTGAAATTACAAGGCCAAGCCCGGATCCTCCAAAACGGCGCGTCGTATCGGCTTCCGCCTGTTGAAATGATTTAAACAGGTTTTTCTGCTGTTCGGCGCTGATGCCGATACCGGTATCGCTTACGCTAATCTCTATTGTACACAGTCCGTTTTCCTCTCCAAGAAATTTCGCATTTAGGCCGACAGAGCCTTCTTCCGGCGTGAATTTAACCGCGTTTCCAAGAAGGTTGGTAAGAACCTGGGCAAGCCGCTGGTCGTCGGCGATGACGGTTCGGGGAATGGCGTTGTCAATATGCACGGTAAGTTTTTGTTTTTTTTCGTCCACGCGAAAATTGATAACGTCTATAACCTGACGCGCCATTTTTTCAAAATTAAATTCAACAGGCGAAAGCTCAAACTTGTTGGCTTCAATTTTGGACATGTCAAGAACGTCGTTAATTATTCCCAAAAGGTGCCGCGACGCTGCCTCAATTTTTGTAAAACAGTAGTCCTTGCGTTCAATATCAGAAGCGGATTTTCCTATCGCTATCATCCCTGTAATGGCGTTCATGGGCGTGCGTATTTCATGGCTCATATTGGCAAGAAACGTCGATTTGGCGCGGCTTGCGCTGAGCGCCTGTTCTTCCATTTCTTTATGCTCCGTTATGTTATGCGATACGGCAAGCATTCCGATTGTCTGACCGTCTTGCACCAGCGGAACTTTGGACGTTTCAAATAACTGAACGGTTCCGTCGGCGGAGGGTATTGGTTCTTCAAGCACCAACATCTTGCCTTCTTTAATAACCTTGAGATCCTTATCTATGTATTGCGCCGCTATTTCGGGCGGTATTCCCAGGCCGTCAACGTCCCCTTTACCTACAATGTCAGCTTCTTTGATATTAAAATATTTTTCAAATGATTTATTACAGCGCATAAAATTCGAATTCAAATCTTTGCAAAACAAAAGATCGGGTGTCGCGTCAAATGCGGCAGCGACAGTCGCGCTTTGAATCACAAGTTCGTTTGTCCGTTTCCTAACCAGTACTTCAAGCTGTTTTCCTTCACGGCGCGTTTTTTGAAATAAAATAAATAAAAGAACAATTACCCAAAAAAACAAAACCACCGCGCTGATCAGCCACGGACGCTGAGAGCGCGCTATTTTAGCGCTGTAATCAAAGGTCTTGTGCATCCACTGCTGGGAAATTTTGTTTATATCTATCATATAGAGGGCCTTGTCTACAATTGAACAGAGGACCTTTTCGTTTTTGTTAAACCCAAATGTGGCTTTGGAAGTATAATCGAAAATTAAATTTGCCTTGTAGCCTGTCTGTTCATAAAAATTGGTAAACATGAGGAGTTGGCTAAAATTACCCATAAGCAAATCAATTTCCCCGCGTTTCAAAGCTTTAAAAGCCAAATCGGCGGTTCCGTATTCTATAGTTTTTTTATGGTCTGGAAACCATGATTTGAAGGCTGAAGCAAATCCGGTATCTTTAATTAAACCTACCTTGAAAGTCTTAATTTCATTAAAATTAATGTCAGGGAAGTTTGATTTTGAAATTAACATGAAATTATCGGTTTTTAACTTGGTATTCGGCCACAGGAAAGATCCGACGCGGTCTTCCGTCTCCAGCAGTTCGCTTATCATGGACGCTTTTCCATTTTCAAGCGAGTTGAGCAAATCCGGCCATTCCGTATTTTTATCATTGGTAATGTTAAAAATTAAGCCTGTAAGCATTTCCACTTCTTTTAATACGTCATAATCAATTCCCTGCCATTCATTTTCATAGTAATTATAAAAGCTGGTTGGGTAATTATCGTGTTCAGCGGCAAACGATACGAAGGGATGCGCTCGTATATGCGCTCTTTCTACATTAGTAAGGCGTAAAAACAGTTTATGCCTTCGGTAATTATTATACCCCTTTACATAAAGACTTGATAAATATTCACGGCATCCGTTTTGCAGCGCTTTTTGAATTATCAAGATAATAGGGGCAAGCTCGGGATTCATGGTCGTCAAGGAGACCGAACTGAAAATTAGCGGGAAAAAACTTTCGCTTTTTACGTCATCATACTTATCAAAGGCGGTTTCTGCGGGACCTTCGTTAAAAAAAGCGTCGGCCTCACCGTTTTTAAGCGTCTGGTAGGCGATTTTGTCATTTTTTACAAGGACAATTTCATACTCGCCATGCAAGCGCGAAGTAACTTCGCTTATTGTAGTAGTGCCTTCCATAAAACAACAGCGCAACGGGCGAGAATTAATTATTTCCAAAATGGGCATAGAGTCCGCAAGCCTGAATGTTTTTATCGCCCGTTCGGCAATAGGGTCGGTCATAAAATAGACTTTTCGTCTTTCATCAGTTGGAGTCATATCTCCGGTAAAATCAATTTTTTTATTATTGATTCCATTAATCAAATCGTCCCATTCAAAAATGGCGGGCTTAAATGGAATTCCAAAAAAACGCGAAAGCCATTCGCAGAACAGGGCGGTAAATCCGTCAATTTCGCCTTTTTCCGAGATGAATGTCTCAGTGGAATAACCCATCCCGTAAACAAAAGAAGAATGTTTTTCTTTAAATGCCTCTATAGCGGCTATTTCATCGCCTGTTACGCCGGGAATGTCACGGTACGTAGCTAACGCGAAGTTTTCACCGCCAGTCTTTTTAGGCGGTTTTTCGCATCCGGAAAAAATCAATAAAAAAGCAATGACTGTAAATAAAATTTGCATATGAAGAAGGATGTTTTGTCTTTTCCTTTTTTTTATTTTTTTAATTGTTGGCATCCAGTATTCCTTATTCCAGCAAATATTTTCTTAATTTTTCCATGACTTCTTCAAAATCAATCGGTTTGCCAACATGGTCGTCCATTCCCGCGTCAAGGCATTTTTCAATGTCCTCGCGGAAGACGTTAGCTGTCATGGCGATAATCGGAATTTGCTTACGGAAATTTTGATTATCGCTTCCGTTGTTGTCAAGTTTCCCTTTGATGGAATCGTTAATATCCAGGTCTGATTCTATAACCCTGATGCGCCTTGTCGCTTCATAGCCGTCCATTTCGGGCATTTGTATATCCATGAAAATTAACGCGTATCTGTCCGGATTTTCTTTGAACATCCGCACCGCTTCCATTCCGTTTTCAGCGCAATCTATATCTAACTGAGTCGGTTCAAGCAGCGCCATTACGACTTCGCGGTTAATTTCCATATCTTCAACAAGTAAAACGCGGTGTCCGGCAAAAATGCCATTGATATCAATTTGTCTTTCCTTAGACTGATCTTCGTCTATGCCAAGACATTCATTAATAATTTCCGCAAGCGTAGAGGCAAACAACGGCTTGGACATGAATTTGTCAACGCCGGCCTTTTTCGCCTCTGCTTCAATGGAACTCCAATCGTCGGAAGAAATTATAACAATTACGGAATTTTCCGCCTTTCTCGCCTTTATTTCACGCGCCAGCTGTATGCCGTCCATATCTGGCATTTTCCAATCAATAAAATAAATATCAAAACCGCCTTGCTGTTCCATTAAAGAAAGAGCTTCATTGCCATCTTTAGCGGTGTCACACGATATGTTGAAACCCTGCGCTATTTCCTTGAAATACGATAATATTTCCGGGTCGTCGTCTACCGCGATGATACGGATATTGTCCCAATTAATTTCAGCGGGCAAAAGACTTTGCTTTTCATTTGTCGTGCCGCGCTTAACTTGAACGGTAAAAATAAAAGCGGCTCCTTTTCCGACTTCGGATTCAATCCAAATCTTGCCGCCCATCATTTCCACAATGCTTTTTGAAATGGCAAGACCCAGCCCGGTGCCTCCGAACTTGCGCGTAGTGCTGCTTTCCGCCTGTTGAAAAGAACTGAACAGGCGTTTTTGCTGTTCGCGGCTTATGCCTATCCCTGAGTCTTTTACGGAGACTTGAATAGTGCAAAGCCCGTTCTCTTCACCTAAAAATTTAGCGTCAAGAGTGATGGAGCCTTCTTCCGGCGTGAACTTTACCGCGTTACTCAAAAGGTTTGTAATGACTTGCGCCAGCCGCTGGTCGTCGGCAATCATTGATTTGGGAATGTCTTTATCGACATGCACGTAGTACTTCTGCTTTTTTTCGTCCATGCGGAAATTTATTACAGTAGAAACTTTTTGAAGCATTTTATCAAAAACAAACTCAGCGGGAGATAATTCCATCTTGTTCGCTTCAATTTTTGACATGTCAAGCACGTCGTTAATAACGCCAAGCAGGTGAGTTGACGCGTCTTCTATTTTGCCTAAGGCGTAATCTTTGTGTTCTATGTCCTTCGCGTTTTTTCCGATTGTCGTCATGCCGATAATAGCGTTCATAGGAGTACGCATCTCGTGGCTCATGTTTGAAAGGAACTCCCCTTTCGCCTTGCTTGCCTGCGTCGCCTTGTGAAGCGCGTCCCTGAGTTTTGTGTTATAAATGTCGCGCATGATTACGCCCGCGATGGTGCTTGCTATCATGCCGACGAAATTTTTCTCCACGCTCGTCCACTGGCGCGGTACGGACTTTTGTTCGACGCTTAAAATCCCCCACAAACGGCCTTCGACGTAAAGAGGGGCTGCGATAAAAGCCTGCACGTCAACAGACAGCATAGGGCGGAAAGATTCGTTTGAACTGTTCGCGATATCATCGCTGAAAACCACCGCCGTTGTAGTGTAGTCGGGCAGCCGTTCGGGAAAATACGACCTGATTACGGACAACAGATCAAATTGCGCCGGCTGCGGAGGGGTGTTATCCGCAACCCAATGATACGCCAGATAGGTGTTTTTACGGTTGTAATCAATTCCGTAAATATACACCAGCGAAACTTTGTGGTAACGCCCTAATTTTGAAATGGCTTCCCTTACATAGTTTTCCGAATCGCCGGATGAAATAAAGCCTCTTGATATTTCAGATATCAATTCCTGCTGTTCAAGCCTGATTTTAAGCAATTCGCTTTGTACTTGTATGTTTTTTTCCAAACTTTTAAAATTACGCAGATCGTATTGATACCCCATCACCACATACTTTCCGTTATACTTTGTGCGCGTCAGCGTAACTTCGTAAGGAACAGGCCTTTTCTCTGTGGTAATATTTATCCATTCCAGAACCAACTTTTCACCGTTCAGCGCCCTGCTAATTACATCCGCCACCTTATCTGTGGATTTCTTACCATCATCCTGATATTCGGGCGAGAATTCGTAAAAGTGATCAAGATAGTATTCCTTTGTCGTCCCCAATGCTTTTAAAGTAATGTCGTTGCAGTCAATAACGCGGGCGTTCTCGTCAAAAACTGTAAAGCCAAGCGGCGAAGCGTCAAGCACTGCGCGGTTAAATTCGTTTACATCGACTATAGTGCGCTCCATTTCAGAACGTATGACGGTATTCGCGCACAGGAACGCCGCCGAGCGCATCATATCAACGCTGTCTTCTTCAAAAGAGCGCTCACTGTGGCGGTCTTCAAGAAGGGCAAAACCCCAAAAAGATTTATTAAAAAATAACGGCGTTACAAACACGGTTACTGAGCCGAATGACCGCAACATATCCGCTTCTGGCAGAAGGCTGACAGGGCTGTTAATCGTCTCGCCTGAAGATAAAAGTTTCTCCCAACGCGGAGCTAACTGCTCATAAGTGACATTCTCTAGCCCTTTAGTCGGTATTGTAGTGCCGCCTGATTCCCTGTCCCAGCGGTATATCTGCGATACGTGTAATCTGTCAGGCATGACAAAGTTACGCCAAATTGAAAATCTGTCCAAATCAAACACGTCGGCGATTTCTTTCACGCCAGCCGTCATGGTTTCCTCAAATTTTTCTTTACTGTTCGAGAGAAATATTACCGCCGCTCTGTTCAGCGTATCAGCCATTTTTTCGCGGCGCTTAAGCGTTTCAATGGCTCTTTTGGCGGCGTGTTCCGTATCCGCCCTGATAACCGCGTTGGAGAATATTCGCGCCGCAGCGCGGAATAAATCAACGCAGCCATCGTCAAAATAACGGTCATTGTTATGATCCTGAAAGGTTACAATTCCCCATAAATCACCATGCGTAAAAACGGGCATCATCAGTATTGATTTAATGCCATACACGTCCAAAAAAGCCGCCTGGTCTTCGTTATAATCTCTTTTCCGCATTCTTACATGTTCGCCTTTCTGCGCGACCGTTATCCATTGTTCCAGAACCGGGATATTGGGTAAAATCCGCAGTTCATCGGCGAGAGACATCAAACCGCCTTTCGACTTGTCCCAGCGGTAAACCTGCCCAAGACGTTTACCGCCTTCAACGTCAACCATCATATAAAAGACTACGCGATCAAGCCCGACAGCGTCCGCAAAAGGCCGTATGCCGACGGTCATTACTTCTTCAAATGTTTTTTCCTGATTGGCTGAAAATATCTCAATTGATTTGGTCAAAGCTTCAACAATTGCGGCGCGGCGGTCGGATAAAGCCTTCTTTCCAATTATGACGCTCTTGCCCTTTTTTCCCGCCGCTTCTTTTTTTGAATTAATTTTTTTAATCAACTCGTTAAATATTGACATATATTTATCCTTTAACAGATTGTGGGATATTATTTTCTATATAACTCCCAATAATGTTTACAGCTTCGTCAAAATCACTATGCAGCAAATACTCAGAAATGGCGGTCAGAAATTCATTAACTGAACGCGGCCATTTTCTCTGTAACAATTCCTTCAGCGCGATATTGGCGCTTTGTTCATCATACTCCCCGAATGCTTTTTGAACAACAAGCAGTTTTTCACCTAAAAACTCCATGTCATATTCTGAATCCTCCCGCTCTTCATCTATATCATTCTCATTTGGCTCTAATTTTTCTATTACTTTCTTTAATTCCTCCAAAAATAGCGGGGTTTTTTCCAATATTACAGGCATATTTTCCTCTCTTCCCGCCTTTTCCAATTCAAAAGCGTCGGCGGAAAGAGCGGTTTCGCCAATATTCGCGAGCGTGCTTTTCATCGCGTGGGTATTAACAATAAACTGCTTAATATCATCCTCTCTGCGATACGCGTTATCACGCATCATAGTCAATCTTTCAAGCGCTTTCTTAGCGTCGCGCAAGAAAACTGTCTTTAACCCTTCGTCGGACGACTGTTTTTCTTTCGTATCTGAGGATGTTTTGATAAAAGCCGCCTGTTTCTGAGCCGCTTTAACCACTTCAGGCGGATACTTATCGCGTATAAATTTATTTAAATAAAAGTTCAGCTGGCGTATATCTATCGGTTTGGAAATAAAGCCGTCAAACCCGTTAGCCTTGAACATCTCCTCCATTCCAGCCAAGGCATTCGCCGTTAAAGCGATTATGGGTTTAGTATACCCCAATTCACGTATAATTTTTACTGTTTCAATGCCGTCCATTTTAGGCATGAAATGGTCCATAAATATTATATCAAAAGAAGAGCCTGCTTTTATTTTATCTATCGCTATAAACCCGCTTGTGGCGGTTTCAAGCGACAGGCAGTATGGCGCCATAAGCCCGCGTGCGACATACAGGTTTGTTTCCATATCGTCTACAATCAGAACCCTGCCGTAGGGCATATACTCGCGAACCAATTGCGACGTTTTATTCGACTGCCGCGTTTGTAAATGATGAAACTGCATAAGGTTTTCAGCCGTTTCTTTGCCTAACAAGCTTGAGTCCGCGATATCCTGAGGCAGGCGCACGGTAAATACGGAACCTTTATCAACTTCGCTTTCTACGGAAATCGCGCCGTTCATCAATTTGACAAGATTATTTGTAATGTTCATGCCCAACCCCGTACCCTCTACGGCGCGGTTAGTTTCCATATTAAAGCGGGTATATTCGTCAAACAGCTTGTCCATCTGTTCGCGGGTCATGCCCTGTCCCGTGTCAGCTATGCGGAACACAAGCGTTATTTGGTCAGAGCCTTTCTGCTGAGGGTATTCGGCGGCGACCGACATGGCAATACTGCCTTTATCAGTGTATTTATAAGCGTTGGAAAGCAGGTTATTTAAAATTTGCTTTATTCTTAGTTCGTCGCCTATCAATTGTATGGGAATATTTTCATCCACAACAAGGCTAAATTCAATCGGCTTATA
Source organism: Treponema sp. R8-4-B8 (assembly GCF_054786175.1). Classification (NCBI taxonomy): domain Bacteria; kingdom Pseudomonadati; phylum Spirochaetota; class Spirochaetia; order Treponematales; family Treponemataceae; genus Treponema; species Treponema sp. R8-4-B8. Next base: position 50,289 of record NZ_BDHE01000004.1, read on the forward strand.
ATCGTACTTGTAAATATTCATATTCATTGAATCGCCGATAAGGCTCGCGACATCGTAGGGAAGATGAGCAAGTTCCAACTTGCCGGCTTCTATTTTAGACATGTCCAATATGTCATTGATAATGCCAAGCAGCAAATAACCTGAAGCGCTGATTTTACTAAGAGCTTCCTTAGTATCGGCGTGAAGCTTTCCGTTTTGCATTTGTATTTCCGTAATGCCAAGAATCGCGTTCATAGGCGTGCGTACTTCGTGGCTCATACGGGATAAAAATTGGCTTTTGTAACGGTTGCTCTGTTCGGCGGATTCTTTTGCGGCAATCATTTCAGTCATATCAATAGCATGTTGAATATGGACGGTTCTGTCGTCATACCATTCTATGTACCTGTCCATACAGCGGTAAATGCGTTTTGTTCCGGTGTAGTGCGCTTCCCATACGATTGTACTTTCCGGCTCTTTGTCAAGTTTGTAACAGGGGCAAAATTCGCATTTTTTATCGGTATTCTGAATAACTTTATAACACATTTGCCCAATACAATCCGATCCCAGATTTAATTCCTTTTTCATGTAATCATTTACAAAAAGAATTTCTCCCGTATCGGGAACGGTAACATAGACTACCGCGTCAATGCCATTCAAAATATTTTCCATAATGTTGAGCGACTTCTTGGACGCGTTCATTTGCGTGACTATCTTTCTTAACTCGCGTAAATCGTATGTATATCCCGTAACAATAAATTTATCGTCATACTCATTGCGTACAAGGGTAATATCGCAGGGTATAATTTCTCCATTTAATTTTTGGTGCATCCATTCAAAACGGCAGTAACCTTCGTCAAAAGCTTTTTTTACATATTCATACGCCTTCTTTCTTGACAGGCTGCCATCCGGCTGATATTCAGGAGAAAACTCATAAAACCTTTCGCAATATTCATCTTTACTTGTCAGTTCAAACATTTTTACCAATTCCATGTTGCAGTCGATAAGATAACAATTATTGTCCCAAAAATTTGTTCCAATAGGGGCGGAATCAAACATGGCGTGCATCCGTTTATCCGCTTCGCGCAGTTTGTTGGTTTGCAGGTTGCGGTTAATTGCGTTACTCATCATCAAAGCTACGGATGTTAATATGCGTATTTCATCATTTGAAAATAGCCGTTCCCGCCGGCAGTCGTCTATGCTGAAGAAACCCCAAAAATTATTTTCCATAAACATCGGGATAGCGACGATGGCCTGTATTCTATAAGTACTAAAGAAGTCCCTCTCGCTTTCCGGCAGCGCCGACAGAGGCGAGTTTATATGGTCGCCGCGTAAAAATAATTTTTTCCATCCCGGTTTTTCCTTTTCAGAAACATGAAAACCTTCAGGGATTTGTTTGCATACCCTGCCATAATCGCTAAGCCATTCGTATTTGACGGCAAAACACCATTCGTCGTCAATAAGCTCATAACTCCAAATATGAACGCGGTCCACGTCCAGACAGTATCCTAAAAGTTCAAAACTCTTTATCAGCGATGAGCTAAAAGATTTTTCATCTTTGATGGACAAAAGGATATTAGCCGCGGCGTTTACCGTATTTAATAAATGTTCCCGGCTGTCAATTTTGTCCATCATTTGTTTTAATTCGCGCAAGTCGCGCAGATAAAAGGCTAAAGCATATTCGTTATTAAAATTAACGCGCACTCCCGTAATATCACAGGGTATCTGCTCCCCATTAAGCTTTTGGTGCATCCACGTAAAACAGTAGTAACCTTCAGAAAGCGTTCTTTCAATATTCTCTATCATTTTCTTGGCTGACGGACTCCCGTCCGGCTGATATTCAGGGGAAAGCAGATAAAATTTTTCAAAATATTCCTGTTTGTTTGACAATTCAAACAGATTAAGCGCGCTCTCATTACAGTCAATAAACTTATAATTACTTTTTAGAATATTTGCGCTTAAAGGCGTGGCGTTAAACAGAACTCTTAAACGTTCCTCGACATTGTTTCTCTCCGCGGAAATACGCAGCAATATAATAGACAGCAAAACCGACAGTACCGTACCCAGAGTGATAAGAATCAAGGCAAGGTTTCTTGTGCTGCGGTAATACATGTCTTCGGGCGTTATAACTCCGATGTACCAGCCGTTAAAAAGTTTTTCAATAAAGAGAACGCTTTTAACGCCCCTGTAATTAGTTGTTTTAAATTCAGAAACAAAACCCTGATGTTCCAATTCAACGATTGAGGAGGCAATACCGATATTAACGTCATGTAAAGCCTTGCCAAGCATTGAAGATTCATGATGGGCTATTATCATCAGGTTTTCGCTTAACATAAATCCAAGGCTTTCTTTGGAAAAAGGCGTATTAACGGCAAGTTCTCCAATCTTATCGAAATTCATTTCCAGGCAAACGATGCCCAACGCCGCGCCGTTTCCGTTAAAAATACGGCGGGAAAATGTAATGCGGCCTCTTGGGGAAGCGCCGTCAAAATACGGCTGGGTAATTCCTATCTCGCCGTTTGCCTCGACGGCCGCCTTATACCATAAACGGTTCTCCAACTCGCCGTTTTCAGTTTGAAAATACCCCGCGTTTCCGGCGGTGAATTTTTTGCCGTTAGCGTCAAAAATTCCATAAAAACCAATTACGCCTGATAGGCGGTTTTCTACATTACTTTGCACATAACTGTTGATATACAGTATATATTCCTGTATCGCTTCCGCGCCATTTCCCCACATAATCATGCCGCGTATTGTCTGAGCTATACCCGCTAATATCGTTTCCGGTTCCAGCATGGCGGCTTTAATGTTGGCTTCAGTATAGGAAATAGATTCTTTTACCATTTTCCGCAAATTTTCGTCTTCAATTCTGCTTACAAAAAAATAAGTCGTAACCACCATCAGCGCAAAGGCTAAGAAAATTGCCGCTACCTGCGCTTGAAAACGCAGTTTCCGCAATTTCTTAAAAAAAGAACCCATTACAAAGCTCCTCTGACAGCTTTAATTTGATCTTTTACCTTAAGAAATACTTCTACAATTTTCGGGTCAAAAGATTTGCCGTATCCCTCCTCGATAATTTTGGCCGCTTCTTCGTCAGTAGCCGGTTCTTTATACGCCCGTTTGGAAACAACCGCGTCATATACGTCAACAATCGCCAATATGCGCCCCTGCAACGGAATCTCCATTTCTTTAAGCCCATGCGGATAACCTTTGCCGTCCCATCGTTCATGGTGGTATTCCGCAAATAACTTAGCGTTAGACAAATATTCATCTTCGCCAATCTGACTAATCATTCTGTCGATTATCCGCGCTCCTTCCATGGGGTGGAGTTTTATTTGTTCATATTCCTCAACGGTCAATTTGCCGGGCTTATTTAAAATAGCGTCTTTTACATGTATCTTTCCCAAATCATGCAATCTGGCGGCTGAAACTACTTTTTCCATATTCCATTCGCGCATTTCATCGGCATACACGCCGTATTTTAGCATCCCTTCTATCAGTATTTTAACATACGCCGCCGTTCTGTCATTATGCCCGCCTGTCTCTTCGTCGCGTTCTTCAACCACATCCGCTAAAACGGTTACAATGCCGTTTTGCATCCGCTCAATTCGGGCCGTGCGCTCGCGTATAAGCTCGTCAATATCCAAATGCGTTTTTATGCGGTTCAGCAATACGTGCGAAGAAAACGGTTTTGTGACAAAATCCACCACGCCCAATTCAAAGCCGCTGGCTTCAATTTCATCGTCTGAATAACTTGTAAGAAATATAACGGGAATATCCGCGTATAAAGGATTGGACTTTAATACTTGTAAAGCTTCAGAGCCGTCCGTATCGGGCATTTCTATATCAAGCAGGATCAAATCCGGCGTAATTTTTTCTAAAAGCGAGAACATCTTTACCGCCGACGGCATCGTAAATATACGATAATGGTTTTCCAGCGTTTTTTTTACTAATGATAAATTAGTATCACTGTCGTCTACGGCAAAGATAGTTTTCATCACTTAACCGAATCAGCGTATTTTTCAATAATTAATTTTATCTTGGACAAAAGTTCATCTTTATTGCATGGTTTTTTGATAAAATCAACCGCTCCAACTTCCTTAGCTTTGGCTTTGTCAGACGGATCATCCGATGAAGAATAAATGGCTATTGGGACAGAATGCAAGTTGCTGATTTGCTTTATCCTTTGATAAATATCCCATCCGTCCATACCCGGCATAATTAAATCCAGCAAAATTACATGGGGAACAAGGCCTTGATAGAATAATTTTAAGGCTTCATGACCCGAAGCGGCGGTAATAACTTCATAGTCTTTTTCCAACATTCCTTTGACCGCGACAAGATGAGGCTGTTCATCATCCACCGCCAGAACTATTTTCTTTTCATTGCCGGTTTGAACCTTAAACTTTTCAGTTTCTGTTTTTAGATTTTCAAAGTTACGGTTGTTTTCCGCGTTCATTTCATTTACATTGTCAACCGCGATCTTTATTTGAGACATGGCGCCGCTTACAATTTGGTTCATGCCGCCTACAACCTGATTGCTTATCTTTATAAATTCATCGGTTTTATTTACAAGGTCCCCGCCCGACTGCGCCATATTTTCCGCGCCTTTTCTAACCGATACGGTAATGTCTTTCAGGCGGTCAACGGATTCCAGCAATTGCTTTCCGCCTTCTTCCTGCTCTTGCATTGAATTACGGATATTTTGCTCATGTTCCGATACCGTTTTTACGCCTGAGTCTATGGCGCCAAAACGGGCAAGCACGTCGTTGGAGGATTTGGTAATGTTGTCTATGGAAGCCTTTATCTTTTTCAGCATAGAGGTTGTGGTTTTCGACTGCCCGCTTGATGATTCGGCAAGTTTACGGATCTCGTCGGCGACTACGGCAAAGCCCCTCCCCGCTTCTCCGGCGTGGGCCGCCTCAATAGCGGCGTTCATGGAAAGCAAGTTCGTCTGGGCGGCGATGCTGTTCATTAACGCGTTAATTTCCAAAAGCCCTTCGGACTCCTGCGCGATTTCCTGTATTTCCTGCGCCACCGCCTGAAGCCCGGTCTTGCCGATTTCGGACGCTTCCGCCAAAGCGCTGACATTTTTGCCGTTCTCCACCAATGTTTTGGTTACTGAATTAATGTTAGCTGTCATTTCTTCAATGGCTGAAGACGAGGTATTAACGCTTTCAGCTTGTTCTTCTATAAGCTTGTTAAGGTTCGCGATATTAATCTTGATATTGTCGCCCGCTTTGTCCGCTTCTTTCGCTTCATTTTCCTGCTGTGCTACAAGGCCTTTCATGCTTTCAAACTGCGTTGAAATCTGCGAGACGGCAGTTCCTGTTTTTTCCATATTTGTGGAAAGTTCCAAACCGGTATTAGTAAGCGCGTTTACCTTTTGTTTTATAATGGATATAAGATTCTTGATATTTTCGAATGTTTTGTTAAAATACGTGGCCATATCGCCGATTTCATCTTTGCTTTTCACATTTAGCCGTTTGGTCAGATCCCCTTCGCCTTCGGCTATTTCCATGAGCATGCCGGTCGCGGTATTAATGGGCTTTAATAAAATAAACTTGTAACTCATAGTGTTGACCAGTACGGAAACCAATAGAATCGCTACCGCGATAAGCGCGATTATTTTTACCTGGCTAACCACATTGTTACTGATAACTTTGTTTATAGCCGTCATCTCGTTGCCGATAAACAAAATGCCTATAACATCCTTGCTTCCCTGCGCTAAAACCGGCTGATACTCAGTAAGATATTTTTTGCCAAGAATAACCGCTTCCCCTGAATACATTTTACCGGATTGTATGGACGGATACGCGGCGCTGCCTGTTCCAAGCATTGTATCCACCGCCCGTTTTCCGGCGTTGTCTTTAATACTGGTGGTTATCCTGCGGTAATCATCGCCTTCGCGGATAAAAACAGTCGCCGCTATGTTAAGGTCCGTACTTAATTCGTCTATCAAATTATAATTATACTTTAAAGAAACGCCGTTTTCTCCCGTAAGATCGCCGTCTTTAAGGCTTAATTGCCCAAATTCAAGATTCACTCTATACGCGAAGTGAATCATATCGCTTGTAAGTTTGTTTTTCCCCATGATAACGGCGGTTTCAAGGCTTGATTCCTGTATCGCGCGTATGCTAATGATCGAAAAAATGATAATCGCCAAAAGCATAAATGTAATTGATATGCTTGATAATTTTAGTTGCAGGCCTAACCGTCCGGATTTTTTACTGTTGTTCATAAACTGCCCCTTAATGTATTGTTTTTAATAGTATAATGGCTATTTAGCGTATTTATCAATATATTTAGCCATTAATTGCATGAAATTTGTATAAATTTACCGTTTTTCAAGCTAAATATCAAAATTTAAACTTTTATTACGATTCAACCAAGCCTCTATATCAGACAAGAGTTTCTCAATATAATTTATACAAGCCTGATTCTTTGCTAAAACTCCCGATAAGTCGCCTGCTTTTGCCAACGCTTCCAGTTCCGCGGACATTTTTCGCGCGGTTTCTACGCCAATGCTTTCGCTGGTGCTTTTTACGCCATGTACGCTTATTATGTACTCTGGCAATGTTTGCTCGGACACGGAGCGCATTTTAACCAATGCCGCCGGTATGACAGAAAGATAAGAACGCAGAACAGAAAGGAAAATCTCCATGTCGCCGTCATACAGTTCCATGATTTTATTTTTATCAATTCCCGGTATTTCTATATCCATTTTCTTCTCCATCTTTTCAGAAATATCCATACTTTTAGTAATTTTCTCACGAATCCAATTTTTAATAAACGCGTCTATTTTTGAAAAACTAAGCGGCTTGTATAAAACATCCTGAAAACCATTATCAAGAAATATTTGTCCGGGTTTAGCGTTATCCGCGGCTCCGCCTACGGCTTTGCCCACGGCTCCGCCTAAAGCGGCCTCATCGGCAGTCAAGGCGATAATCGGCACATTTTTCGCGTACTCAGTATCAAGAGAACGTATCTGGAGCGCCGTTTCTATACCGTCGATATCCGGCATCTGATGATCCATAAAAATAATGTCATACACCGGTTCCCCTCTTTCTACCCGTTTTATGGCTTCATACCCGTCTAACACGCAATCTACCTGCATTTTATACTTGCGTAACATTCCGGCCGCCACATTCAAATTAGGAAGGAAATCGTCTACCACCAGCGCTTTTATATGGCTTAAATCCAGATTAACAGCGTCTGTTTTTTTTATCAGGCTGTCTTTTAGACGCCTGGCGGCTTCAACTGTTTCGGTAGGAAAATTGTCGCGTATCAGTTTGTTTAATATTTCATTAAGCTGACGTATGTCAATCGGTTTGGAAATAAACCCGTCAAAACCGTTTTCCGCGAACATTTCCGCGTTTCCGACAATGGCGTTAGCTGTCAGGGCAATAATAGGTTTCGTGTAACCTAAGCCGCGTATGATCTTCGCCGTTTCTATGCCGTCCATTTCCGGCATAAAGTGATCCATAAAAATAACGTCAAATATTAAGCCTTCTTTAATTTTTTCAACCGCTTCTTTTCCGCTTAAAACGGTTTCAATAGACAATCCGTAAGGGGACAAAAGCCCGCGCGCCACATACAGATTCGGCTCCATATCGTCTACAACCAATACTTTTCCGTATGGCATATATTCGCGGATAATTTGCGCCGATTTTTTCACGCGCGCCGATTTTCCCCGGCTGTACATATTGATGTTCTCCGCCAATTCCTTGCCAATCACCTCCGCTCCTGGAACAATCCCCTGCGGCAGCTTAACGGTAAAAACAGACCCCTTGTCAAGTTCGCTTTCTACAATAATTTCGCCGTCCATTAAATCAATCAGACGTTTTGTAATGCTCATGCCAAGTCCCGTGCCTTCGGTAGCGTAGTTGGCTTCCATATTAAAACGGGTATATTCGTCAAACAGCTTGGCAACCTGTTCGCTGGTCATTCCGCGTCCCGTATCGCTTACGCGGAAAACAAGCAAAACGCTTGGCATAATGCGCGGCATAACTCGCGTATCCTCTCCCTGTTCTGACATTTTATTTTCCGCCGTGACCGCCATCGAAACCTTCCCGCTATCCGTATATTTAAACGCGTTGGTAAGGATATTATTTAATATTTGTTTTATGCGAAGCTCATCGCCGATTAACGTTACGGGAATATTCTCATCCGCCTTTAATTCAAATTGAATAGGCTTGTTGTCAAAGCGCATAACATTAAGCTGTACGGTATCGCTAATAAGGTTTACAACGTCATAATTAACGGGCGTCAGTTCCATCTTGTTTGCTTCTATTTTTGACAAATCCAATATATCGTTGATAATGCTAAGAAGCAGGTAACCTGAATCATACACTTTAGCCAACGCTTCACGCATATCCTGTGAAAGTCCTTCTTTATCCAACTGCATTTCCGCGATGCCCAAAATCACATTCATAGGCGAGCGAATTTCATGGCTCATCCTTGCCAGAAACGCGGATTTAGCGTTATTTGCCGCTTCAGCGTCGGCTTGTTTTTTCGCCATTTTCTTAAGATTGGTAACGTCATGCATCACTTCTATATAGCCTATCGTTTTATTGTCCAAACTTTTAAGAATTTCCACATTGACCTCGTAAGACGAGTCTTCATTAGAAAAATATGTATATTTTTCGCCTCTCTTCGCGCATTCAATCCCGCATTCCCGCGTATTGCAGATATTGGATTTCCAATAACTGCATGGTTTTCCAATAATGTCTTTGTGCGAAACATACAGCAATTTTTCAACAGCCGAATTAATAAAAGTCCAGTTCGCGTCCGCATCGGTAACCGATATTGGCAGCGGTATGGCGTTTAGAATTGATTTATACCAATGGCTCATGGCAAGGGATTTCTCGCTTTCTTTTATAATTTTAGCGTTCTGCAAGTTTCTGTTTACGGCGTTGCTCATCAACAAGCCTACGGACGTTAATATATGGATTTCCTCATCTGAAAATACCCGCTCCTTTCTGCAGTCGTTAATGCTGAAAAATCCCCAAAAACTGCCTTCGTCGCCGGTCGCCTGCCGTCTGTCAATTTTCGTCCGCCGCCTGTCTCCTATTATTTGCCGCCTGTCTTCTTTTGACAGCCGCCTGTCATAAATAAAAAGCTGCCTGTTTTCATCTGAAAATTTCCGCCTTTTTAATTCCTGCCTTCTGTCAACTGTTTGCTTCCGCCTGTCGCCGGCTATCTGCCGTTCCAGAAACATCGGAATAATTACAATGGATTTTAGCTGATACGGATGCAGGAAATCCTGATCATCCTGCGATAACGCGGAAAACGGCGCGTTTATATGCCCTCCGCGCAGGAATAACTTTTCCCATTCAGGTTTCCAACTGTAGGGAAAATACAAACTTACGGGAGTCGTTATTCTATAACCATAATCGCTAAGCCATTCAAAACGGCGGACAAAATGCATTTCGCCGTCGATAATTTCGTTACGCCAAATTTGAACGCGGTCAACATCCATGCAGTCGCCGACAAGTTTAAAACTCTTTGACAGCGCGGTTTCAAACGATTCATCATCCTTTACAGACAGCAAAACATTGGCCGCGCTGTTCACCATGCCCAATAAATTTTCCCGATTTTTGGCTTCCTGCATTAATTTGTTTTGATTTATTCGCACTTCCCATGATTTTCGCCGCAGCTTGTCCTGACTTATGGAAAATAAAAGCGAAACCGCTACCGCTACCATAAGGTCGTTAATAATATATCTTGTCTCGTAATCTGAGAAATCCATCCCGCAAATACGCGACACCGAAAAAAATACAATTAGCGCAAACGCTATATTCGCAATTTTAAATTTTATGGGAAACGGAGCGAACACGGGCAGCATCAGTATTACGGAAAGAGCGCCAATATATGTGTGGATATTAGAGCCTGAGGACGCTGTAAGGACGGAAGTTCCAAGGAAAAAATACGCGGTTAAAACCATCATTAGAATACAAGGCCGATCTTTAAAATGTTTCGTAAACCGCAGCGCGATAAGGATTGCGCTTAACAGCGTATACCCCAAATGAATTGAAATCGCAAGCGCGGGGAAGGGATGAATTTTTATGTCGCCGGGAATATAGATCAGCATTAAAAATAAGGTTATAAAAACTATGTAGAAAATTTTCCCGGATAAATAATTAAGCTCGCCGTAAAAAGTCTCGCGGCTTGAATCTTCGCCGTAAGATTCAAAACGCGATTTGTATTTGATGACAAGCTCATTAATTAATTTTGGCATACGCATATTATTACTTTAAACCTTATTTTACCGGCGGATTCTTTCCCATGCCTTAAAACGTAAAGCTAAAGCTTTAAACTTTAAGCTTTAGCTTTAAGCCGCTTATTCCACCTTAAACCACGAAACTTCTTTAAATAAAGCGTCGATACATTCGCGGTTTTGCACTCCGGTATCATTTACCTGATGTATGGCGATATTGATCTCGTTAGCTCCAGCGGCCATTTCGTTTATGCCTAAGGTTATCTCCTGAGTAGCCTTTTCAAGATTTCTGCTTTCATTAATTACTTCCTTGGATTCGCTGGCCATTTCTTCTGATTGGTCCTTTACCTCAACGGAAATATGATTTAAAGAATTGATGCCGCCCAGAAGAAGTTTGCTACCTTCTCCTTCTTCTTCCATTGCGGTGCGTATCTGGTTAGCCTGTTCCGCCACACTCTTGATATTTGTGTCAATGGTCTCAAACTCTTTAAGCACGTTCTCGGTCGAACCGTTGATTTTGTCCATCGACGCTTTTATCTTCTTTAAAACATTGCCTATGGTCTTGGATTGCTCGCTGGAACTTTCAGCCAGTTTGCGGATTTCATCCGCGACTACGGCAAAACCCTTACCCGCCTCGCCAGCGTGAGCCGCCTCTATCGCCGCGTTCATCGAAAGCAAATTTGTCTGGCTTGCGATGTTTTCCATTACCGCGTTAATTTCCATAAGTCCTTCTGACTCGCGGGCTATTTCTTGAATGTCCTGCGCGACATCCTGCAGTCCAGAGCGTCCGGTTTCTGAGGATTCGCTTAGTTTCTTTATATTGGCTGAGTTTTTAACAAGATTATCCGTAACGGAACTGATTGTGGCTACCATTTCCTCAATAGAGGATGATGATTGGGTAATATCCAGATTTTGTTTTTCAATAAGCTCATTAAGTTTATCAATGTTTTTAGATACCTGTTCCATAGTCGCGTTAGTTTCCGTAACGCTGGCGCTCTGGTTAATTATCCTGTCTTTTATGCTTTGGATGTTAGCTGTAATTTCATTGACTGCCGCCGCTGATTCGGTCATGCTGCTCGCTAGATTATCGCCGACTCCGTGGAGTACTGCAATCTGTTTTTTTATTCCGCTAATCATATCCTTAATTTTACCAACCGTATAGCTGAAGTCGCGGGAAAGATCGCCTATTTCGTCTTTTGTATTAACAGTGACAGTACGCGTCAAATCGCCTTCGGCTACAATTTTAAGGACGCCGGCTACTTGAACGATTGGTTTAGTAACACGGCCAAGGACATAGTACACGATTGCCGCCCCCAATATAATGGCTATCGCCGCTATAATAAAAACAAAACGCCGTATCGCCCGCACGTCTTTCAATATATAATCTTCCGAAGTCCCAATCATAATCGTCCATGTTACGTCCGAAGTGCCTATTTTGATGGGAATCAGGACGCTCTCCATGTTCATCTGCAACAATGGCGCATAACTTGAACATTCATATTCCTTTGCGGCGGTAACGGCGTCATTGGCGGCGGCTCTAAAGTTGCCGTAATGCGTTTCCGCGTCGATCAGCATCTTTCCTATCCGCTCCGGACGGTAACACGCGATTATAAACCCGTTGCCGGAGTAAATCGCCATAGCTACAATTTCTTCGTAGGTGTCTATCGTGTTCTGTACTACAGGTTGTATAATGTCGATATCTATAAAACAGCCCACGCCCCCTACCACTTCATTGGTGTTTTTATCAAGAATGGAAACAAAAAGCCTTATCACATAGGTGTCTTTTCCGTTTACAGTAAATGGCTGCGGATGCAGAACGCGGTCGTTACGCGCTTTGGGGCTGTTAAAATGGGCCATAGCCCCGTCTAAATCCGCTGTAACTCTGTGTATTATCTGGCCGTTATTTCCCCTGTCAAAGGCGGAAGCATACTGCCCTGTGGGGGTGGAACCATCCTTGCCTATATTGCGGGCGTCATTGCCGTCAATGGCATTTGGTTTCCAAACAGTGTAAACAGTATTCAGATTGGCATTCGCAAGCAGAGTACTTTTCATCATTTCGTCATAATTGTCACGTCTGGTTGCAACTGGCAACTCTTCATAATCCGCCATTACGTCGGCAAGGGTTCTCATAATTTTTAAGTTGCCGTCTTCCCTGCCCTTCCAGTATTCAGCCCTAGTGCGGGCCAAATTTTTAATGCTCTGTATGGTCAGCCTTTTGCTTATTTCGGACGCCTGCTGCAATAGTAACAAGGCAATTCCCACCACAATAACCGTTACTATAGCGATTACCATTAGGCTCAGCTTGATTTTGATTTTCATTCAATTTATCCTCACTTTATTTTAAAATTGCATAATTAAATAATATCTGCCTTATTCCATTGTTTCTCCAATTTAACTGTAAATATCCATTATATGTTATAATATCATACAATAATATTTATGTCAAATACCATAAAATTATTCTCCCATAAGATTAATATGGATGTGTCCAAGAAATAAGAAGAAATAACAGTTCACAATAGAGCTGTTTTTATATATAATTAACGAAATGAACGGCTTATTGCTTTTATTGATCTCCGTAATTACGCTTTTTATTGCCTATCTGCTTTACGGCAGGTTTCTTGCCAAAAAATGGGGAATAGACCCGTCCAGAAAAACTCCGGCTTGCGAGATGGAAGACGGCCAAGAATATGTTCCCACCTCAGGGGCTGTGCTATTTGGGCATGAATTCGCGTCTATCGCCGGAGCAGGGCCAATCAACGGGCCAATTATCGCCGCAATGTTCGGATGGGTTCCGGCGCTTTTATGGCTTTTATTTGGAAGCGTCTTCTTTGGCGCGGTTCATGATTTTGCGGCTCTTTACACGTCGGTTAAAAACAAGGGAAAGTCAATCGGATACGTAATTGAGCTATATGTGGGAAAAACAGGCAAGCGTCTTTTTTTGATTTTCGTTTGGCTTTTTTCGATACTTATCGCGGCGGCTTTTGCGGACATAGTAGCCGGCACATTTGACGGGTTTAACGAGCTTGGAGAGCGTAACGGAATAAACGCCTCTGTAGCGTCAAGTTCAAGCCTTTTTATAGTAGCGGCAATAATTCTTGGTTTATTCATCCGCAGGCGCAAGGCTTCCGATTTGGCAAGCGGCATCATCGCCGTTGATCTTCTTATTATCTGTATAGCCCTTGGGATTTACTTTCCTTTTTTTATGGAAAAATCCGTCTGGTTCTACCTTATATTCGCCTATATCTTTGTCGCTTCGATTGTTCCCGTGTGGTCATTAGGCCAGCCCCGAAATTATCTTAATTCCTTCTTATTAATAGCCATGCTGCTGGCGGCATTTATCGGAGTCGTATTTACCGCGCCGCCGATTTCTATCCCGGCGTTTACGGGCTTCAATATAAAAGGAAATCTTTTATTCCCGGGGCTTTTTGTCACCATTGCCTGCGGCGCTATTTCTGGCTTTCATTCGCTTGTCGCCACGGGAGCGGCGTCCAAACAGATAAGCAATGAAAAACACATGCTTCCAATTTCATACGGCGCGATGTTAGTTGAAACTCTCGTGGCTGTCCTTGCGCTTATCGCGGTCGGCTCACTCGCGTGGAACGGGAAGTTGCCGGAAGGGACTCCGCCGGTCATTTTCGCAACCGCGGTTTCAGGCTTTCTTTCTCAGCTTGGGCTGCCACATCAAGTGTCATTTACCATAGTGTCGCTGGCGGTTTCATCGTTTGTGCTTACCACGCTGGATACGGTCGCCCGATTGGGGCGGCTCTCTTTTCAGGAGCTTTTTTCAGTTGACGAACAAAAACAGGAAACTAAACTATGGGCAAAAATATTAAAAAACAAGGCCGCTTCTTCCGTCTTTACCCTGCTGCCCGCGTATCTTTTGGCGATAATGGGTTATGAGAGCATCTGGGCTTTGTTTGGCGCCGCAAACCAGCTTCTTGCCGCGCTCACTTTAATCGCCTGCACGCTGTTTTTTAAAAAGACGGGACGGCGAATATATATGCTTATAGCGCCAACCGTCATCATGTTAGCTGTCACTTATACTTCACTTTCTTTAAACATAAGAAATAAAATACTGCTTCTATTAGACGGCAAATTTAATCCCGCCGTTGACGGTATTCAAATGTTTATTGCCATTCTTTTACTGGTATTAGGAATTCTTGTTGCGGTTTCCTGCGCGGTAAAGCTGTTTAATAAAAGTGATGATAAGGAAATTATCCGGCAATCATGAATAATATAAAAAAAATAATCATATCCTGTTTAACCAGCGGCAAGTATTCAAGTTTTCAGGACGAGAGCAACATGGACAATATGCTCCGCCTCATAGTCCTTAACATCATCTATTCAATCGCCTCTATTTTAATCATCACTCTGGGCGTAATTGACATGCAAAAAGGAAATGTTGACGACGGGCTGCTTACGGTTATTCTGGGCTTTATGACTTTTTTAAATCTTTTATTGTTACGCACTGAAATGCCTTTTAACACAAGCGGCCTGATTATTACGGCGATCTTCGGCGCTTTTTGCGGAGTGTCAATTTTCGCGAAATACGAAATGAACGGCCTTTCCAGCTTGTGGATTTATTCTTTTCCGCTAATGTCAATCTTTACGCTGGGGCTTCCAGTAGGACTTATCCCAGCGCTGCTTATTTTAATAACCGCCGTATTTGGAACTTTTGGCGGTTTATCCAAATACCGATATTCCTTTCAAGAAGCTGTCCTTTTGTGCGGCGTTTATTTCTTTGTAATGCTTCTTACCGTCGTTTATGAATTTGTCCGTTCTTTTAAAGACCGCTATCTGGCGCGCCAGGACAGTTACATGAATTTAGTTTTTGACAACAGTCCCGATATTATTATGCTTATGGATAAAAACAGCGGCCTTATCCACTGCGCCAAAACTTTCCTGAAAAGCGCAAAAATTAAAAGTTTTGAAGATATACGCAAAGCAAGCTATGATGAAGTTTTCGGCCTTTTTACGGATTATGAAATGCTTAATCAAATTACCACATATTTTAATAATTCAATATATAACAAAAAACCTGTTACTTTTGAGCGTATTTTAGATTTTAGCGGCGAGGGAAACAACCGCCACTATGAGATTCATTTTACCCCGATGTTCAACAGCAAGGACGAATTTCAAGGCGCTTTTATACTTTTCCATGACATGACGGACATTCTGGAAGCCAAGAACCGCGCCGAGCAGGCAAGCAGGGCAAAGTCCATCTTCCTCGCCAACATGAGCCATGAAATCCGCACGCCGTTAAACGCCATAATCGGCATGACGGCCATCGCTAAGAATTCAAATGAACTGGAGCGTAAAGATTACTGCCTTGAAAAAGTGGAGAGCGCGTCTAATCATCTGCTTGGGGTTATCAATGACATTCTTGACATGTCAAAAATTGAAGAGGATAAATTTGAGCTTTCATATACCGAGTTTGAACTGTCCGCCATGATACGGAAGGTGGTTAATATTTTTGAATTCCGATTGGAAGAGAAAAAACAAAAATTTACCGTTAATCTTGACCCTGCCCTTCCTAAAAAGATAAAAACAGACGATCAGCGGCTTACGCAGGTTATCACAAACCTTTTGGGCAACGCGGTTAAATTCACCCCTGAAGGCGGGGATATTTCTCTTTCTATAAGGAAGGTGAATCAGGAGCGGGATTTCTGCGTTTTGGAAATTATTATTAATGATACGGGAATTGGCATATCAAAAGAACAGCAAAATAAACTCTTTGATTCTTTTGTGCAGGTAGATTCCAGCATAGGGCGGAAATTCGGCGGCACCGGCCTAGGACTCGCGATTTCCAAGAAGATTGTAGAACTTATGAACGGCGAAATAAAGATGGAATCGGAAATTGGCAAGGGAGCCTCTTTTATCATTACTATTCGCGTGGAAATTGTAAACGATGTAACGCAAAAGGCGGAAACTGCCGACGCTCCCGCGAAAGAAGCGCATAACGCCCCTGATACGAATAACGCGGGAGATGATGAACAAGAGCCTGATTACAGCGGGAAACGGATTTTGCTTGTAGAGGACGTTGAAATAAACCGTGAAATTGTCATTACCGTATTGGAGCCTCTCGGGCTGGAAATAACGGAAGCCGAAGACGGGCAGAAAGCATACGACTTGTTCTGCGCCTATCCCAATTCCTTTGACCTTATTTTTATGGACATTCACATGCCCGGCGTTGACGGCTATGAAGCCACAAAACTTATCCGCGCCTTTGACCACCCAAGAGCGAAAACAGTCCCTCTAATAGCCATGACAGCTAACGTTTTCCGCGAGGATGTGGAAAGGTGT